>JBBSIS010000226.1:0-5081 GCA_038231955.1 Acidimicrobiales bacterium
CCTCCATCTGGTGTGCATCACCGACGACGTCAGCGCCGCAGTCGGCGAAGTTCTCGGCTTCTTCCGCAACTACCACTCCATCAGGTACGTGGGCAGCCGTCTCATCGTCCGTCTCCGGTCCGCGCCCAGCCGGGCCGAGCTATCCGTGCTCAATGAGGCCTTCGCCGACATCTGCACGCGCGGCCGCATCGAAAGCGTTCCGCCCTCGCCACCGGAGGTGGCCGACAGCGACCACGTCGACCTACCCCGTCTCGGCCTGGACTTCGACCGGGCCAGCCACGGCCGGCTCCGGGCTCTGATCAATGCCCTCAATCGCCTCCCGTCCGCGCCGCCATTGGCCGCACCCGACCCCGAGAGTGCCGCAGCCGCCGGCTCCCCCGTCGAGGAGGTCGTCGCCGACGGCGGCCACGCCGACGTCACCCACACCGAGGGTAGGCACGCCGCGGGCAGGCACACCGAGGGTCGGGACTAGGGCAACCGGCCGGCGCGATCCAGCAGGCGCAGGGGCGCCACTGCGTCGATCACCCGGCTGAACGACACGAGCTCGCCGGCCAGGTTGAGGGCCACCACTGCGAGCAGGGCGATGGTGCGCCCCGTCGGACCGCAGGAGACCACGAGACCCAGGCCCACCACCGCGCCCAGGACGTTCGACCCGGTGTCGCCGAGCATGAGCCGCTCGTGCAGGTCGTCGACGAACAGTCCCAGGCCGGCCCCGACGACGACGCCGGGCCCGCTCAAGGGCGAAAGACGCCGGGTGGCCAGGGCCACGATCACGAAGGCGGCGAGGGCGACCTTGACGGTTCGGCCCGGGGCCCGGTCGAAGAGGTTGGCCAGATTGGCGCTGAGGGCCACCAGAGCGGCGTCGGCCAGCAGCCGGCCGGGTGAGGCCCCGGAGACCGGGGCGACCACGACGAGAGCCAGGAGCCCGCCACCGAGCAGCTTGAGCGCGCCGGTGGTGGGCCGGCCCCTGGCGAGGGCACCGAGATGGCCACGGAAACCCCGGGCCACGGGGGCCCCCCCGCCCGGAACGGCCCCACCGCCGCCCCCGGCCAGGTCGTCGACCAGACCGAGAAGGGCGAAGCCGACGGCGGCCAGCAGGACCACGGCCCGCACGGTGGTGATTCCCACGTCGTGGACGACCCCGAAGGCCCCGGTCACCGCCCGTCCCCCTTCCACGGCCACCGCGGCAAGGGGCAGCACCACACCGGCCGCCGTCGGCACGGCCCGGCCCCGGTAGTTCGCCCGGGCCAGCACGGGGTGTACGACCAGCGCCCGGACGGCCAGCCAGGCCAGGCGGCCGGCCAGGCACCCGAGGCCCACGGCCCAGAGCAGCGAGATCATCGGGTGGCCAGGCCGGGCGGGGGTAGGGCGGCGGCGGCCGCGGTGCTGGTATCGCCGCCGGGTTCGAGCAGGGCCGCCGACCGCGGTACATCCCGGAGGGCGAGCAGGGCCAGGAACGGGCCCACCTCCACGAGCACGATGGCGATCACGATCACCCCTGAGTCGTTGGCGGCGGAGCCGAGCAGGCCCACGGCCAAGGCGCCCAGCACGCCCGCCCGCAGCGGCGAGCCGACGGGAAGGAGGTCACGGAACGGCCCCTTCCGGCGAACGATCCCGGCGAGGGCACCGATGGCGATGACGGGCACCACCGCGGTGAAGACCGACTGACGCAGGACCCGCACGTTGACCGACGCTTTGCGGGCCACCGTGGTGAACAGGCTGCCGTCGCCGTGATGCAGCGTCTCGGCCGCCAACCGCCCGAGGTGGGTGCGGGCCGACGGCGCACGCGACAGGTCGAGGGCCGTGGCCAGGCCGAGCACCACGAAGGTCGCGGCGGCAACGACGACCATCGCCCGCCACGTCACCCGCCGGCCGGTCAGGGCCACCAGCGCCAGGGCGAAGACGGGAACCAGGGTGAGGATGCCGCCGACGTCGTTGCCCAACGACGGGGCGCCGTCCACGAACGCCACGATGGCCAGGAAGACGGCCGTGGCCACCAGGGCGTCGCCGCGACGCGGCGCGTGGGCCACATGGAGCGACGCCACCAGGACCGCGGCCGCGGCCAGGACGGCGAAGTCCGTGTTTCCCAGCCCGGAGAAGCGAGAGGCGGTCTGGGGCGCGTAGCCCAGGATGCCGCCGAGTTGGAGCCGGGCGCCGGTGACCACGTCGAGGGCCAACAGGGCCACGGTGGCGCCGAGGATCCACGCCAGGGGCGACAGAGGGTGGCGGCGGGCCCGGAGGGCCAGGGCCACGACCACCACGTCGACGGCCACCAGCAGGACGAGCCCCCGGCCGCCCAGGCCGGCGGAGAAGGGAATGGCCCGGTAGACGAAGGTGGCCAGCGGGAAGCCGGCCACAGCCAGGGCGCCGGCACGCAGCCACGTCCGCGGCAGCCTCGGCAGCCGGCCCGCCAGCACCAGGGCGACCAGGAACCACGCCATCAGCTGGAAGGCGACGAAGCCGACGGTCACAGGGAGCCAGATCCGCTCCCGGAAGGCGGTGTCGCGATCGAGACGGGCCAGGCGGCCCAGGTCGGGGGCGGGCGCGGCGTGGTACCGGAGGGGCGCACCCACCAGGGCCGCCGGCACCGGCGCGCCCAGGGCGGCCAGCACGGTGGGCGCCACGTCCGTCAGCGTGACCAGCCCGAGGCGCTTGGTCGAAGGCGAATAAAGGTAACCAGGGACGACGCCGGCCCCCGCGGCGACGACCGGCGTGAGACGCCATTCGTCGTCGGGGGGAACCACCGACACCACCAGGAGCAGCGTCGAGGCCGGCAGGCCGGCGGTCATCCGCCCGATCAGGTCGTCAGTGGCGGCGAGGGCCTCGGCTCGGCGGGCGGCGACGAACCAGTCGGGCGCGCCCAATGAGGACAGGGCCGCCGAACGGTCGATGTCGCCGGGGTCGACAAGAACCACGTCGGCGTCGGTCAGGGCGGCGCCGACCCGGGCGGCCACCGCGTCGAGGTCCGCTCGATGCCCGTACGGCGCCCTCGCACCGACCAGGAGCTCCTGGGGGTCGACGGTGCCGCCGTCGATCAGTCCGCCACGGTCCATCAGGGCTACGGCCGTCGGGCGCGAGAGCGCGGGGTGGCCCACCGCCACCGGGCCGGCCAGCCCGGGGGCCAGGTCGGCATTGCCCACCACCGCGGTGCGCCGGCCGGCGGCATGCAGGGCGTCGCCCAGGTCGCCGGGCCGGGTGGACAGGTAGGGACCGGCACCGGCCCGAAGCCCGGCGGCGTCGGGCACCTCGACGCCGCCGTCGACAGTGACGGCGGCACCACCCGTCGCACCGGCGCGTACCCGGCTGCCCGCCCCCAGGGAGGCGTAGCCCTCCTGGGGCGACGGGACCGCCGATCCGGTGCGCACGCTCATGGCCCCGAGTGCGCCTCGGGCCGCCAGACGATCGAGGTTCGGCATCGTCCCGGTACCGACCTCGTCCCAGCCCAGGCCGGGCACGCCGACCAACAACACCTTTTCGGCCGACGCCGTGGGGGCCACGCTCGACGGTGGCCAGCGTGCCCCCGACCAGGTCGAGGCGACGACGGCCAGCACCAGGCCCAGGACGATCAAGCCCACGCGCGCCCGGGCCGACGTCAGCCGGGGCCAGAACGCCCGCACGGCGTCGGTCCCCTGACGGGCCCGGTGGGCGAAGCCGGCCACGCTGCGACCGGTGTGACGGTGCTCCATGGCCACCGGTACCTCGACGACACGCGCCCCCGCCCGGGCGGCATCGACGGTCATGGCCACCTCGAGGCCGAACCGGGGCGCCAGATCCATGCCCCGTAGGAGCGGGCCCCGCACGGCCCGTTGCCCCGACAAAGGCGCCGCGGGCCGGAACCCTCCAGTCCCCCGGCGGATGCCCGCCCCGGCCAGCCGGCGGACCAGGCCGAAGCCGCCCCGTCCGGCGGCCGAGGGTAGGACCGCCACCGTCATGTCCGCCGAGCCCTCCAGCACCGGCGGCAGCAACGCCGCCGCCGCCGCCGCCGAGGCGCCGGTGTCGGCGTCGACGAGGAGGTAGACGTCGGTCTCGGGAGTGGCTGCCACCGCGGCGGCGACCGCCCCTCCCTTGCCGAGGTTCGCCGGAAGCCGCAACACCCACGCGCCGGCCCCCTGGGCGGCGGACGCCGTCGCGTCGGTCGACCCGTCGTCGACCACGAGGACGTCGCTCACTTCGGCGATCGTCAGGAGGGCGGCCACCGTGGCCCCCACCGAATCGACGCGGTCCTTGGCCGGCACGACGGCGACGACGCGACGGGGTTCCTGATCGATCACTGGCTGACCATTCCACGATGGTGCGCCGACGAAGGTCGCAGGCCGGCGAGTTCGGGGGCCCGAAGCGCCCACGCGATGAGGAGGTATACGCCCGTGCCCGCGCCCCCGCCGAGGGCCAGCGCCAGCGCGGCGGCGGGGCGGCTCCCAGAGGGCACCGCCCCGGCGACGACCCGGGCGACCACGCCGGCCACGACCGCTCCGCACAGGCTACGGCTGAGCGTGGCCCGGAGCGGCCAGGGCATGCCCACCCGTCGCCGCAGGACCAGTCCCAGGGCGATGGCACCGCCCACCATGGCCACGGAATGAGCCACACCGAGGGCGACAAGGCGCCCCGAGCCGGAGGCGGCCTCGAACAGCACGACCATGAGAGCGGACCCGGCGGCCGCCACCCCGAAGTTGACGAGCGTGGGCGTGCGGGTATCGCCGGCCGCGTACGACGCCCGGGTGAACAGTTGCATGCCGGCGTAGCCGACCAGGCCCAGGGCGTAGGCGGCGAGGGCTCGGGCCACCAATCCCGTTCCGCCGGCGTCGAGGGCGCCGAACTGCACCACACGAAGGCCGGGCCCGGCCAGAACCACGAGCAGTGCCCCGGCCGGCAGGATCAGGAAGGCGACACTGCGGGCCCCTTCACCCAGGGCGGAGGCGAACCGGGCCCACGCCCCGGCGTGGGCCTCGGCGGCGAGGCGCGGGTACACCGTGGTCATCACCGGATGGGCCAGTAGGGCGAACGGGAGCAAGAAGACGGTGAAGGCGATGTGGTAGGCCACCACGCCCCCCTCGACCCGGTTGGCCAGCACCAGCGTGGTGGCC
>JBBSIS010000227.1:0-5051 GCA_038231955.1 Acidimicrobiales bacterium
CCTCGGTTTTCGGGGTGGGTGACGACGACCAGGTCATCTACGGCTACGCCGGCGCCGACCCCGGGTTCCTCATCGACTACCGGCGGTGGTTCCCCGGCGCCGCCAGCTACGACCTCCAGGTCAACTACCGGTGCCCGCCGGCCATCGTCGAGGGGGCCAGGAAGCTCCTGGGCTACAACCGCCGACGCATCCCCAAGGAGATCAGCGCCGCCCCCGGAAGGGCCGAGAAGCCCGGCGCCCTCGACGTGGCGCACGTGGCGGTCGACGACCTCACCGTGGTGGCGCGCGACCGGGTGGCGGCGTGGCTGGCCGCAGGGGTGGCGGCCGACGACATCGCCGTGCTGGCCCGGGTCAACGCCGTCCTGCTGCCCATCCAGATCCTCCTCACTCAGTCGGGCATCGCCTGCAACCGGGCGGTGGGCACCGAGCTCCTGGGCCGCACCGGGATCGCCGGCGCCCTGGCCTACCTGCGCATCGCCTTGGCCCCGGCCGACATCTCCCGGGACGACGTGGCCGCCACCGTGCGCCGCCCGTCGCGCAAGATCGCCCGCAATGTCCTGGAGATGATGGGCCGCCGGCCCCGGACGTCGATCGCCGACCTGCGCAGCCTGGGCGACTGGCTGTCGGGCGACGATTCTGCCCGGGTCCACACCTATGCCGACGACCTGGAGCTGTTGGCCCAGGCTGTGGCCGCGCCGACGGCGACGACCGCAGGCGTCCTGGCCCTGGTGCGCAGCCAGGTGGGCCTCGACCGGGCCATGAACGCCCTCGACGCCTCGAGGGGGACGGCCGACCGCTCCGCCCACGGCGACGACCTGTGGGCCCTCGAGCAGCTGGCCACCCTCCATCCCGACCCCGCCGGCTTCGAGCCCTGGCTGCGCGGCGCGCTGGCGGTCCCGTCCGAGGGCGCGCCGGTCGGGCCCTGCGTCCACCTGTCCACCGTCCACCGGGTCAAGGGACGGGAGTGGCCCTACGTCGTCGTCTTCGGCGCGTCCGCCGACCTGTTCCCCCATCGCCTGGCCGACGACGTGGAGGAGGAGCGGCGGGTCTTCCACGTCGCCATCACCCGGGCGGCCACGTCGGTTGTCGTCCTGGGCGACGCCGCCGCCCCGTCGCCCTTCGTGGCCGAGCTGGCCGGGACGGCAACGAAGGCCGCGGTCCGGGAGGTGGCCGCGCCGGCGCCGAAGGCCAGGACGAGGACGGAAGTGCCGGCCGCGGGGGAGTCGCCGGTCTTCGACGCTCTGCGCGGGTGGCGGACGGAGATCGCCCGCCGCAACAAGGTGCCGCCCTACGTGGTCATGAGCGACGCCCACCTCAAGGGCATCGCGGAGCGCCGGCCGGCCAGTGTCGGCGAGCTGGCCGCCTGCCCCGGGATCGGCCCGCTCAAGCTCGAGCGCTACGGCGAGGACATCCTGGCCATCATGGACGCGTCAGGGTGACAGGCGCTCGACCACCCACCCGTCCGGCGACCGCCGGTACCGGAGCCGGTCGTGCAGGCGGTCGTCGCGGTGCTCCCAGAACTCCACGGTCTCCGGTTTGATCCGGAAGCCGCCCCAGAACGGGGGGCGCGGCACGTCGCCGGGGAAGCGGTCCGTGACCTCGGCCAGGCGGCGCTCCAGCTCGCCCCGCCCGGCGATCACCTCGCTCTGGCGCGACGCCCACGCCCCGAGCTGGCTGCCACGGGGCCGGGACCGCCAGTAGGCGTCGGCCTCCTCGGTCGACGTCGGCGCCACCGGTCCCGAGACGCGCACCTGACGACCGGGCGGCCAGAAGAACAGTAGTGCGGCCCGAGGATTCGTCGTGAGGTCACGGGCCTTGGCACTGGCGTAGTTGGTGTAAAACGCGAAGCCGGTGTTGTCGACCGACTTCAGCAGGACCATGCGAGCGGACGGGGCGCCGCCGGCGGTGGCGGTGGCCACCGCCATCTCCGCCGGGCGCCCGGCCTCGGCGTGCCAGGCCTCGAACTGCCGCATCGGGTCGCCGGCCACCTCGTCTTCATGAAGCCCGGTCATCAGACCATGTTGCCCGCGTCGCGGCGCGGCGCGGCCTGGGGCGTGCTGCTGGCTGGGATGATCCCACCCATGCATGTTCCCCCGGCCGCCAATCCCGGCGCCCGCCGTCCCCGCAGGGCTCTGGGCGGCGCCCTTC
The DNA here is from genome assembly GCA_038231955.1 of Acidimicrobiales bacterium. Classification (GTDB taxonomy): domain Bacteria; phylum Actinomycetota; class Acidimicrobiia; order Acidimicrobiales; family AC-14; genus CADCTB01. The sequence continues at coordinate 2,149 of JBBSIS010000227.1, forward strand.
TGGCTACGGCCCTGATGACGAGCGCATGCGCCTCCGTGACCGACCGGCAAGCCGCCTCCTCGAAGCCCACGACCACGCGGGCGCCGGCGACGACGTCCACGGTCACGGCCGCGGCACCGACACCCACCGTCCCCCCGCTCGTCGATCCGAACAACGTCTACGGCGCCGACGGTCCCGGCCGGCTCAGCCCGGCCACGTCGGGCGCCCTGTCCAGGGTCTACGTGCCGAACTCACAGGCGGGGACCGTCGACGTGATCGATCCCGCCACCTACAAGGTCGTCGACCACTTCTCGGTGGGGGCGCTGCCCCAGCACGTGGTGCCGTCGTGGGATCTGCTGACCCTGTTCGTCACCAACGACCAGGGCAATTCCCTGACGCCGATCGACCCCACGACCGGCCGTCCCGGCCCGACCGTCGCTGTCGACGACCCCTACAACCTGTACTTCACGCCCGACGGCCGTTTTGCCATCGTCGTGGCCGAGCGGCTGGGGCGCCTCGACTTCCGCGATGTCCGGTCCATGGCCCTGTTGCATTCGCTGGCCATCCCGTGCAAAGGGATCGACCACCTCGACTTCTCCCGGGACGGGTCTTACCTCCTGGCCAGCTGTGAGTTCTCCGGGGTCATGGTCAAGGTCGACGTGGCCACCCAGTCCGTGGTGGGCACCGTCGCCCTCAGGGCCGGGTCGATGCCCCAGGACGTGAAGCTGTCCCCCGACGGCGCGGTGTTCTACGTGGCCGACACGGTGGGGGGCGGCCTGTGGGAGATCGACGGCGACCAGCTGGCCGTGACCGGTTTCCTGGCGACCGGGAAGGGCGCCCACGGGCTGTACCCCAGCCGCGACGCCACCCGCCTGTACGTCTCCAATCGGCTGGCCGGCACTATCTCGGTCGTGAGCTTCCAGACCCGGGCCGTCGTCGGCACGTGGACGGTGCCGGGAGGGAGCCCGGACATGGGGGGTGTCTCCGACGACGGCTCGGTGTTGTGGCTCTCCGGGCGCAACAACAGCGAGGTCTATGCCATCGACACCGTCACCGGTAGCCTGCGGGCCCGGATCAAGGCCGGCGCCGGGGCCCACGGGCTATGCGTCTGGCCCCAACCCGGCCGGTACAGCCTGGGCACACGGGCATCCTCCGCTGACGGCGGCCCCGCTCCCTTTCTGCCGAGGATGAGCAGCGCCCCGCCCGATCACCTCGCCGCCGATCCCGGGCCGGCGGTGGGCGCGCCGCGCCGCTCCTGGCGATGGTGGGCAGTGCGCGCCGTGCCGTTCCTGGTGGCCCTGGCCGTGGCCGGGCCGTTGTTGGCCGGGCGCCGCAGCGAGCTCAGCGGTGCGGCGTCGGCCCTCGGGCACCTGCGACCGGGGTGGCTGTTGGTGGCGGTGGGCGCCGAAGTGGGATCCCTGGCGTCCTACGTCGCCCTCCAGCATCGTCTGCTGGCGTCGAGCGGGATCCCGGTCCCGCTGGCGCCCCTCACCGGGATCACCCTGGCCGGGAACTCCATCCAGAACTCACTGCCCGGTGGAGCGGCCTGGTCGGGCATCTTCGCCTTCCGCCAGCTGCGCCGCCTCGGCGCCGACAGTGTGCGCCTCGGTTGGACCCTCGTCGCCGTCGCCCTCGTCTCCGATGCCGGCCTGGGCAGCCTGTTCCTGATCGGCCTGGTCGCCGCCTATGGCCAGACCTCCGCCACCGGGGTGGCCGCAGCAGTCGTGGCCATGGCCATCGTGGTGGTGCTCGTCGTCCTGGCCGCCCGCCGCAGCGTGCGCAGGGGCCAAGGACAGGGCCCGGCCATCGGGCTCGTCCGGCTCAGCCAGCGGGTCGTCCGCCGGCCGCGGGGCGATGCGCGCGCCATGGTGGAGCGGGCGTTCGACCGCCTGCGCGCCGTGCACCCCAGCCGTGGCGACTGGGCGACAGCCTTCGGCTGTGCGGTCGCCAACTGGAGCTGTGACTGCGGCTGCCTGGCGGCCGCGTTCGCCGCCGTCCACGCCTCCGTGCCGTGGCGGGGTCTCCTGCTCGCCTACGGGACCGGGCAGTTGGCGGCCAACCTCCCGATCACCCCGGGCGGGCTGGGGGTGGTCGAGGGAAGCCTCAGCATCGCCCTCGTGTACTACGGCGGTGTACGCGACTCCACGGTCGCCGCGGTCCTGCTCTACCGCATGATCAGCTTCTGGGGCCTGCTCCCTCTCGGTTGGGGGAGCTGGCTGCTCCTACAGCTCGCCCGCCACAGGCGGGCAGTTGCGGCCGGTGGAGGGACGATCCCGTGAGGCGGCTGGTGACGGTCGTGTCCATCATGGTGCTCGGGCTGGCGTCGTGCGCCTCCCCCCGTAATGCCCTCAATACGTCGTCGGGCAGCTGCTTCCGTGCCCTGCCCGCCGCTCAGGCCGCGGTGGGCCGCAAGGGATCCCTCGTCGGTGTGCGCAAGGTCGCGAAGGACGAAATAGCCGCCAAGATCCCGCAGGCCGCTTCCATCGGACCGCGGACGTTGTGCGCGATCGCCTTCCGAGCCATGTACCGGCCGGGCGACGTCGCCGGGGCCGACCCGGCGGGGCCTGGAGGTTTCGCCCTGGTCCTGTTCGACGCCGAGCACTCGACGGTGCTGGGATCCTTCGTGCTCGACACGCTGCCCGTGCGCTTCCACCATCGCGGCTGACCCCGCAGGGTCGACCAGGCGCGACCGGGCCCCCCTCGCAGGAGGGGGGCCCGGTCTACCGCTGACCTGGAGGGACCGTGGGTGGCCTACTCGAGGGTGCCTACTCGAGGGTGCCTACTCGAGGGTGCAGCCGCAGGAGTTGATCTCCCGGGTGATGACGCCCCGGCCCGTGTCCATGTGGGTGGTGCAGGGCATGCAGGGGTCGAAGCTGCGGATGGCCCGCAGCACGTCGATGCCCTTGATCTGGTCGTCGGGGACC
>JBBSIS010000228.1:0-5018 GCA_038231955.1 Acidimicrobiales bacterium
GCTCGATGGTGAAGAAGGTGACGGTATCTCCGTGGAGCTCGATGGCGCGGGCGATGGCGTCGCCGTCAACGTCACAGCCAATGCTTCGACCGCCCTCTGTCATCTCACTGACCTTGTGGATGAAGCCGCCGTCCCAGCAGCTGTAATCGAGGATCGTCGGGGCGGTCGGCAGCGGTGAGACGAGCGACAGCGCGTAGTGATGTCGACCAGGTGGGTACAGGCTCGCAGGCGGATCCGATGAGGCTCGTCTGGACGCGCGGTAGTACCCGTTCATGAATTGCCCCTGGCGCACCACCGGTAGCCTACGCGCATCGCGATGGCAGACATGACGCAACGAGACGCGGTGCCGTCTCCTCCGGGGGGCGGATGACGGTCACGGTGGTGGTAGCCGAGCGAGCTCGCCTCGCGCTGCATGAAAGGACGCAGCTCCTGCTCGATGCCGTACCGGGCGCCCAGGTCATCGTCGCTGCGGATCCCGCCGACGCATCGTCGCGGTTGGCCGCAGCCTCGCTGACCTACCTGATCGACGTCAACGCCTTGACCGCCCGCATCGCCCTGGCGCTGGCGCGAGCGCGACGGCCCTACGTCGTCGATACCGGCGACGATCCGGCCACGCTTGCCCGGGCCAATTCCGGCCGGGCAAGGGCGGCCGGTCATCACGTGGTGGAGCGGCTGATGCTTCGGAACGCCCGAGCCATCGTCTGCCGAGGTTCTCTTCATCTGGCCGTCCTAAGGACCAAGACTTCCGCCCCCCTGTGGTGGGCGCCCGACACGGTTCCCGATGACCTGCTGAACGACGACGCCGCCAGCGATGTTGGGAATCGACGACTGGTAGCCAGCTTTGGATCGGCATCAGAGCCGACCAGGGGCGACCGAGCCTACGGATGGGAGGTCGTGGACCTGGTGGCCCGATGCCCGGACCTCGAAGGACTCCTCGTGGTGAACGGCCCGGGCATCGAGGCGCTTCGGAGGCGTGCAGACCGGCTCGGAGTCGGTGGACGGGTGATGATCGAGGGTCCGCGGCCGTTGTCCGAACTGGCCCGTCGCCTACGTCCCGCCGGCTTCATCACGTCGGTACAGTCGGACGACCTCGCCGGTTGGGTCCGGACAACAGGAAAGCTGCCAGTTGCCCTCGGCCTCGGCAAGGCACTCGTGGCAACCCGGGTGGGCGAGGCGTCCAGGGTCCTGCCAGACCGCTTCCTGGTCGACACGGGGGCCGACGCCGAACTCGTCGCTCGGATGGCCGCCGTCATCGATACGGGCATCCCGGGCGACTGGCCGTCGACGGCGCGAATCCTGGCCGAGCAGTTTCGACGCAGTGCCGTCGCCGCCAGGCTCGGGCGCTTCCTGGCCGGTCTCTGAGGTGCCCGCGGTGGGGCCCGGCGATGCGGTGCGTGTGGCGGCCGTCTCGCCCGTGGCCGAGGCTGGGGGTGCCGAGGTTCTGCTCGTCGACATCCTCACCGGGCTCCAGGCGCGAGGGGTCCCCATCTCGCTGGTGGTGCTGGGTGAGGGGCCTCTCCACGACCTGGCCCACTCGCGAGGGATCGTCGTCACCTCCGGGTCACCATTGAGCTTTCGTCACCCACTGTCTGTGCTCGCCGGCGCCCGCACCGTTCGCAAGGCGGTCCAGCGGTTCCGCCCAAACGTCGTGCATGCCAGCCATCCGAAGGGCCAACTCGTCAGCCGTCTGGGTTGTTTCGGCGTTCATGTGGCCCACAGCACCCAGCTGTACGACCCGCCATCCTCACCGACGCCGACCGAGACCCTGACCCGACGGCTGACCGGCCTCCGCTTTGCCATCAGCACCGAAACCGCCGACGGCTACGCGCAGGTGGCGCGAGGCCCGGTGGAGCTCATCCCTCCAGGGCTCAACCGAGAGCGCCTGGCCGCCTCAGCTCGCGGGGGCGATGCTGAGGCGGCATGGGCCCGGGCTGGACTGGCCCGCGATGATCGGTCACGTATCGTGATGGTGGGTCGGCTTCAGCGCTTCAAAGGACCGCTGGACTTCGTCGACATGGCGGCAGCTGTTGTGACAAAACGGCCGGCTCAATTCCTGATCGTGGGACCGGACTCCCCACGGGAGCCAACGTTGGGGCAGGAGATTCGAGAGCGAATCGCATCCCGAGGCCTGTCGTCAAGTGTTGGGCTCGCAGGCCGGCTGCCGCCGGACGACCTGGCAGCAACGGTTCAGGCGGCCGACCTGCTCGTGCATCCGGTCCGAATGGAGACATTCGGACTGGCCGTGCTGGAAGCCTTGAGCCTGGGCACGCCGGTCATCGCCTACGACGGCCCGGGGCCGAGCACCCTCCTGGCGAACGGCGGGGGACGGACCGTGTCAACGAGTGACGTGGGCCAACTCTCGAAGGCAGTCCTGGATGCTCTCGGCGACGGTGTCCTTCTGGACCGCTGGAGGGCGGAAGGGCCCTTGGCTGCGGCTCGTTTTGACCTTGCGTTGGTCGTCGATCGCTACCTTGAGGTGTTCCGACGGCTCGCCTCCGACCGGGCGAAGACCCGGCCGCGGCGTTCCTGAACCTCAGCCACCCCAGCTCCGATCGTCGCGCAGTGATTCACCGATGATCCGGGCCAGGACGTCGGACGCTTGCTCGATGCCCATGCGGTCTTGGTAGAAGGCGTGGCCACGGCGACCGAGCTCACGACGCCGCTCAGGCGACCGATAGAGCTGATCAAGGGCGTCCGCAAGGGCGCCGGCGTCCGGTGGCACCGCCAGCACCGCTTTTGCATCGACCAAGTCGCTCCAACGGTTGGGTCCGTCGAGGGACACCGTCGGAACGCCGTTGCCCAGAGCCCCGGCGAGAGTCGTCTTGCGGCTACTCGGGCCCTCCTCGTTGACCAGCGCGATCACATGGCACGATCGCACCTCCCGGCCAAGATCCTCGACATCGACGATCCCGGAGAATTCGACGCCGGTCGTCAGCCCGGTTTCGCGAGCACGCTGTTCCCAATCCCGGCCACTGGCGGAAGCCTGGTCCGGGCTGCCGAGGAGCAGGAGTCTGAGGTTCCTCTTGGGGCCGAGCCTGTTCAGCGCATCGATGAGCAGGTCTGATCGCACACCGTCACCACTGTGGCCCAGGACCCCGATGGTGAAGCGGCCATCCGTGGGCTCCGATCGGGACGGGCTCGCGCCGATCGTCGAGAACACGGGCACGACGTGCACGGGTCGCCCTCGCGCCACGCGCAGACGGCCAAGGGCGAGGGCCCGCTGTTCGGTGGTGACCACCAGCTCGTTCGACCCGAGAATCACGACGCGAAGGGCCAGCCACTGTGCCAGAGCTATGACACGGCTCCGTCCACCGGTTCCCCCGCGGTACGCGAGCTCATGCAGAACGGTGACCACACGGCCTCGGCGAGCGCGGACGATCAATCCGAACAGCACGCCAACCAAGGGAACTCCACGAGCGGCGTAGGCGAAGGGGCTGTAGTGCCACAGCGCGGTGTCGGTTCTCGACAACCTCATGGCGGCCAGCAGAAGCCGAGCGGAAGCGGGCAGCGCACTTCGCAGTCGGCGTTCGTCGTTGACGAACCAGAGCTCGGTCACCGCGAATCCTCGCTGGCGGAGGGCCTCGGCCAAGAGCCGGCCGTAGTCCCGGACTCCGGACGGTTCCGGGGGTACCAGGCCCACGGACCTCACCTGTCGCCGGTGTGACGTCACCTGCGACGCACCTCGTCGTACACCCGCTCGTATGCCTTCGCTATGGAAGGAGCGGCGTACCGGCCGGCAGCTTCGAGACCAGAATCTGTCAGATCCTGCCTGGTGGCCTCGTCGCCGAGGAGGGCCACGAGCCGGTCGGCTAGCTCAGGCGGCGGACAGATCACGCCGAGGCGGCCTCCTTCGAGCACCTCCAGCGCTCCGGGGTTGGGCGTGGAGATGACGGGGACGCCTGTCGCCATGGCCTCGATGTACGGCACCCCAAAGCCTTCGTAGGAACTTGTCGAGCAGAGCAGCCAGCTTCGTCGGTACAGCGCGGCCAGAGCGCCAGGGCCCAAGCGTTGGTGACAGACCACGCCCGGGGCGTCGACCCATTCGGTCGACACGATGTGCAACTGCGCGTCGCGGACGGTTCGTCTCAGCTCGGAAAAGGCGGCGAGCATGAGCCGTCCCCTCTTACGACCGCGAAGGACCCCGGCAACAAAGAGAATCGTGGGCACGTCGGCCGGGGAGCGGCCCGGACTGAACACATCCGGGTCGAATGCACAGGGAATGCAGTGGGTCAAGAAAGGCAGGTATCGGCGGGTGTGGCCGGAGATGGTGACGGTTGTCGAGGCCCTCGCACCCGCCACCCACTCGAGACCGTAGTGAAGGAGTTGCGCACCCCGGCGGCCCATCGAAGTAGCGGTGACGCACTCCATGAGGGCGGTGCCGTAAACGGTCCTCACTCTCGGAACTCCTCGAGGCACAGCCCAGTCGTCGCCGTGGGCGTGCACCACGTCGAAGCTCGTCAGGTCGACCGATGCGAAGGCCCTGGCCGGCCCCAGCTGGCGCTGCAGGATCGGGCTGCGGAACGGCACGTGCAGCTGTACCGTGCGGTACGACCGACCGACCGGCGGCACATCGGTGATGAAGACGGTGACGTCGTGGCCGCGCGCCACCAGCGTCGTGGCCAGGAGGTCGACCTGATAGGCGACACCCCCGCTGCCGATCGGGGGCAGGTCAACATGGAGCATTGCTATCTTCACGCGCTTACTGCGGGCCCCGGGGCTCGCCGCCCACCGCCCACCGCCTATGCTGGTTGCTCGGGCGCCGACCTGACTCGCGTCCACACCCGTCATGACCCGCGTCATTCTCTACGAGCTCAACGAGGTTCCATGGCAGATCGTCGACCTCTACGTCGACGAACGCCCGAACTCTGTTCTCGCCGGTCTGTTGGCTCGCAGCGCGTGCCTCACCACCTGCAACGAAGATCCGGTCGCACTTCAGCCGTGGCGGACCTGGCCGACCGTCCACAAGTCCCTCTACGTGGACGACCACCGGTCCTTCGACCTCGGCCAGGATCCCGATA
>JBBSIS010000229.1:0-5006 GCA_038231955.1 Acidimicrobiales bacterium
CTCGGGCAGGTCGGCGCGCAGGACCATCCCGCCCCGCTCGGCCCGGGAGAGCACCTCGCGCAATGCGCCGCACAGCCCGACCTCGTCGAGGCGTGGCGGGCGGAGGCCATGGACCAGGCGTCGGACGTCGGCGATGGCGTCCTCGAGCTCATCCCGTAGGCGCTCGGCCGCCGCGGCCGCCGCCGGGCCATCCGACGGGGCGCCCTCGGCGATGAGGTCGAGACCAAGAGCGACACCCGTGAGCTGGGGGCCGAGGCCGTCATGAAGGTCGTTGCGAAGCCGCTGGCGTTCCTCCTCTCGTGTGGTGACGATCCGCTCCCGGGACCGGCGCAGGTCCTCGGTGAGTACCACGTTGGCCGCGGCGACCGCGGCCTGGCTGGCGAGGTCGTTGAGCAAGGCTCGCTCCCGACCTGGAAGGACACGCTGTCCCGGTCGGCGGCCTACCACGAGGGCCCCCATTTTCCGTCCCTGATGGACGAGCGGGATGCGGGTCACCTCCGCCGGACGCACGCCGTGGGCGATGACCTCGGACCCCGCCGACGTCGTCAGCTCAACTGCGACGTAGGGGACACGCAGGGCGGCCGCGGTGGTCGACGCCAGAGCGGGCAGGAGCTGCTCGGCCGAGCCGGCCGCCCCCAGCTCGGAGGCGACGCGCAGCAGGACCGTGGTGGGCTCGTCGCGTTGGCCGTAGAGCAGGCGGTTCACGCCCAGCTGGATGCGGGCGCGTGCGGGAGCGAGGACGAAGGCGGCGGCCAGGGCGGCGACAAAGGGAGCAAAGCTGGAGCTGCCCGCCCCCGGGAGGCTGGCCACGCCGATGGCGGCCCCGTACGTCGCCGCCACGGCGATGGTCAGGCAGGCATAGACCAGGGTGCGGTTGAGCACGACGTCGATCCTGTACACGTCATTGCGCAGAACGGCGGCCACAATGATGCAGACCTCAGGGATGGTCGAGGCCTGGGCGATGGCGACGCCGAGGCCGCCGGGCAGGACCGCGACCGAGATGGGGATGATGATCGTAGCCGGCACGCCGAACGCCACGATCCACGACAACACCCGGCGCGCGTCGCCTTCGGCACGCCACCACCGCAGCACCAGGATGCCGATGACGGCGAGCGCCGACGGGCCAAAGAACAGAGGTTGCCAAACCACCGAAGACCGGGCGAAGGCCACGCTCAACGGATTGTGCAGGCGCGCCAAAGCAGCGACGGTGGCGTCGCGCCCGGGGAGTGGATCAAGGCCGGAGCTGAGCACTCCGAAGGCGGCGAGGACGATGGCGCCGACGACCACCACGCGTTTCCAGCCAGCGGGCAGGCGTCCATCGGGATACAGCGCGTAGAAGGCGGTCAGCACGGCCTGCTCCACCAGGGGGCACCAGATCGCCAGCCAAAGCCCGAACGTCGGCAGCGGGAGGTGGTGGTGCCCGAGCTCGGTGGCCACAGCGAGCTCCAGGCCAAGGCCAGCCAGACCATGAGCCACGCCGGCCACCAGGGCCAGCCACCCGACGACGACGCGAGGGCGGCGGGTGGCCAGGTACCAACCGGGCACCGTGAACAGCAACGCTGACGAGGCATTGATGAGCCAGAACGGCTGGAAGAGGTCCGGCAGGGCCCGACCGACGGCGAGGTGGCGGTTGGCGGCGTGCGCGGTCACCGTTGCCACGGCGAGGCCGACTCCGACAACCAGGCCGGCGCGGGCGACCCACGTGGTCCAACCGGTCGTGGGCCGAGAAGGGTCTTCGTCCCTGTCTCGCCCGACGGCCACCTGGTCCACGGGCGCCATGGTGCACCCTCGGCGTCCCGGGTGCGCCGGGATCGTCCCGGCGCTTCCCGGGATCGGGTCCCGGGAACCCCGCCAAAGGTCCCGGACGTCCCTGTTCGGCGCCCGTGTGTTTCCGTCGCCGGCGGCGCATCGTCGATCCGTGGCCGGCGAGCGCTGGCCGAGAAGGGAATCCACCGTGGAACGAATGGAAAATACCAACACCGGCGACCGGGCCCGATTTGGGCGAACGGGCGGGCTCTGGTTGGCAGGCGGAGCGGTGTGGCTGGCTGCCGGCGCCATACCCGCCGGACAACACGGCTGGCGCTTCGACGCCGTTGAAGCCCTGTGGATCGTCGCCGACGTCCTGCTTCTTGCCGGGCTGCTCGGCCTTCGCATGCTGCGGCCCTACGGGCAGCGTCGCCTGGGGAGCATCGGCATGAGCATCGCCCTCATCGGGCGAATCGTCTTCATCGCCGCCGAGGTCCTCAGCGTCGGACAGCAGACCGACCAGAACGGGCTGTTGCCCCTCGGCGCTGTGTTGAGCGCCGTGGGCATGGTGGCCGTCGGGATCGCCGTGGCCCGCAGTGGCGGGTGGCGGGGCGTCGCCAGGTTCGGTCCGTTGACGATGGGCCTTTATCCGTTCGTGGTCATGTTCCCGCTACTTGCCGCGAGCGGCGGCGAACCTCCGATCGCCGCGATCACAGGCTGGGGGCTTGCCGCCGTCGTCGTCGGGCTGGCCACGCTGGCCCAGGCCACGCCGGCTCGGGACGTCCACCGAACCCACCTCGCCCTCGATGGATGACCGAGGGCCCCGGGGTCCAATGCCGCCGCGGCTGTCGATCGGGGCCATGTCGTGATCGATAAGGCGTCGAGGTCGGCCCGACTGGTATCACCGATCGGTTGGGCCGATCGGTGACGCCACTGATCGTGGGTGGGGCCTCGAGGAGCTCGACGCCCCTCAGCCCCGTGTCGTCGCGAACCGGCTGCCGCTGCCGGCGATTTCCGGGCTGATCATGAGCGTCAGCTCGTCAACGAGCCCGTGCTCGATCAGGCTTCGGAGCAGCGCCGGGTAGACGCCGTGCCAGGAGAATGGAGGCAGAACTACTCGCCCGCCTGAAGGAGATGCGAGCGTCTGGTGGCGACGAACAAGGTGACAAGGGGCCATCAGTCTCCCGGTACACACCCGTGCCATGGTCGACGCGCCGTTCCCGGGCGAAGTCAAGCCTTCGTGGCGGCTCCTGACCGACTCGACACGGCCTCCCCCTCAGCCGATTGAGTGTCGCGCCGATCCTCCTGCGGCCCCCGTACGTCGATCCTCCAAAGGGAATCAGCGGGCCTCGCCCATCGCGGCGCGGACCAGGCTGGTCGCAGCCCAGCGCATGACCCGCGTCGCCTCGTCGGTGTCCAGACGGCACACGTCCCTCGTCACGATCAGCGCCTCTGCGCCCATCACCAGGGCTAGCGCCGAACGCAGACGGGCCAGCTGGTCAGGCGCCAACCGGCCCTGCAGCGGAGCGAGGGCGTGGTCGATCCAGCGGAAGCGGACGGTCTGGCGGATGGCGCTCAGGTCGGGCTCGTCCTTGCCCTGCTCCTCGAACCAGCGGTCCACGGTGGCGCGGACAATGCTGCGAAACATCGGCTCCATCGAGAACATGTAGTCGCTCACGAACAGGGCGGCGGCGTCGATCAGCGCCACCGGGTCGCCGGGGTCGACGTCGGCGAACATCTCGTCGACGTCGGGCGTCCCGACCCGTACGGCGGCATCCACCAGTAGCACCTGCGGCGTCGGGAAGTATCGGTAGGCCGTGGACCGGTGAACGCCGGCGGCGGCGGCGGCCTCGGCCACCGTCGGCTGCTGGCCGGCGCGGAGGAGGGTGGCGGCCGCGTCGATGATCGCCGTGCGGGTGCGGTCCTTCTGAGCGGTGCGATCGGGGGCTTGACGAGATCCGGCCAAGGGGTCCATGATAATCGACAGATGTCGCACGACGCAGCATCCGTCGCTCGATCCCGCTGAGGTCGAACTCAAAAAGGAGCCTCCTATGGCCACCCTCGTCCGCACCACCGTTCCGCTCGACCTCGCCGTCTACGAGCAGATGTCGGCCGGCCTCATGCCCGTACTCGTCGCTGCCCCCGGGTTCTGCACCCATGACGTCTACGGCATCGACGGCGCCTTCGTCGTGACGGAGGTGTGGGACACCGCCGGTGATCACGCCGCCTTCTTCGACGCCAACGTGAAGGCCAACCTGCCCGAGGGCCACACCGTCGAGGTCCACGAGCTCGCCAGCCACGTCGCCGCCTGACCGATGTCGATCCAGGTCATCGACCTCACCAAGGGCGAGATCATCGCCGTCGGTGCCCTCACGATACGGATACTCGAGGACGGCACCAACACCGACCATCGCCTCGGCATCGTCGAGGTCACGCTACCGCCGGCGACGCCGGGTCCGCCGCAGCACGTGCACCGCGAGCACGACGAGACCTTCTTCGTCGTCGCCGGAACCACCACGTTCACCTGTGGCTCTGAAACGATTCAGGCAACGCCCGGCATGTTGGTAACGGTGCCACCCCATACGGCGCACACCTTCGCCAACGACGGCAACGTCGAGTCGGTGCTCCTCTGCACCGTCACGCCCGACCGCTACATCGGCTACTTCCGGGAGCTCGCCACGCTCCCGCCCGGTCGGCCCGACCCAGCGGCCATCGGGGCGATCATGAGCCGCTACGCCACTGACATCGTGCCACCGCCGACCTGAACCAGGTCGGCGGTGACGCCATAGGTCCCCTCACACGCGGCGGCACGAGGGGCCCGTAACGTCCGCCTGCGGCAGCCGGTCGCCGCCACCCGCGATGCCGGATGCGGGTTGTACATGGAGGCGGCGGGCGCCGGAACAGCCACGACTCGCGCTGTGGCGCTGTAACGGCCGACGCTGGTCGCAGACCGAGGCGACGACGTACCGAAAACGGAACGACGACCGGGTCCCGCAGGAGGAACGACGACCGGGTCCCGCAGGAGGAACGACGACCGGGTCCCGCAGGAAAAACGACGACCGGGGTGCCGCAGGAGGAACGACGACCGGGTGCCGCAGGAGGAACGACGACCGGGGTCCCGCAGGAGGAACGGTGACCGGGAGGTCCCGCAGGAGGAACCGCTACCGAGACGACTCTCCACCAAGGACTGGCCCGCGGCTCGGCGGCGAGGCCGGTCCCGTCCGGGGATCCGCTTGCGGAATCACCGCCGGGCTCACGGA
>JBBSIS010000230.1:0-5006 GCA_038231955.1 Acidimicrobiales bacterium
CCCTCCGGGGCCTGCTGCCCGCCGCCAGCCTGTCCAACGTGGGCATCTACGGCACCGGCCAGGGCTACGAGCTGCTGCTCTTGCGCATGCGGGGCCACCCCCTGCCCGAGGCCAGGGCCTACGCCGAGCTGATGGTCGACGAGTTGCGCAAGGTCATTCCCTCGTTCCTGACCCGCCTCGACCGCCCGGACCGGGGCGGTGAGTGGACGGCCTACCTGGCGGAGACCAGCCGGGCCACGGCCGACGTGGCCGCCCGGCTCTTCGCCGGCACCCGAGCGGAGCCCCGGCCGCCGGTGAGCCTGGTGGAGTTCGACCCCGAGGCCGAGGACAAGCTGCTCGCCGCCATGCTCTACCCCCATCTCGATCTGCCCGACGACCAGATCCTGACCCGGGTGAGGACGATGTCGGCCGACGAACGCCGGTCGGTGGCCGACGCCTACGTGGGCGACCGGGTGAACCGTCGCCACAAGCCCGGACGGGCCCTCGAGCATGTGTCCTACCGCTTCGACGTCCTCTCGGACTACGGGGCCTTCCGTGACCTCCAGCGCCACCGCATGCTCACCCTCCAGTGGCAGGCCCTTACCCCCCGGCACGGTCATGTCATGTCCCCGGACCTGGTCGAGGCGGACGGAGGCGGCCCAGGGGCCGCCGGCTGCGGCGACGGCCTCGGAGGGGCCGCAGAGCGCTTCGAGGAGGCCATGGCCCGCTCGGCCGGCCTCCACGGGGCCATGGAGGGCCCGTTCCCGGCTCAGGCCGGCTACGCCGTGGCGCTGGCCTACCGGGTGCGTTACTCCATGGCGCTGAACGCCCGCGAAGCGCTCCACATGTTGGAGCTCCGCACCGGCCTGGCCGGGCACCCGTCGTACCGCCGCATCTGCCAGGAGATGCACCGCCTGATCGCCGAGCAGGCCGGCCACCGCATCGTCGCCGACCTGATGCGGTTCGTCGATCACAGTCAGGCCGACGCCGGCCTCGAGCGCCTGGTTGGGGAGCGTCGGGCCGAGGCCCGGCGGACGGGGCGTCCTGTCCACGACCAAGCCTCAACCTGAACTAGAGCCAGAAATAACGATGGCCCTGACCTGCACAGACGCGCGAAGAGGCTGGTCAGAGGCACTCCGGCCGGCCTTGCGCCCCCGATGCTGGCGCGCCATGCTCAAGACGTCCCGATAGCCCCACGTCCTTGTCGTGGGCCCCGGCGTCGTTGTTTGCGTTGCCGGGGTGGGGGGCTTGAGGACAGGCGCGGGACCCGAGGGACCAAGTAGAGAACGTTCTTACAACTCACCACCGTGGGACGGGTAGGTCACCGTCTCGTGGAGGTAGGGCCAACGAGCGGTACCAACAGTCCTTCGGGTCCCATCGCTGCCTGGCTAACGGCCGGATGCGCCAACGTGCCCGAGCGGTCGTCTATGCTCCCGCCCCCGAACCTTCCCCTGAACGGAACGCGCCGCAAATGGCTCACGAAGACGAGGGCCTCGACACCGTCGATGAGCCCGATGATCCCGACATGGTCGATCTCGAAACCCTTGATGAGGACGACGATGACGACCTCATCGAGGACGACCCCATCGACGTGCTCGACCCCGATGCCGATGCCGATGCCGATGCCGATGTCGACGACGATGCCGATGTCGATGTCGATGTCGATGTCGATGTCGCCGAGGTGGTCGGGGCCGAGGTGGTCGGGGAGGTCGCGGTACCGGCGGGTCCTGCGGCTGCCGTGCCTGCCGGAAGTGACGACGACGACGACGAGGAGGACGAGGACGACATCGACCCCGACGACGTAGAGGCAGGGCTCGACGTCATCCTGAAGGACCGCCTGGTCGTCGCCGACGAGGAGGAGGACGAGGAGGACGAGGTTCCTGACGCCGAGGACCGCGCCGAGGGCTCCACCAAGGTTCTGCCCAAGCGCCCAGGGGAGTTCGTCTGCCAGTCCTGCTTCCTGGTCAAGCACCCGAGCCAGCTGGCTGACCCTGACCGCATGTTCTGTCGCGACTGCGTCTGAAACCGCGGCCGGTCGTAAGCTGCGTCTATGACCAATCGCCAGGAACCGGCCGAGCAGCTTCTCGACGTGCTCGTCTACGCCCCGCTGGGGCTGGCCATGGAAGCCGCCGAACTGCTGCCGAAGTTGGCCGACAAGGGCAGGCGGCGGATGGGTGGCAAGGTCACCGTGGCCCGCATGGTGGGCGAGATGGCCGTTCGCCAAGGCCAGCGAAAGGCCTCCACGCTCGTCGATCGCCTCCGGGCACAGCAGCGGGTTCCCGATGCCGCCACCGCCGGGCATCGGGCCGCTCCTGGTCGCCCGCCGAGCGACGACGTTGTGGCGCCTCGGGTGCCGAGGGCGACCGCCGCGGTCCGCGCCGATGCCGTGTCGGTCCCCGACGTGGCCGACCTGGCCATCCCCGGCTACGACACCCTGTCCGCCTCCCAGGTCGTCCCCCGGCTCGAAGGCCTATCCGACGAGGAGCTGGGGGCCATTCGGGGCTATGAGGAATCGCACCGGGCCCGCAAGACGGTCCTGACCCGCATCGACCAGCACCAGGACGCAGCCAAGTAGCTTCGGCCGGGTGGAGGAAGCGTGCCGTCCGGCCGGGTCGGCTGACATAGCTCGGATGGGCGAACTGGTCCGGGCGGCGGCGTCGGAGCTTGCGCCCATGCGGGGCGGCGCCGTCTGGAAGGCCCGGGAGAGCCGTCCTGAGCCGGTGGAGGAGGGCCTGGTCCTGCTGTTGGACGATGCGGACGTCCGTATGGTCGTCGCCACCATCGACGGAGTGGTCGTCGGCTACGGGATCGTCCGGGCCGAGCACCTGGCCGACGGCTCCCACCTCGGCGTGATCGACGACATCTTCGTCGAGGAGGGCGCGAGGCAGGTCGGCCTTGGCGAAGCGATGGTGCTCGACCTCGTGGCCTGGTGCGAGGGCCGGGCCTGCATCGGGATCGACGCCATGGCCCTTCCCGGCCATCGGGCCACCAAGAACTTTTTCGAGGAGTCCGGGTTCACGGCCCGCAAGCTGGTCATGCACCGGCGGCTCGACGGGCATGAGGGCGCCCGACGCATGAGGGCGCCCGACGCATGAGGGCAGAGGTGTGCGTCGGCGCGGTTGCCGTGGTCGACGAGCGGCTGCTGCTCATCCGCCGGGGGCACGGCCCGGCGGCAGGGGAGTGGTCGCTGCCGGGCGGACGGGTCGAGGGCGGTGAGACCCTGGCCGAAGCGGTCGTGCGCGAGTTGGCCGAGGAGACGGGCATGGAAGGAGTCTGCGACGACCTGCTCGGCTGGGTGGAGCGCATCGGCGACGACCATCACTTCGTGATCTTCGACTTCCTGGTCACCGTCCTCGACGGGCCGGGCGCCGAGCCCATCGCCGGCTCCGACGCCGCCGAGGCCTCCTGGGTAGCCGTCAACGAGGTGGCGCACCTCCGCCTGACCGACGGCCTGGCCGAGTTCCTCCACGAGCACGGGATCGTGCCCGTGATCGCCTACTAGGTCGGCGCGTCTGCCGTCAGTTCGACAGCCACCGGCACGTCACCGGCGGCAACCTCGGCAACGTTGTCCGTCCCGGCGAGAGGAACCTCGGGCGCCTGAGCCGGAGCGGCGGCCGGCGGGGCCGGTGGGCGCCGGGGCGGAGGAGGGGGCACCGGGCGCTGGCCCGGTGTCTCGCCGATCAGGGGACCGAGGCCGGGCACCTTGGAGACAGACTGGCGGACGGTCTTGAGCACCTCGTCGTCGGCACCGGCGGGGAGCCCCTTGGGCTGGATGCTGCGCCGGATGGGCGACGCCAGGACGGCCTCGAGGACGGCCAGCCACCGGTCGGCGGCCGTGTCGGGCGACATGGCCTCTCCTGCGGCCTGGGCCAGACCAGCAGACAGCTCGGGGGGGAACCGCACACCCTGCTCCGGGGGGCGGCCGCTGACGCGCAACGCCCGGACCACTCTGCCCTCGGCCAGGCACGTCGTCATCTCGTCGAGCCAGGTCTTTCGCTCGGCCGCGCCCCGGCGCTCGAGGCTCTCCCGCAGCTTGGAGGCCAAGGCCCGGCTGTCGTCGTCGCGCCCGGCGGCGTCGGCGCCGGCCACCCCCGTGCGCAGGTCGCGCAGGCTGAGCTCTTCCAACGACGACGCCGCGGCCTCGGCCCGGTCGCGCCATTCGGCGGCGCGCAAGGCCGGGAGCAGTTGCTCGGCAAGGGCGAGGAGGGCTTCGGAATGGACCTCGGGGTCGCCGGCGGCCCGTGCCTTGGCGTTCTGCTCGCCGACTGCGGCCCGCACCCCGGCCAGCCCGCCGCGAAGCACCTGCTCCGCAATGGCCCGTTGCTCCGGGGGCAGGGCGGCCAGAACCGCGTCCCGATGGTCGCGTCCGGCCTGTAGCCGCTTGGGCTGCGACCGGGACGGGCGTCCCGGCCCACCCGTCGCACCGGCGGACGACGCCGGCCGACCGGCCCGGTCACGCCCGGGCCGGTCGCGGGAAGTCCTGTCACCACTAGGCCTGTCACCGCGGGACCGGTCGCCTGCCGGTCGGTCGCCGGTCGGCCGCTCGTTCTGCGGCCGCTCGCCTGCGGGCCGGTCGCCGGGGGTTCGCTCGCCACGCGGGCGCTCGGGCCGGTCGGGGCGGGCGCGCTCTCGGCCGCTTGCGCCGGGGGGACCGGCCCCTTCACGACGGGCGCTGTCACGGGGACCGGTGCCGGGCGTGGCCCGCGGGCGCGTTGCCCCCGGGCCGTTGGGCCCGCCGGGACGGGCCCCGCCCCGGCCGGCGCCGAACCGGTCGCCTCTGTCGCCGCGTTCACCTCGTCGGTCCCGCTCCTCACGCTCGGGCTTGATGGGGCTGTGCGTGACGAGTTGCTCCTCCCGTCCTGATCCGAGGATGGGCAACGTCTCAGGAGCGCTCTTCCTGGCCTTGGCGGCGGTTACCGACGTGACGTTGATGCCCTCGAGGTCGAAGTCGGCCTCGGCCTTCACCACGTCGCCCACTTTGGCCCCGTCGTGGAGGACCG
This sequence comes from Acidimicrobiales bacterium, assembly GCA_038231955.1. Classification (GTDB taxonomy): domain Bacteria; phylum Actinomycetota; class Acidimicrobiia; order Acidimicrobiales; family AC-14; genus CADCTB01. The sequence continues at coordinate 4,980 of JBBSIS010000230.1, forward strand.
ACCCGGCGACGACCCCCTTCGGCTGAC
>JBBSIS010000231.1:0-4996 GCA_038231955.1 Acidimicrobiales bacterium
ATGAGCACCGCCGTCAAATGAGCACCGCCGTCAAATGAGCACCGTTGCCGAGCTGAAGGAGTCGCGCGAGCTCTTCGTCAACTTGACGCTTCGGGAGCTGCGAGGCAAGTACAAGCGGTCGGTCCTGGGATGGACGTGGTCGCTGCTCAACCCACTGGCCACCATGGTCGTCTTCACTGTGGTGTTCGCCTTCTTCCTGAAGGTGAGACCGGAGCCCGGCGACCCGAGCGGCATCCACTTCTTCGCCTTCTTCCTGCTCTCCGGCCTGCTCCCGTGGACCTACCTGTCCAACGGCATGTCGGGCTCGATGGGGGCGCTCATCGGCAACTCCAACCTCATCAAGAAGGTCTACTTCCCGCGCGAGGTCCTGGTGGCCTCCAACATCGCGTCGTGGCTGGTGACGTTCCTGCTCGAGCTGGGAGTGCTGTCCGTGGCCCTTCTGGTCAGCGGGCACATGGTTCTTCCCTGGCTGCTCGGCGCCCTCTTCGTGGTGGTGGTCCTGAGCGCGTTCGTGGTGGGCCTGGGGCTGCTGCTGAGCGTTCTGAACGTCTATTTTCGCGACGTCCAGCACCTCATCGGCATTCTCTTGCAGGTCTGGTTCTATGCCACACCGATCGTCTACCCCATCAATTTCGTGCGAGACGCTCTGGTCGGTCATCCCGCCCTGTTCACGCTGTACAAGCTGAACCCGATGGTGCGGTTCGTGGGCGCCTTCCGGAGCTGCCTGTACGACCTGCGGTTGCCGTCCTGGCAGGATCTGACCTACATCACCTTGTCGTCGGTGGTGATGTTGGTCATCGGCGTGGTGGCGTTTTCGAAGATGGAACCGAAGCTGGCCGAGGAGCTGTAGCCGGCGGGCGCAAGCCGGTCAGGCCGGCGAGGACCAGAACCACGAGGCCCAGCCCGACCACCACCATCCAGCACACCCAGCCCAGCGGGGGCGCCCACGCTGCCCGGCCGAGGAAGTTGTGCGGTCCGGGCAACCCGACGGCGTAGCGCCGGGCGTTGGTGTACCAGGCGTCGGCATGGACCACGGCGACGGTGGCGGCGACGGTCAGCGGCAGCCACGACGGCCGGAAGGCCCGCCGATGGCGGCGGCCGAACAACACTTCGGCGGCGACGAGGGGCACGACGACGAGAAAGGGGAGCACGTAGCGGCCCTGGGCGCCGAACCCGGTCGGCCGGTTGAGGACCGCGACCGCGACGGTCACCGCGGCGCCGGCCAGCACGAGGGCGGTGACCACCAGGCGCTGGCGGCGACGGGCGACCACCAATGCGGCCGCGATGAGGCCGACGAGCAGCGCTTTCCACAGCAAGTAGGCGGGACGGCTCATCCGGGTGTCGAGCCAACCGAAGACGCCGATGGCCTCGTCGAGGATGATGGGTAGCAGCCGCACCTCGCCTGGGATGTCACGGACCGCCGTCCCTACGCCCCGCACGGGGTGGGGCTGGACGGCGATTTCCCACACCAGGCTGGACGCCATGCCCACGCCCACGGCGCCGGCCGCGACGACCGCTCGCCACCCGGCTCGGCGCACGATGGCCACGACTGGCCGGGCCCCGATCAAGGCGACGGGAAGCAGGGCGCCGAGGCTGACCCAGACCAGGCCCGTGACCCGCGCCAGGGGCAGCACGGCGCCGCTCGCCCCGGCCGCGGCCCAGACCCAGCGCGACGATCCCCGGTCGCGTGCCAGGCGCACCATGGCGGCCATGAAGCAGAGCCCGGCGGCGATCTCGAGCCCGTTGGCCGACAGCGACGAGCCCATGAACAGCACGGCGGGCGTCACCGCGGCCAGCAAACCTATGAGGGAGTACGCGGGATCGTCGGGCGACCACAGGAGCAGGGCGGCCGCCACGACGAAGGCGAACGAGCACAGCCAGAAGCCGGCCCGGCCGAGGCGCATGGTCGAGGCCGGGCCGGCGCCGAGCCGCATCAGCGCCCCTGGCACCACATAGGTGAACGGTTGGTAGGTGCCGACGATCGTCGCTCGCTCGACGTGCCCGAGCGGGGGAGGGGCCCGATGGAGCTGGCAGCCGGCTGACACCTCGGGATGGAAGGCGACGCAGGGAAGGTTCGTCGGGTCGAGGCGGGTCGGAATCTCGACGAGGCGGGATGTCTCCAGCTGCCACCGCAAAGGCTGCGGCATGGCGTCGACATCGGCGGGGACCGGCGGCCGGGACTCGAGGCGCAGCTCACCCCGTCCGGCGGCGATGGCCTTGAGGTAGTGAGCGGGCTCGTCGGGGGCGGCGCCGGGCGGATTGGTGACCAGCCATGCTGCGCCCAGGAGCGCGTAGGCGACGATGACGAGAATGTGTGCCCGGGCCCTCACCCTCCCACCGTAATGACGGCCAGCGGCCAGATGGTGTTGTCGACACCTATTGTCACGGGCGTGCGGATCGTCGTCGCCACCTGTGACACCCTGACGGCGAAGATGGCCGGCCCCGGCATCCGGGCCTGGCAGATCGCCACTGCCCTGTCGGCCGAGCACGATGTCCAGCTCGTCACCACCACCCTCGCCGACCTGCCCGACTCGCCGTTCCCGGTGTGGTCGGTCGACGACCACGGGCTCGCCGACCTCGAGAAATGGTGCGACGTCCTGATCTTCCAGGGCTGGCTCATCCACAACCGACCTTTTCTCATCGAATCCGACAAGGTCGTCGTCGTCGACGTCTACGACCCCCTCCATCTCGAGCAGCTCGAGCAGGGCCGCGACGAGGGACGGCGTGGGCGCCTGCTGGCTGTGCAGTCGGCCACTGCGGTGCTGAACGAGCAGCTGCTACGGGGTGACTACTTCCTCTGTGCGTCGGAGAAGCAGCGGGACTTCTGGCTGGGCCAGCTGTCGGCGCTGGGCCGCATCAACCCCGTCACCTACGACGAGGACGAGACCCTGCGGTCGCTCATCGCCGTGGTGCCCTTCGGCGTTCCCGAGAAGCCGCCGGAGCGGGCCCGGCCGGCCATCAAGGGCGTCGTCCCCGGTATCGGGGTCGACGACCGCGTCCTGCTGTGGGGCGGGGGCATCTACAACTGGTTCGACCCGCTCACCCTGTTGCGGGCGGTCGACCGGTTGCGGGCGCGCCGGCCCGACGTGCGGCTCTACTTCATGGGCCTCAAGCACCCCAACCCCGACATTCCCGAGATGCGGATGGCGGTGGCGACGCGGAAGCTCTCCGACAGCCTCGGCCTCACCGGTACCCACGTCTTCTTCAACGAGGGTTGGGTCGACTACGACGATCGCCAGAACTACCTGCTGGACGCCGACATCGGCGTGAGCACCCACCTCGACCACATCGAGACGTCGATGTCGTTCCGGACCCGCATCCTCGACCACCTGTGGGCGTCGCTGCCGACGGTGTCCACTCGCGGCGACGCCCTGGCCGGCATCATCGAGGCGAGGGCCGTGGGGATCACGGTCCACGCCGGCGACGTCGACGCCCTGGAAGCGGCGCTGGGCCGGCTGCTCGACGACGACGAGCTCCGGGCGACGATGGGCGCCAACGCCGCCGGACTGGCCGCCGAGCTGACCTGGCCGCAGGTCCTGGCGCCCCTGGTGGCGTTCTGCCGGGCGCCCCGCCGGGCGCCGGACCTACTCGACCCCGCAGTGGGGGCCGGCCTTCGCGGGGATCTGGCCGAGGTCAAGGAGCGGTGGCGCGGGGTGGGCTACGACATGCAAACCGCCCTCGACCACCTGCGAACCGGTGGCCCGGCCCTGGCCATCCGCAAGGCCGCCGGCCGGGCGTGGCGCGTGGCGCTCCGCCGGCTCTCCTCCGGTGACAAACAGGTCGCCCCCTGAGCCCGACGGCCGGTCCGGTGAACGAACCGCCCCGGGTGCGGGTCGTCGTCGTCAATTACAACGGTGGCGACCTGACGCTCCGTTGCCTGTGCAGCGTGCTGCAGACCGACTGGCCGGCCGACCGGCTGGAGGTCGTCATGGTCGACAACAGCCCGACCGACGGCGTGGCGGCCCGGGTGCGGGCCGACCTGCCGGCGGTGCGCGTCATCGACCCCGGGTCGAACCTCGGCTTCGCCGGCGGGGCCAATCTGGGGCTCTCGGGCCTGGACGGTGTCGACCACGTCGCCCTGCTCAACAACGACGCCCAGGTCAGCCCCGCGTGGCTGGCGCCCTTGGTCGACGCGTTGGAGGCCGACCCCGCGGTTGGAGCGGCGAGCCCCAAGATCCTGTTCTCCGACCACTTCGTCGACGTCGGCCTGTCATGCGCGACGACAGTGCGGGACTGGGGCGACAGGCGGCCGCTTGGCGTCCGCCTGTCGGGCGCCACCGTCGACGGACGCGACGCATGGGGTCGCCTGCAGCTCGTCTCGGGGTTCTGGGGTGTGGAGCACGGTCCCGGCGCCGAGGGAGCGTTCGAGTGGACCGGTGCCGAGGCCCATCTGCGGGTGCCCGTCGGCCCCGATGGGCACCCGGGGCACTGCGAGCTCCGCCTGGCCGCCGACGAGGCCCGCACCGTCGTGGTCCGCTCGGGCGGGCAGCGGACCGAACTCCACGTCGGCCGGGAGCCGCAGTGGTACCCCGTGGCCGTCAAAGGTGAGCCGTACGACGTGGTCAACAACGCGGGATCGGTTCTGCTGGGCGACGGTCACGGCGCCGACCGTGGCTACTACGAGCGTGACGAGGGCCAGTTCGACGAAGGAGAAGAGGTCTTCGCCTGGTGCGGCGCCGCCGTCCTGGTGTCGGGTCGGTACCTGGAAGCCGTCGGGCTGTTCGAGGACCGGTTCTTCCTCTACTACGAGGACGTCGACCTGTCGTGGCGGGGGCAGGCCGAGGGCTGGACGTACCGCTACGTGCCGGCGTCGGTGGTGCGCCATGTCCACTCGGCGTCGTCGGTCGAAGGATCGCGGCTGTTCCAACACTACGACGGGCGCAACCGCCTGCTGACCCTCACCCGCAACGCCCCGGCGTCGCTGGCGCTGCGCGAAGCCGGTCGCCACCTGCTCGTGACCGGGTCCTACGCCCGCCGCGACGTCCTGTGGCCGTTG
>JBBSIS010000232.1:0-4963 GCA_038231955.1 Acidimicrobiales bacterium
CCGAGCAGGCGGAGGGTCAACGCCACCTGCACGCTGGTAGCCAACGACGGGTGACAGCAGGTGAAGATGAGACGAAGGCGGTCGTCGGTCACTGGGCCCGCCTCCTCGGGCGGCTTGTCGCGTTGGTGGATGCGGGCCGCCTGGGCGTGGCGGTCGTCACGGGACGACTCCCGCCGCAGGCGGTCGATGGCCCGGTTGCGGGCGGTGGTGACGATCCATCCGCCCGGGTTCGGCGGCACGCCGGTGGTCGGCCACCGCTGGAGGGCCACGACGAAGGCTTCCTGGACCGACTCCTCGGCGACGTCGATGTCGCCGAAGAGCCGGACCAGGGTGGCCACCGCGGCGCCGAACTCTTGGCGGAAGGTCTGCTCGATCCGTGCTGTCTCTGGGATCGTCACGCTGGGGCTCGGTGCATCAGTCGTCCTGGAACGGTCGGACCTCGACCGGGCCGCCGCACGCCGCTGCGCCCCTGGCGGCCAGGGCTAGGGCGGCGTCGAGGTCGGCGGCCTCGATGACCCAGAACCCGCCGAGCTGCTCCTTGGTCTCCGCGAATGGACCGTCGGTGGTCAGCACCTCGCCGTCCTTGACCCTGACGACGGTGGCGGTGTCGGCCGGGTGGAGCCCGCCGGCGAAGACCCACGCGCCCTCAGCCTTCAGCTGGTCGTTGTACGCGTCGACGTCCTTGTACGCCTTCGCCATCTCGTCGGCCGACGGGGTGGCCTCGCCCTCGACCATGTGCACGGAAAGCAGGTACTGCGTCATCTGAGCTCCTCTCACACCAAGGCGACACGGTGTCGGCCTCTTACCCTGTCTACGAACGCCGACCGCCCCGATCGACAAGGTGGCGCGAATTTCCTACGACACCCTCCCCGACGAGAGAATTACATCCGGTAGACGGGAACGTCGTGGGTTCGCCGGGTGTTCAATGGTGCGAGAGTCCCGAATTCGGAGGTACGACATGAAGTTCGTCCTGCGCCGCTCGCTCCCGTCGATCGGGGGCCTGGTCGGTCTCCTCCTCGCCGTCGGCTTCGCCATCGTGGCCTACCTGGGCGCTCCGGTGTGGTTCCCGATCGCCTTCGCGGTGTTCATCCTCGGCGTCCAGTACCTGGTCAACCCGTGGATAATCAAATGGCTGGTGCCGGCCACCGTCATCCCCCATGACGGCCAGCGCTACCTCACCGAGCATCCCCTGGGCTCGATCGTCGCCCGGCGCTGCGCCGACGCCGGCGTGCCCCTCGTGACCTTGGGCATCGTCGACGACGGCAACCCCAACGCCTTCACCTTCGGTCGTACGCCCCGAGACGCCCGTGTCTGGGTGACGCGCGGCCTGCTCGAACGCCTCGATGAGCGGGAGCTCGACGCCGTCGTAGCCCACGAGATCGGCCACATCAGGCACTGGGACTTCGCGGTCATGACGGTCGCCGCGGTGATCCCGATGGCGCTGTACCTGGCGTACCTCGTCGCCCGGGGCAGCAACCGGAGCGAGGGCCGGGTCGTGGCCATCGGCGCCTACGCCGCCTACCTCGTGTCCCAGCTCACCCTGTTGGCCCTGAGCCGGGCACGGGAATCGGCGGCCGACCACTGGTCGTGCCAGAACACCGGCGACGGCGACGCCCTGGCCTCGGCCCTGGTCAAGATCGCCTACGGCATGGGCCAGGTCCGCGGCGCCCAGAAGGACGAGGCCCACGCCCTGATCGCCCAGGGCAAGGCCGGGAAGAAGGAAGCCGCCCGGCTCGCCTCCCGCACCCGGCGGGCCCAGTCGATGCGGGCCATGGGCATCTTCGAGCCCCGCGCCGCCGAGGCCATGCAGGCCGCGTTTGCCGGCGGGATCGACCCCGGGCGGGCGACAGCCGCCATGCGCTGGGATCTGGCCAACCCGTGGGGGACGACGTTGGAAAAGCTGTCGTCACACCCCCTCGTCGCCCGCCGCATCCTCGACCTCGAGCAGTCTGGACTGCCCGGGGCGCCGAACCAGTGGAGCGTCCTGCGGGCTATGGCCGGTGCCTCGCCCGAACAGATCGCCGACGCCCGGTCGCGCTTCGCCCGCGAGCTGGCTGTCGCCGTGGCCCCGTGGGTGGTGCTGCTCGGCGGGTTCCTCTTCGGTTTCCTCCCCGGCAGCCGCTTCGGGCTGGGCGTGGCCCTGGCCATCGCCGGTGGGCTGTTCTTCGTCAAGCAGAACTTCCGCTACCCGGCCGCCTTCGCCCAGGTCGACGAGGTGGCCGGCCTGCTCGAGCGCCTCGACGCCGGGCCGGTGGCCGGCATCGGCGTCCGCGTGAAAGGCCAGATCGTCGGGCGGGGCACACCCGGCTACGTGCTCTCGCCCGACCTGGTCGTGGCCGACAGCTCCGGCTTTGTGCCCCTGCTCTACCGCCAGCCCATTCCCTTCGCCGCCTCCCTGTTCGGCCTCTTCCGGGCCGAGCGCTTCATCGGCCAGCAGGTGGAGGCTCGGGGTTGGTACCGGCGCCTGCCCGGGCCGGTCATCGAACTGCGCGAGGTCCGGGCCGCCGACGGCCGCTCGGCCCGCACCTGGGAGTGGGTGGCCCGCTATGCCGCCGCCGGGGTGCTGGTCGTCGCCGGCGTCATCGTCATGCTGGTGGGGCTGACGTAGAACCCACTTCTGCCCCACCGCCAGAACGGTGGTCGAGCCAGCGGCGCAGGCCGGCGGCGTTGGAGTGGACGCCGTTGAGGGCGGCCATGGTCTCGGTCGGGTCGGCGCCGAAGGCCTGGGCCAGGGCGGCAGCCACGTCGTCGCCCCGACCCCAGGCCGCCTCGGCCACCGCCGCCCACTCGCGCAGCACGTCCTCGGCCTCGGCCAGGACCGTCATGGGGTCGTCGGCCAGCAGGCCGAAGTGGGCCAGGGCCAGCGCCGATGGGCGCCGGTCGGCGAATCGCCGCAGCGACTGCAGCGCCAGGTCGAGGTCGAAGTCGGGGGGCGGGGTGGCCGGGCGCAGCACGCCGACATCGGGCAGGCGAACGCCGGCGGCGTCGCCGGTGAAGAGCACCCCCGACCCCGAATCGTGCAGGGCCAGGTGGTGGCTGGCGTGGCCGGGCGAGTGCACGGCCGTAAGGAACCGGCCCGGCCCGATCCGGATCTCCTCGCCGTCGCCGAGGGCGTTGATCCGATCGACCGGCGTGGGGTCGAGGCGGCCGTAGACGCGGTCGAGCATGTCGCCGTAGACCCGGGCGGCCGACGCCACCAGCCGGGACGGGTCGGCCAGGTGCCGGGCCCCGACGGGATGGACATGCACGGTGGCGTTGGGGAAGGCCCGGCCCAGATCACCGACGCCGCCGGCGTGATCGAGATGGATGTGGGTGACGACGATCCCAGCCAGGTCGGCGGGGCCGACGCCCAGGGCCGCGAGGGCGTCGAGCACGACCGGCACCGACGACTGGCTGCCCGTCTCCAGCAGTACCGGTTGCGGGCCCTCGATCAGCCATGCCGCGGTGACCCGGTCCCACCCACCGAGGCGGGTGTCGATCTGGTGCAGCCCATCGTGAGAAATGGCGGTCAGGCCAGCCCCGGCAGCACCCGCTCGACGAACTCGTCGACCCGGGCCAGGCCCTCACCCGGCCAGCTGACGATGAGCGACGCGAAGCCGATCTCACGCAGGGCGTCGGCGTGGCGGCGGACGTCGTCCCACGGCTCGGAGATCGACAGGCTGGTCGAGCGGCCGATGTCCACAGGGTCGCGACCGGCCTCGGAGGCGTAGCGGTCGAGGAGAGCGGACTTGTGGGCCAGTGTCTCGGCCGAGCCGAAGCCGTGCCACACGTCGGCGTGGCGGGCGACCAACGGCAGCATGACCTTCTCGCCGCCGGCGCCGATCCACATCGGTGGGTGCGGTCGCTGGACCGGGCGGGGTCGGTAGAAGGCCCTGCGGAGCTGGTAATGGCGGCCGTCAAAGTCGATCTCCTCCTCGTCGCCCAGCAAAGCCTTGATGATCTGGACCGTCTCGTCGAGGCGTTCGATGCGCTCGGGAGTGGGCGGGAAGTCGAAGCCCAGCCGGCGGTGCTCGCCCTCGTGCCACGCCGCGCCCAGGCCGACGTTGAGCCGCCCTTGCGAGATGTGGTCGACGGTGACCACCTCCGCGGCCAGCAACGACGGGTGTCGGTAGGTGGCGCCGGTGACCAGTGCGCCCAGCCGGATGCGCCAGGTGACGGCGCCCAGGGCAGCCAGCAGCGTCCACGCCTCCAAGCACGGGCCCCGGTCGTCGCCGTACAGCGCGGTGAAGTGGTCGAAGACCCACGCCGACTCGAACCCGGCCTCCTCGGCCCATTGCACCCGCTTCTTGATCTCCGGCCACTCGAGTTGGTGCTGGGAGACGTCGATGCCGATCTTCATGGCGGCGACGCTACCCCCGGCCCGACGTCGCAACGACGCTCGGGATCCTCCGCCTAGCATCCACCGGACATGCACGAAGGCAGCAAGAAGGCGATCATCGCCGCGTTCCTGGCCAACCTGGCCATCGCCATCGCCAAGTTGATCGGCTTCCTCTTTACCGGCGCGGCGTCGATGCTGGCCGAGGCGGTGCATTCCGGCGCCGACACCACCAACCAGGGCCTGCTGTTGCTCGGGGGGGCCAAAGCTCGCAAGACCGCCACCCCGGAGCACCCGTTCGGGTATGGGCGGGAGCGCTACTTCTGGGGATTCGTGGTGGCGCTGGTGATCTTCAGCGTCGGCTCGCTGTTCGCACTGTTCGAGGGCATCGAGAAGCTCCGTGAGCCCCACGAGCTCGAGTCGGCCGGCTGGGCGGTGGCCATCCTGCTCGTGGCCATGGCCTGCGAGGGCTACTCGCTGCGAACCGCAGTCAGGGAGAGCCGGCATTCCAAGGGCGACGGGTCGTGGTGGCGGTTCATCCGCCGTTCCAAGACCCCGGAGCTTCCGGTCGTGCTGCTCGAGGATCTGGGCGCCTTGATCGGGCTGGTCCTGGCCCTGATCGGCCTGGCCCTGGCCGAGATCACCGGC
>JBBSIS010000233.1:0-4953 GCA_038231955.1 Acidimicrobiales bacterium
CCCCGCCGCGGGCGACAGCTCACACACTCGTCCGGCCAGAATCTCCTCTCCGACCTGAACGGCGGGCGCCCTGTCGCCCGGACGGCAGTCCCCAGTCGACGGCGCCTCGACCTGCATCCGCCAACGCATCTGTGATCTCCTCGTGCTCGTCTACCACACTGATTCCTCCCGCCATCGGTGCGGGACTCACACAAATGTTGCCGGACGACAAGAATGCTCGATTTCCTGGCGTGAGGATTCCCGGCGGCGGGTAGCCAATGGGCATGGTCGTCATGTTCGACGTCGTCGGAACACTGTTCTCGTTCCGGCGCGTCCGCTTGGCGATCGCCCCCTACCATCCCTATCCGGACCTCGTCCGCCGGCTGTGCTTCAGCCGGCTCTGGCAGACCGCCTTCGCCACCACCCTGGCCGGTGGCTACGCCAGCATCGATGAGCTGTCCGCATCCACCCTCGGGCAGGTTCTCTCCCTGAGCGGCATTCCCATGGGGGCTCTCCGGCAGGTCTTGGCTGCCTTTGGCGATCTGGAGCCGCGAGACGATGCCGCCGCCTGCCTCGCCCGCTTGACGGCGACGGGGTCCACGCTGCTGGCCCTGACCAACGACAGCGTCGAGTCGACCAGGTCAATGCTGGCGAAGGCACAGCTCGACCGGTACTTCGACGACGTCGTGTCCGCCGACGAGGCGCGGGCGCATAAACCTCATCCCTCTGCCTATCGTCTGGCGCTGCGACGCGGTGGGGTCGGACCCGAGGCTGCCGTCGTGGTGTCCACCCACGCATGGGACGTGACTGGAGCGGCGGCCGTGGGCATGAACACCGTCTGGGTGAGCGGCGTCGAAAGGCTCTGGCCTCTACCCGGAGGACCTCCCGGCCGTTCGGTCGAACGCCTTGGTGGGGTGCCTGAGGCGGTCATCTGAACGAGGAGTCGACGCGTCCGGATGCTACGCAGCGCCCCGGTGGAGAGTTCACGGCCGTTGATGTCGAGGATGATGCGAGTAAAGGAGACGGGATGCAGCACTACCACGTCATCGGAGTATTCCAAGATCCGGGCGAGGCCATGGCCGCCTTCGATGCCCTGGGTGACGCCGGGTTCGTAGATGACGCGCGGTCGCTCCTCGGGCGACGTCATCCGGTGGACGAGCATCACATCGCCGACCTGCGACCACATTTCGACCCCGATGAGGCGTCGGGGAAGGAGGTCGTGCGATTGGCCGGCGCGGCGTCGACGGACGGCCTCGTCGGCGGGGCGGCAGGAACCGCTCTGGGGTTGGTCACGGGAGCGGTCGCGCTGGCTATTCCGGGTATTGGACCGGCGGTGGGCGCCGGCATCTGGGCCTACGCTCTCGGCGGTGGCGCAGTGGGCGTCGCGTCCGGGTTTGTGGGCGGCAGTCTCGTGCACCACTGGGAGGTGCGCTACCGGGATCTGGTCGATGTCGGCAGGGTGCTCGTGGGAGCTCACGTCGACGACCGGAGCCAAGCAACGAGCGCCGTCGCCGTGCTCAGTCGTTTCCACCCCGAAGACGTCGAGGAGTTCAACGCCGAAGGCTGAGCGCGCTCATGCAGGCTGGCCGCTGGCGGCGCCGAGCGCCCTCCCTGGAGTCCACGCTACGGGTTCTCGACAAAAGGGTGCAGCGGCTGTTGGACATCGTCTCGCCGCGGTGGCGGAGTCACTCCGCTGTGGACCTCGGAGGGCAGGTTGGGGCTGTCACCTACGGCCCGGCTCGTTGCTGCATCCAGTGCACACGCCTGGCCCGTCGGGCGACATGGCCGTCAAGCGCGCCGGTGTAGATCACGGTCGGCGTCGAGCAGCTCGGCCAGCACCCAGGCGTCCTCCAAGGCCGGAGTTGCCCCCCCCGGCCCATCGACGACCGGGCGTGGGTGGCGTCACCGACGAGCACGACATGGCCCGAATACCACTGCTCCTGCTGCTACCCATTCCACCGTCGAGCAATGGACTTCCTCGTCCCTCTGCGGGCGAGGTACTCCTCAACACCGTCGGACCGAGCGTTGCGAACCAGTCGCGCAGAGGCGCCAGTCGATTCAGCACCGGGTCCCGGTGGCAGCCCTGACTCACGGGGCCGAAGCCGTTCTCATACGTGTGACCGTCATCGATTCGAAAAGGGAACCACGACGGAGCCTGGTCACTGTGAGCAGTAAGCGACGGCCTTCGCTGCCGGAAAGCACAGCAGCGCCGGAAAGGAACCGGTGACAGCCAGGTTCGGGCGGATTCGAGGCCGATGAACAGCGCACGCGGATGGGCGGGGTGGACCCCACGCCTCGAGCGGACACCCGAGCTGCAGGCTGGGTCCGGGCTGAAAGGAGTCCCCCGGCGCCTACGGATCGAGCAGAGGACCCCATTTCTCCCCCGCTATACGAGTACGCTGAACGCGTCGCCCACGACGGCGTCGACGGCATTGGGGGCCCGCTGTTGGGGTAGGGGGCGACAGAGCGGCCGTCCACGCCACGCGAGAGGGTGCCACAATGCCCGGATTCCGGAACAAGATCTTTTCGAAGGGCCTGACGGCCGTGGTCGTACTGCTCGGCGCGCTGCTGGTGGGCGCCTGCGCCTCGGGGGCGACGACCAAGCCAGCGCAGCCCGCCCCCGGAGACACGGTGTTCCGAGGAGGTAACTTCGACCAGTTGCCCCGCTACCCGCGGTCGCAGGATCTGAACCAGGACACGGCGAAGAACGGCGTCGTCGCCCAGACGTTCTCGGTTGCCAACACCACGCCGCAACAGGTGCTGCAGTTCTACGGGGATCACCTCGCAGGTTGGCAGGTGGCGGAGGCGGCGAGGAGCATCGGCTCGAACGCCTACCGGGGCGCCTGGGTGAAGGGCGATCGCGAGCTGCTCGTGAGCGCGAGCGGCGCACCCACCCTCTCCCAACAGCAGCCGGTGGTGCAGTACAGCCTTGAACTGGGCCCGGTGAGGCCGGTCCCGTGACCCCGGAGGGCAATGGGCTGCCGGTCGCCCGAGTGGCACTGTCGCCGAGGGACCCAGCGGCCCAAGCGTCCGTCGGATCGAAGACCCGTCTGTTGCCGGCTCGAAGAGTCCTACGGAACCACTCCTCATCGAGTCGAGTCAGCGCGGTCGTCCACAGTCACGCCGCGTGCAGGACCAACGAGAATCCCCTGTGCGAGAACATCCGGATAGACCGCTCGCCCACGCCTTTCGGCTTGCCGGTCCCACCATGAGCCGGGAGATCCTCTGAGCCCGGCCCTCGCTTCCCGGCTCGGTGCCCACCTCGTAGGGAGGATCCCTCGTTGACTGGGACTGAGCATCTCGGGAACGCAGCGGCGTTCCCGCTGCACGTGCTGCGCGAATACGCCCTGTTGGCCGACGGGCAGCGGGGGATCCTGGTCGGCCCGAGAGGTGACATCTCGTGGATGTGCGCGCCTCGATGGGACTCCGCGGCCGTGTTCTCGAGTCTGATCGGCGGGGGCGGCCTGTATGCGGTGACCCCAACCGACGCCCGCTTCGTGTGGGGCGGCTCCTACGAGGAGGGCACGCTGATCTGGCGTTCCCGGTGGGTGACGTCAACGGGGATCGTCGAGTGCCGCGAAGCGTTGGCGTTCCCCGCCGATCCCCACACCGCGGTCATCCTCCGCCGGGTCGTCGCCGTGGACGGCACGGCCAAGGTGCGGGCCGTCCTCGAAGGCCGAGCCGACTTCGGTCGCAAGGCGATGCGCGGCCTGAAACAACACGACGGGGTGTGGGCGGCCCAAACCGGCGGGCTGCACCTGCGCTGGACCGGGGCGCCCACAGCGAACACCGCTGGCGGAGCGTTGAGCCTTGAGATAACCCTCGAGCCCGGGATCCACCACGACTTGGTTCTCGAAATCGGCGAGCACCCCTTCGCCGACGGTCCGCCCGACGCCGGGTTGGTGTGGGAGGCGACCGAGGCGGCATGGGCCCGGGCCGTCCCCGAGCTGTCCGACACGTTGGCAACGCGTGACGCCCGCCATGCCTACGCCGTGCTGCGTGGGTTGACCAGCGCCGGCGGCGGAATGGTCGCCGCGGCGACCATGTGCCTGCCGGAGCGGGCCAAGGCGGGCCGCAACTACGACTACCGCTACGCCTGGATCCGCGACCAGTGCTACGCCGGGCAGGCCGTCGCGGTCACCCAGCCCTACCCGCTGCTCGATGACGCCGTCAGCTTCATCGCCGAGCGGATCCTGGCCGACGGCCCGCATCTGAAACCGGCCTACCGGATCGACGGCGGGGCCGTCCCCGACGAACAAGCCCTGCCGCACCTGGCCGGCTACCCCGGCGGCAGCAACAAGACCGGGAACTGGGTCAACCACCAATTCCAGCTCGACGCCTTCGGTGAGGCCCTGCTGCTGTTCGCCGCCGCGGGTCGCCATGACCATCTCGGCTCCGACCATTGGCGAGCGGTGGAAGCCACCGCGGCCGCTATCCGAGCCCGCTGGGGTGACCCTGACGCCGGGATCTGGGAACTCGACGATCAGCACTGGGCGCACTCCCGGCTAACCTGCGTCGCCGGGCTGCGCGCCATCGCCAAGGTGGCCACCCCCCACCAGGCGGCCGAGTGGGCCAGCCTGGCCGACACCATCGCCGCTGACGTCGGATCCGACTGCGTCCATCCGAGCGGCCGGTGGCAGCGCACCGCGACCGACGAACGGGTCGACGCCGCGCTGTTGTTACCGGCTATCCGGGGGGCGCTACCGGGCTCCGATCCTCGCAGCCAAGCCACCGTTGCCGCCGTCGCCGACCAGCTCGGCCGCGAGGGCTACGTGTACCGGTTCCGCCACGACGACCGTCCCCTCGCGGACGCCGAGGGCGCCTTCGTGCTGTGCGGGTTCCTCATGGCCCTCGCCGCCCAGCAGCAGGGACGCCACGCCGAAGCCATGACCTGGTTCGAACGAAACCGGGCCGCGTGCGGCCCGCCAGGCCTGCTCACCGAAGAGTTCGACATCGGCCAACGCCAACTACGCG
>JBBSIS010000234.1:0-4935 GCA_038231955.1 Acidimicrobiales bacterium
CAGCGGGCAATCTGGGCCCGAGCGGCCCCGGCAGAGCGGGCAATCGGTCGCCGCCATCTAGCCTCGCTCCCGTGGACATGGCGCTGGCAGTCGACATCGGCGGCACCAAGATGGCCGCCGGCCTGGTCAGCGCAGACGGAGCGGTGTTGGCATCGGCCACCGCCGCCTCCGCCGGGGCGGCGGCCGGCGATGGTGAGGAGCTGTTCCAGGCGCTGGTCGACCTGGTGGCCGGCGTCAGGGGCGACGGGGACATCGCCGTCTGCGGGGTGGGCTGCGGGGGGCCCATGACCACGGGCGGTGAAACGGTGTCGCCCCTGAACATCCCGGCCTGGCGGGGCTTCCCGTTGCGCCCGCGCCTCGCCGCGGCCACCGGCCTGGCCACCTTCGTCGACAACGACGCCAAGGCCCTGGCCCTGGGCGAGGGCTGGCGGGGAGCGGCGGCCCGGGAGCGGGACTTCATCGCCATGGTGGTGTCGACGGGGGTGGGAGGGGGCGTCGTGGTCGACGGCCACCTGCTCGACGGCGCATCGGGCAACGCCGGCCACATCGGCCACGTCAACGTCGAGCCCGGGGGCCGCCGGTGCTCTTGCGGGGCCAGGGGCTGCCTGGAGGCGGAGGCGTCGGGAACGGCTATCGCCGCCATCACCGGCCGGCCCGCGGCCGAGGCCGGTCCCGACGTGGTCGAGCGGACCGGTCGGCTGGTGGGACGGGCGGTGGCGTCGGTCGCCAACCTGTGCGACCTGCGCCTGGCCGTGGTCGCCGGCTCCGTTGCCCTTGGCTTCGGCGCCCCTTTCTTCGCCGCCGCCCAGGCCGAGCTCGATGCCCAGGCCCGACTGTCGTTCTCGCAGGGTTCGGTGATCCGCCCCGCCGGTCTCGGTCCGGCCGGCCCGCTGGTCGGCGCCGCCGCCGTCGGCTGGCGAGGCCTGGGCCGCCTGTGACCGGGGTCCTCCGGCTTCTTGTCGCGCTGAAGGCCGCCAGAGGGCTTTGAGCGCGACAAGAATCCAGCTCGGCTGGGTGAGGCCGGCAGCGCTCGCCGTGGCCCTGCGCCCGATGCTGTGGGGGGTGGCTCTGGGCCAGTGCCTGCGACTGGCCGCGCCGGGATGGTGGCGGCGCTGGCCGCCACTGCCCCTGCCCGACCCGTCGTACCTGCGGTTCCGGCTGCAGACGGGCTACGGCGACGGGCCCGGGCCGCCACCAGCCGACGTGGTCGCCTATCTGGAATGGTGCCGCCGTTTTCGCCGCTGCTATTCCGGCGATCCCGGCTACCCTCGTCGCTGATGCACCTGCCACCAGCACGGGGCGGCGGCCCTACCCGGACCTGAAGAGCTGCCATGTCGAAGGCGCTCGTTCTCAATGCCACCTACGAGCCCCTGTGCGTCGTGCCCATCCGCCGGGCGGTGGTGCTGGTCCTGAAGGAGAAGGCTGAGGTGCTCCACGCCTCCGACCGCCAGATCCATTCCGAGCGCACGGCGATGCCGGCTCCGTCGGTTATCCGCCTCACCCATTTCGTGAAGGTGCCCTTCCGGACGAGGGCGGCGCTGAACCGCCGGGCCGTCTTCGCCCGTGACGACAACCGCTGCCAGTACTGCGGGGCGGCGGCGGAGAACATCGATCACGTCATCCCCCGCAGCCGCGGTGGCGAGCACGTGTGGGAAAACGTGGTGGCCTCCTGCAAGCCCTGCAACACCCGCAAGGAGGACCGCTCCGTCCACGATGCCGGGCTCGTCCTCCGCCGCCGGCCCACCGCGCCCCGCGAGCTGACGTGGATCATCGTCGCCGTGGGCCACGTCCACCCTCAGTGGGAGCCCTACCTCCAGGGCTCCGCCGCCCTCTCTGCCTGAGCCCTGGCGTGTCCGGCGCCGGACCGGCGCGGCTGCAGACCTCTTTGCCCACCCGTGGCCCGAGCCGGCCGAGCGGTCGTTGTGGATCCTCGACGTGTCGCGCCCGGCCGTGGTCCTGGGAAGCACCCAGGTACGGGAAACGATCGATACCGATCGGGCTCGGGCGGCGCAGGTCGACGTCGTCCGCCGCCGCGGCGGGGGAGGGGCGGTACTGGTGGCGCCCGGCGCCCTCGTCTGGGTCGACGTCCTGGTTCCCGCCGGCGACCCGCTGTGGGATCCCGACGTCGGCCGGGCCTTCGGGTGGCTCGGCCGGGCCTGGGCCACCGCCCTGGCCGACGTCGGCGTGTCCGGCGCCCAGGTCCACGGCGGTCGGCTGCTGACAACGCCCTGGTCGGCCGCAGTGTGCTTCGCCGGGCTGGGGCCCGGGGAGGTGACCGTCGGCGGCGCCAAGGTGGTGGGGATGTGCCAGCGGCGGACCCGGTCCGGGGCTCTCTTCCAGTGCGCCGCCCTGCTGGCCTGGGCGCCCGACCGGCTGCTCGACGTCCTCGACCTCACCACCGACGACCGCCGCCGCGGCGGCGCCGAGCTGGAAAGGGTGGCCCGGGGCATCGACGTCGAAGCCGAAGCTTTGGTCGACGCGCTGGTCGCCCGCCTGCCCCGACCGACTCCTACGGGCGCGGCTCCTGCTCTGGCATGACCACGACCAGGCCCGCGCCGCGGGCCCCGGTCTGACGGAGCTCACGGACGCCGATCCGTGTCATGTCCCTATGTGTAGCACCGTCAGTGCTACCTGTTCCCAGGCCGAGCTCTGCCCGGACGCGATCGGGGGCCCCCTTGAGAAGGAGGCCCCCGATCGGGTGCTGCGGATGCGGCTGCTCGAGCCTCTCTTCTAGAGGAAGAAGAGAAGGGCGATGCCGAGGATTGCGGTGTTCAGGGCCGTCCCGGACCGGGTGACCGGACCGGTGGTACCGGTGGCGCCCGAGTTCCCGGAGTCCGACAGCGGGTCGCTGAAGGCCTGGGAAGACGAGTTGCCGGTGTTGCCGCTGTTGGTGGCGCTGGACTCGGCCACGCTGGCCCCCGAGCCCCCCGACAGAGCGTCGGGGTTGGCGGTGACCGTTGTGATGCCGGCTGCCCCGCCGTTGGCGGAGCCGATGGCGACGCTGGAGCCGCCCACGGTTGTCGACGTACCCAGGGTCAACTGAAGAACGTTGACCGCAGGTGCGCCGGGACCGGCACGGACCAGGGTGATGCCGGCGTCGCCGCCCAGACCGCCGAGGGCGAAGATACCGGTGCTGTTGACCGCGTTGCCGGACGTGCCGGACGCCGCGTCAGCGTTGGAGCCAGCGCCAGAGTTGGCGCTGCTGCTGGCGTCACCGAAGGACAGTGCCGCGCCCGTGTTCCCCGAGCTTCCGGAGAAACCGGACGTTGCCGTGCCCCCGAAGGCGATGGCGTTGCCCAAGATGGCAGTGTTGACCGCCATCGGGTTGGACGTCGCCGCCCCCGTCGAGCCCGTCGTCCCCGAGTGTCCGGAGACGGCGACCGGGCTGCCGACGGCGAACGACGTGGCGTTGCCGGTGCGACCGGTGTTCGTGGCACTGGAATGTGCCCTCGTGTCACCGGTGGTACCCGACGTGGCGATGGGGCTTGCAGTGATGCTCGCCCCGCCACCTCCGCCTCCGTTGGCCGAGCCGACAGCGACGCTCGAACCGCCAATGGCAGACGTCGAGCCGATGGTCCCCAACGAAAGGTTGAGGGCCGGCCCGGCGGCGCCGGAAAGGGTGACCGAAAGGCCACCGTTGCCGCCGCTGCCACTGATGGCTGTGATGTCGGTGTCGTTCACAGCTGCTCCGGTTGAGCCCGACGTCGAGGTGCTACTGGCGTCGGCGCCCGAGCTGGCGGTGCTGTTGGCACTGCCGACGGCGATGGCCGGTCCGGTACTCCCCGAATTGCCGGAGTTGCCGGACGTGGCCGTCCCGCCGGTGGCGACAGCCGTGCCCAGGATGGCCGAGTTGGTGGCCGTCGGGTTGGACGTGGCTGCGCCGGTGGACCCGGTGGTACCCGAGTTGCCGGAGACCGCCACCGGGTTGCTGGAGGCCACCGACGTGGCAGCCCCTGTGCTACCGGTGTTGGTGGCGCTGGACTGCGACGAGGACGACCCCGAGCTCCCGGACGTGGCCACGGGCTTGACGTTGACCGTCGAGCCCCCACCGGCGCCACCGTTGGCCGAGGAGACGGCCACGCTGGAGCCACCGGTGGCCGGCGAGGCCGTGACGATGCCGGTCGGCGCGTTGGTGGCAGAACCACCTGCGCCGGACGCGGACGCGGCCACGCCCCCACCGCCACCGCTACCGCCTACCGCCACGACGGTGGTCTGGTTCACCGCCGCCCCGGTGGCGCCCGAGGCGGACTTGGATCCGGAACCGGCGCCCGAGGACGCCGAGCTGTTCGCACCTCCGGTGGCGACCGCTGGGCCAGTCGACCCTGAGCCCCCCGAGTTGCCAGAGGTTGTCTGGGCCCAGGAGGGGGACGACTGCAACAGCAGCACGGCGAGGGCAGCGACGGCCAGGACGAGAAGGGCCAGGCCGCGCCGACTGATTGATCGGATGGTTGCAGTATTCATGCGTAATCACCTCCCTCCCGCCCCAGTGCCTCCGGCCATGCCGTCGACCTCTGGGTTCTGCGCCTCTCCGCCCTCGTGCTGAGGGGAAGGGTGCGAGCAGGATTCTACAGGGGCGTCAGATTTGAACGCCACGCGCCCTGCCTGCCGGTCGGGGCCGCCCGCCGGTATCAATCTTCGTTGTTGTGGCGTGCCCGGCAAATGGACCCCCTCGACGATGTCATCCTGGGCCGCAGGCACTTTCTCGGCCTCTTGCTGCTCCTCGACGAGCCGTTCGGCGCCCTTGACGCCCAGAGGCGGCTGAGGATGCACGAGTGGTCAGCGACCGGCCCCTGTGGACCCCGACCGCGGCGGCCTCGCAGATGTCAGGGTGGGTGAGCGCCGCCTCCTCGACGAAGGCGGGGGCGATCATCTCACCGCCCTTGCGGATGGCATCGCGCCGGCGACCGACGAAGGCCAGCTCACCGTCGTCGGTCC
>JBBSIS010000235.1:0-4934 GCA_038231955.1 Acidimicrobiales bacterium
CAACGATGGGAGCGAATCCTGCATGCGGTGAAGAGGAGGACGAGATCTGCAGCGTTCTTCCCTACCTGCCTGCCGTGCCTGCAACCCCTTCAGGCCTACGACAAGCCCGTATTCTTGACAACTCCAGATAACGAGGGGCCTAGTCCTCAACTGCGTGGTGCTCTGGAACACCTCCTACATCGACGCAGCCTTGAACCAGCTCCGGGCTCAGGGCCAGCCGGTCCTCGACGAGGACGTCGCCCGGCTGTCGCCCTTCGTGCGCCACCACCTCAACGTCCACGGCCAGTACTCATTCGTGCTGGCGGAGCTGCCGGGTGGGCGACGGGCTCTGCGGGCACCTGACGCTGTCATGGACGACGACGAGTGAGCGCTACCCGGCTTGGGATTCGCAACGTCTTGCTTTGGAGTCGCCCGTAGCGGTATCGCACGCTCCAGACGTAAGGGGCATGCTGAGTTGAGGTTCACGGCCGAGCAGCCTTGCGTCTGCCATTCACCGCCTCCGGCAGGACCGTGTGGCCCTTGCGTTGCAGGGCAGAACGCGACACCATGTGCAACCGTGGTTGCAGTCAAAACCCCCGAGCCGGCCAGATGACTGATCGTGATCCCGAGGAGGCCGACCACGACCAACCCGCCCCGAGGGACCCCCAGGCGGTCGCCGCGGTGCCGATGAGGTCCATCCTGCGCTACTTCGTTGGTCTCGGTACCTGGGGCTTCGGTGGGCCGATCGCCAGCGTCGGCTACATGCAGCGGGACCTCGTCGAGAAGCGGTCCTGGCTGGAGCGCGACGAGTTCCTGGACGGGGTGGCCCTGGGCCAGACCATGCCCGGGCCGCTGGCCGCCCAGGTGTCGATGTGGGTGGGGTACCTGCAAGCCGGCGCCCCCGGCGCGCTGGCCGCCGCCAGCGCCTTCATCCTGCCGTCATTCCTGTTCGTGCTCGGCGTGGCGGTGCTCTACGTCCGCTACGAGGGCCTGTCGATCGTCCAGTCGCTGTTCTACGGGATCGCCCCAGCGGTGATGGCCATCATCGCCATCGCCGCCTACAAGCTGGCGCGCCTCACCGACGGCAAGGACAGGCGCCTGTGGGTCATCTCCGCGGTGATCGGAGTGATCACCGCGGCCACGGGCACGGAGATCGCTTTCCTGTTCGTCGGCGCCGGACTGCTGATGGTGGCCTGGGACGCCCCGCCGAGCTGGCTGCACCGCAGCGGCGGGCTGTCGTCGTTCGTGTTGGTTCCCCATGCGGCCGTCCTCGTGCACGTGAGTGCGACGAGCGGCATCCAGGTCGCCCTCTTCCTGTTCTTCGCCAAGGCCGGGGCCTTCATCTTCGGCAGCGGCTTGGCCATCGTCCCCTTCCTGCGCGAGGGGGTGGTCAACCAGCACCACTGGCTCACCCAGCGCCAGTTCCTCGACGCGGTGGCCATGGGCCTAATCACCCCGGGCCCGGTGGTGATCACCGCCACGTTCATCGGCTACCTCGTCGGCGGACTGGTCGGGGCGGTGGTGGCCACCGTCGCCATCTTCATCCCCATCTACCTGGGCGTCGTGATCCCCGGGCGCTGGTTCGTGAAGCACCGGGCCAACCCCCAGGTCAAAGCCTTCGTAAAGGGGGCCACGGCGGCGGCGGCGGGGGCGATCGCCGGGGCGACTGTGGTGCTCGTCCGCCAGGCGGTGATCGACTACCAGACCGCTGCGATAGCGCTGGTGGCCTTCGCCCTGCTGTTCAAGTTCAAGCTCAAGGAGCCCTACATCGTCGCCCTCGGCGCGGTGGCCGGCGTCCTCCTCCATTGATGGCGCGCTCCGACGCCCTGACCGTCCGGACCGCGGAAGACTCGAAGGGCCACTCATGATCAGCTGGAGCCGCATCCTCTACGGGGCCGTGCTCACCACGGTCATCGCCGCGGTGGTCTTCGTGGTCCTGCGGCGGGAGCGCCGCCTCGCGGTCCTCGCCGCCGCTCTCGGCTCCACATTGGCGGGGCCCGTGGCCTGGAACGCGATCCTGCACCGTGCCGGGGGCGCCGGCTTCTTCGTCGACATCCCCTTCGCGCCCTTTCCTGTCAGTTGGCAGGACACGGGCTCGGGCGTGTTCACCCTCGCCGTTGCCTCGGTGGTCCTGTCGCTCCTGCTCCGGCGGGAGGTGGCGGGCCGCGTCATCGGGATCGCCGCCACCGCGGCGGCGGTGGCCTTCCTCGTCGACATCTACCTCTACTGATGCTCCGGGCCTGCAACCCCGGTTGCGACAGAGAAAGCGCGGCCCTACCGTCGCGGAGGTGACCGGGCAGGGGGAGTGGGTGCTGCTCGCCTATCGCCTTCCCCGTGTGCCCTCCACTCCCCGAGTGACGGTGTGGCGCAAGCTCGCTCGCCTCGGCGCGGTGCAAGTCCTCGACGGCCTGGTAGCGCTGCCGGCAGATGCTCGCACCATCGAGCAACTCGAGTGGGTGGCCGAGGAGGTCACCGAGGCCGGCGGCGAAGCGTCGACGTGGACTGCTCGCCCGGGCTCGGCAGCCCAGGAGCGGGCGTTGGCGGCTCGCATGGCCGAGGCCGTGGCAGCCGACTACCTCGCGGTACGCACGGCGGCCGAAGCCTCGCCGGCCACCGACGGTCGGACGCTGCCCCGGCTCCGGCGGGAGCTGCGCCGCATCGAAGCCCGTGACTTCTTCCCGCCCCCCGAGCGCGAGGCGGCCCGCCAGGCGGTCGAGTCCCTCGCTCTCCGCATTGAGATGGGCGCCGGGGTGGGGCGGTGAGATGGGCGACCAGGCGCGGGGTCCACGTCGACCGCGCCGCCTGCGCCTGGCTGTTGCGCCGGTTCGTCGATCCCGAGGCCAGCTTCGTGTTCGTGGACGATCCCGACGAGGTCCCGGCCGACGCCACCCCGTTTGACATGCGGGGCGTCGAGCTCGGCCACCACGGGGCGAACTGCAGCTTCGAGACCATGCTCGGTCACTTCGGCCTCGACGACCCGGTGCTGTGGGACGTGGCCCGCATCGTGCACGAGGCGGACCTCGGCGACGACCGCTACGACGCTCCCGAGGCACCTGGCCTCGACGTCATCTGCCGCGGCCTGTCCATGATCGGGGAAGACGACCGCGTCCTGGGCGTGACCCAGGCGGTCTTCGATGGCCTGTACGAGCACCGCCGCCGAGCGCTCTTGCTCGGACGAGACCCAGCGTGACCACCTCTGGCTGAGCCGTCACGCCGGCCCACGGGTGACGGACCGATCCGGTCGGCGCAGAAGTGATAATGGTTTATTATCCGGTACATCAGCCGATCGACGCGTAGGCTCATCAACGGATTCGTGGCGGCCCGGGGCGCGGCACTCGTGCGCGTTATCCAGTACATGGACCAGAGGGCGTGATGGGAGCCACCAACGTGGCCGCCATCCGCGGTGGCGTCGTCACCCTCCAGGCCGCCGCCGATGCCTTCCTGTCGTCGCCCCGGTGCGAGAACCCGAACACCCGCCGGGCCTACGCCGGGGTCGTCGACAACGTCATCGGCCAGCTCGGCGCCCTCCGCCCGCTCGCCGAGGTGACCGACGCCGAGATCGGCGAGGTGGTCGAAGGGCTCTGGGGAACCGCAGCGGATCGACGTGGAACCGCAACCGGGCAGCGGTGAGCTCGTGGCTCATGTGGTGCCAGGACAAGCAGCGGTGGCCGGCGCCGACGGTTTCCGGACAACTGCGCGCCGCGGCGACACGCACGCCCGACGCCCATCCCGGGCGACGCTTAACCCCGATCGTTCATGAGATGACCCGAGAAGACCCCGATTGTCTTGCCCGGCCAGTCCGGTCGGCTTGGCGGGCATTCGGGCTCGATCGAGTCGCAACGACCACCATTCGTGGCCATCTGGCGGTTCAAGCTCGTTTCGGGACGCGTGTCGTGAGCGTCGTGGCGGGCGGAGCGGAGGATGTCGCGTTCAGGCGATCTGGGCGATGCGCTCGTAGACCTCGAGCAGCGCCGAGGTGGCCGGCCAGCCGTCGAGGATGCGCACGACCCTTCGCCGGGCCCGGCGGACGATGCGGGCGGGGATGTGCCAGAGCCGCCAACGCAGCGTCTTGGGCTCGGCGAGAGCGAGCGCTCCGCTGAGGCAGAGCTGCTGGAACCAGCGCACGAGGCCGTCGGCGAAGCACACGACGGCGAGCCAGGCGCGGTTGGCGTCGATGTCGGTGAACGGGAAGCGTTGCGCCCCGGAGTCCTTGAGCCGGCGAATGTTGTTCTCGACATGGGCGTGGGCCCGCATGTGCACGTCGAGGTCCACTGGGACCATGCCCGTCGCAGGTGGCGGCGCAGTTCGCGTAACAGGCGGCGGATGGCCGATTTGTACTGCACCCCACCGCTCTCGCAGATCATCTCGGGGTCTGCGTCGCGCATCGAGCCGGTCCCCTCGAGACGGCGGGCCAGGATGCGCACCTGCAGCGGGTCGAGCGGGGGTGGCGAGCGGGGGTGGCGAGGCGTCCCGGCACTGCAAGGCGTAGACCAGTTCGTGGCGCGCCAGCTCGCTCAGCGGGGCCAGGCTGAACTGGTGGGCGGCCAGACGCGGCTGCTGGGAGGCGACCCGGCGACACGGCCATGGCCCGCACCATCGTGCTGCAGCAGGCCGACCTGCCCACGGGATGGCGGGGAGCGGCCGACTCCGAGAACCCGACGGAGGCGGCCCGGGCCCGCGACCTGTCCCTCCGTCTCGGTCGGCCCGACCCGGAGACCTTCCGCAGCGCCATCGTCTACGGGCCCGACCTGACCCTGGGCCAGATGGCGGCGACGCGTCCGGCCACCGGCCCCGGCTCCGCGCTCGTGATCTCGTCGCCGCCGTCGCGCGCGCTGGCGATCGGGTTGGCTGACGGCCAGACGCGCCCGGTGGCAACATTGCCGGACCTCACCGGCGTAACGGCCAGCGCCCGCCACGTCTGGGCGGCCACCACCACGGGCGGGATCGGCCAGCTC
>JBBSIS010000236.1:0-4931 GCA_038231955.1 Acidimicrobiales bacterium
AACAGATCTGGACGATCTCGGCCTCAACGGCCTCTCGTCGGCGGCGGGTCTTGCCCCGAGCGAGACGCTCGGACAGTTCGCTCAGGCGCCGGCCCGCTTTGGTAAGGGTCTGGGTGAACCCGGCGACCTGTTTGGCGTGCAGGGTGGGCGAGTGGGTCATGATCAGGCGCCGCTCGGCGCCGAGCGCCACCCCCCGGGCCGCATAGGCGCTCACGCCCGGGTAGGGGTCGCCGACGGGCCCGAACTTCGACGCCGGCACCGTCAACAGCGCGGGAAAGTCCGACGGGGGCAGCGAGCCGATGTGGTGCAGGGGGCTGGCGTCGATCAGCGCCTGGTTGGCCACCGAGTCCTGGCCGGCGTCATAGACGAGTGTCAGGTTGTCCGCATCGGCGGCCAGCGCGCCCCAGCGCTGGACGAGCTCGTTGACCATCTCGGGGAACTGGGTGACGTCGGGACGGTCACCGGCGTAGGTGTGGCTCAGCAGCGGGATGCCCCCGTCGGTCGACACCACCAGGCCGAGGCCGACCAGGCGCAGGTCGGTGCGCTTCTGCTTGGCGTGGCCCCGCTGGGCGATCGGGGCCCGGTCGTTGGCCGAGTCGATGTAGGTGGCGAAGTTGGTCATGTCCAGCACCAGCCCGCTGAGGTCGACGCCGAAGGTCTCCACCACCCGAGCGGTGAGGCGTCGTTCGATCTCGGTCAGGTCCTTGGCGCTGATCGCGTCCATCGCGTCCCAGAACCGACGGTGGTCCAACGCCGCTCTGGGCAGGGGCACCCAGCGGTCCGCAGCGGTCGTGGCCCACCACTCCGCGAAGGCGAGCTTCGAGCACGGGTCGACCACGCGATTCGCAGTCGCCAAGGCCATGTAGGTCCCCACCGAAGCGGCCGCGTCCGACCGGCGGGACCCCACCACCGCGTCGATGATCCCGGCCACGTCGAGCCGCTTGAGCACCGACCACACCGCGGCCAGGTCCCCGAAGGCCAGGTGACGGGTCCGCTCCGGTTCCGCCGACGCCCCGTCGATCGCCGCCTCGATGTCGGCGGCTTTGCCCAGGTAGCGCTCCGACACCATCTTGGGCTTGCCCCCCACCCGCGCCATCTCCCGCAGGTAGTAGTAGGTGTGCCCGCTGATCCTCTTGCCCACGATCGAAGCCATGCTTTAGGTGATACACCCTGGCGCCGGAAATCGCGAGCACCGCCGACCGACAAACGCGCTGGTCAGCGGCCTATTTCAAAGAATGTTTCTGAGGCCGCCCAACAGGCCACTAACCGATAGGGGGGAAGCTCCCGCTAGCCGTGATCGGTATCGCCAGTCCCAACCGGCACTGCCCGCCGAGTGGCGAATTCCCGCCGGATCGCCCGTTCGAGCGCTTCGCCGCGGTAAACAGGGGTAGTGACCCCGGCAGGATCGTGGAAGGTATGACGATGGCTTCTCACGCGGGACGGCAACCGACGCGGTGGTCAGGATCCCGCCGCACGACCAGGAAGGGCGGCGCCGTACCGCCGCCGCCGGCAGAAGACTCCGACTCGCGCGGGCCGGCCGTCCCGGTCGCCGCTCCAGACACCGCCGACATCTACCGATCGCTGTTCGACCGGCTTCGCGGCGTATTCGGCGGATCGATCGACGACACCACTGCGGACGCCATCGCCTTCGCCGCCTCGGAGCTGTACCACCGGGACGTCGAACCCAGGCGCTGGGAGCACAAGACGGCTCAGGACATACTCGACATCCTGGGTGTGCCCCGGGCGAACACGTTCGCCCGCTACTCACTGGCGGACCGGCTGCTCCTCCTGCGCCGGTCCGCCAGCCCCGATCGCACCGACCGCGCCCATGCCCTCTTCGCCGACCTCGGGGCACCGGAGCTGGGAGAGGGCGGGGAGCCGCTGTCCCTCAGGCACCGCCTCGAATGGCTGCTCGATGGGGTCGGACCGGTAGTCCCTGGGCCAGGCCAGGCGGGCGACAACGGGGGCCGCGACGACAACAGGCCAGGCGAGGACAGGAAAGGGGGCGGCGAGGTGAGTTCCGACGGGCCGGCGACGCAGCAGGTGGTGAACGCGCTCGAGACGATCCGCCAGGCAGCCAACGCCGAGGACACCGAACCGTCGGACGCTTCGTCGCCGCCGGCGGGCGACCGACCGGCGGGCTACCTCGTCGGCCTGGGGACGGTGATCGCGACCATCCAGGAGGAGCTGATCCAGCTCCGGCATGCCGTGCAGACCGTGCAGAGCTCACTCGACGAGGTCCTGGACCTGCTTCGGACCGGCACGGGCGACGGCGTGACCGCGGCGCCGGTCACCGGCGCTCCGGCCGTCGACGCTCCGACCATCGACGCCGGCACGGACACCTCCGGCGCCTCCGCCGTCGAGGGTGCTTCCGAGGAGGACCATGTCGGCGAAGGGGACCATGTCGGCGAGGAGGACGAGCCCCCCGTTGCCCTCCCTCCTGCGGTCGAGGAGACCGGCAAACCGCCGCTTCCGGAGCCGGCCGTCGCACCCGGTGACGTGACCCAGCCGGTGCCGGTCATCGACGGTGGGCCCAGCATCGCAGAGGTGACCGCGACCAAGCGTCGCCGCCGCGGACTGCTCATACTGATCCTCATCGCCGTCGTGATCGGCCTGCTGGTCGCCGGTATGGCCATTCTCATCTCGACGGTCGGATGGAACGAGCTGCGCCGCGAAATGGGTGCCGCGGCAGACGCCTTCGCGACAGTGACCGCGCACCCCGTGGTGCTCGTGCGCCCGCCCGCCTGGGCCGGATGAACCCGGAGAACGAACGGAGAGACAGATGGTGGCCGAGATAGAGAGGGTGAAGGTGGCTGTCGTTCAGGCGGCGCCGGTGTTCCTCGACCGGGAAGCGACCGTCGGGAAGGCGTGCGTCCTGGTGGAGCAGGCCGCGGACGAAGGCGCCGGCCTGGTCGTCTTCGCCGAGGCGTTCGTCCCCGGTTACCCGGAGTGGGTGTGGCGGCTGAGGCCGTGGGAGGTGCGGGCCGAGGCGCTCTACGCCCGGTTGTTCGACCAGGCCGTGGTCATCGGTGACTCGGCGACCGCTGCCCTGTCGGCCGCCGCCCGCCGAGCGGGCTGCTACGTGTCGATCGGCGTGAACGAGCGGGAGGCGCGAGGCAGCACGCTGTTCGACACCCAGCTGTGCTTCGGGCCGACGGGCGCGCTCGTCGGCGCGCACCGCAAGCTGGTGCCGACCGGGGCGGAGCGGCTGGTCTGGGGCATGGGAGACGGGTCCTCTCTTGCCGTGGTCGATACCCCGTTCGGGCGGCTGGGCGGGCTCACCTCCTGGGAGAACTACATGCCGCTCGCCCGCATGGCTCTTTACGAGCAGGGGATCGACGTCTACGTCGCTCCCACCTGGGACAACTCCGACATGTGGGTCCCGACCCTGCGCCACATCGCCAAGGAGGGCAGGGTCTATGTCGTGGGCGCCAGTTTCTGGGCCCGGCCCTCCGACATACCGGCCGAGGTCCCGTTCCGAGACGAGCTGTACGCGACAGGCGAAGCGCTCTTGTCAGGCGGCGTGTCGGCGATCGTGAGCCCCTTCGGTGAGGTGCTCGCCGGGCCGCTGGGTGACGAGGAGGGTCTGCTGTTCGCCGATCTCGACATCGAGACGGCGCGCGCCTCGCGCCACCAGTTCGACGTCGCCGGCCACTTCTCCCGGCCTGACCTGCTCCGGCTGACGACCGGACCGTGGGATGGAAGGCCGGGCCGACTCCTTCCGCCGCCGCCGACCGGTCCGGCTCAATCGGCCGGTGGGTGAGGGGATGGTGGTGGAAGCCTCTCCCTGGTAGCGACCTCCCCGCTCAGCGGACGCGGGTCCCGGGAGGGACCGCGGGTTCGCCCGGTATCGAGAGGAACGTGGGCGCACGCTGGTTCGGCACCGGGTCGGGCGGGACGAACTCGACCGGCGTCTGGCCGGCGAGGAACTGCTTCATTAGGCGCCGAAGATCATCGCCGGGTACGTGCCGCCGTACACGCGGGGGAAGGCACCGACGTTGTACATGGAGACCTTCCGGCCGGCGAGCCCATCCACACCGCCGTGGCCAGCTTGGGGTCACACCGACGAACCATGCGTCCTGGTTCAGGTCGGTGGAGCCCGTCTTGCCCGCCACCGGCCAGGAGGGATCCGGGCCGCCGTCGCCGTGCCACGCTGGACGACCTGGGTCAGCGTCTGGAGGGTGGTGCGGGCATGCTGGACCGAGACGGCACGCTCCGGCCTCATCTCGTGCTTGAACACGACGTTCCCGTCGCGGTCCTGGATCTGATCGACGAAGTACGCCTCCCGGTACTCACCGTCGTTGGCCAGGGTGGCGTACGCCGTGGCCATCTCGAGGGGTGTGACGTCGACCGAACCCAGCATGAGTGACAGGTAGGGCTGCAGGTCGGCCTTCCGGATGCCCATTCGCCTGGCCACGTCGACGACCTTGTCCGGGCCGATCAGCTTCACGAGACGGGCGTAGGCGCAGTTGACCGAGCTGACGGTGGCGTCGGTCAGCGTGAGGACCCCTGCGGCCTGGCCTTCGACGTTGCCGGGGGGTCCAGACCTTCCCGACACTCTGCGGATCCGGGATGGGGCAGGGGGCCGAGCCCAGGATGGTGTCGGCCGGGATCTCGCCGTGCTCCAGGGCGGCCATCAGCGTGAGCATCTTGAACGAGGAGCCCGGGGTGCTGGTGGTCTCCGACTGGGAGCGCCCGGTGTCGAAGAGATTCGTGGCCCGCACGTCGCAGTAATGGCGCGCCGAGGGGGCCGCGTCGTTGCGGCCCCCCTCGGTCCCTCCTCGGTTGACGCTGGATTAGTCGTTCCGGGAGCTGTTGGCCTTGCCGTTGCTGTTGCCCTTGCCACTCGACTCGGAGCTCGTGGCCCCCGTGGCCCCGGAGACGGTCGTACTGGTCGTGCTGCCCACCGTGGTCGGCGTCGTCGACGATGA
>JBBSIS010000237.1:0-4903 GCA_038231955.1 Acidimicrobiales bacterium
CACTCCAACACGGCACCCGTAGGTTTTCATGTCGCCTAACTTCGGAGCGAGTGGACGTCGGTCTCGCCCTTCCTCACCACCTGCCTTGGGACGCCCTTGCCGCCTCGGCAGTGCGGGCGGAGGCGCTGGGTTTCGGATCGGTGTGGGTTGCCGACCCCCCCGCTCAGGGGGCCGCTCGGGCCCTGTCCCCCGCTCAGGGGGCCGCTCGGGCCCTGTCCCCCGCTCAGGGGGCCGGCTTCGATCCGATTGTGGTCCTCGGCGCCCTGGGCCGCCTGACCACGACGGTTCGCCTGGGGATGACGATGTGGATCCCGCGGCGACCGGCCTCGGTGGCGGCCAAGGCACTGGCGACGGTCGACGTCTTGACCGGCGGGCGGCTCACCGTCGCCCTCGGCGCCGGTCCCGACGATGAGTCGGACGAAACCCTGGCCCGCCTGGACGAGGCGCTTCACGTCATCAAAGGCATGTTCGGGGGCGGTCCCTTCTCCTTCGACGGGCGCTACGAACGAGTCACCGACGCTCGCTGTCGGCCCCGACCGGTGCAGCGCCCCCATCCGCCGTTGTGGGCCGGCGGGATGGGCGACGATCGCCTGCTCGAGATCGTCGCCCGCCACGCCGACGGGTGGAACACGGTGTGGACCGGGACGGCCGACGGGTGGAGACGCCGGGCAACCGTGCTCGATGCTGCCTGCGAGAGGATCGGGCGGGATCCGGGCTCGGTCACCCGATCGGTCGGGCTCCATGCCCTCGTCGGTGAGGACGAGGCCGACCTGGGCCGCCGTTTCGAGCGGCTGCGGCGGCTGTCGTCTCCCGGGCCGCTCGATGGCGTCGACCTGGCCGCATGGCGCCACGGCGGTTTGGTGGGGACTGTCGAGCAGGCCCGGGAACAGCTCGAGGAGTGGCAGTCCCTCGGCGCCTCCGGCCTCGTCCTCGCCCCCGGCGCCGTTCTGTCTGCGCCGACCAGCGGAGGCGATGTGGAATTGTTGGCTTCGGCCTGTAGGATATGACCCGTGGGCGGTCTCGGAGCACCTGAACTGATCATCGTGTTGGTCGTGGTCCTACTGCTGTTCGGATCCACCAAGCTGCCGAAGCTGGCAAAGTCGCTGGGTGAGGCGTCCAAGGAGTTCAAGAAGGGCGTCGCCGATATCGACGCCCCTCCGCCGGCCAGGCTGGCCTCCGAGGAGAAGGTCACCATGACCAAGGCAGAGCTCGACGCCATGCTGGCCGAGCGTGAGGCCCAGGCCCGCAGAGACGTTCCGCCCTCCGTCTAGGACAAGGGAACCGGACGGCTCCGGCCGTCGTTCTCGTGGCAGGCAGTGGGATACCCACATGGGAAGAGGTTGCTCGAGACCACGGGCGCTTCCTGTACACGGTGGCCTATCGCCTGACCGGCAATCACGACGACGCGCAGGATCTGGTGCAGGAAGTGCTTCTCAGGGTCCGTCGGGGCCTCGAGACCTACCAACCGGGTTCGCTGGAAGGGTGGCTGAGCCGTATCACCACCAATACATTCCTCGACGAGACCAGGCGACGGAAGCGCCGCCCGCTCGACCTTTTCCCCGACGATCCCGATCGCGTCGTGCCGCCCAGCCCGGGTGCTGACGTGGCCATGGCCGCCGAGGCCCTCCCCGACGATGTGCAGGAGGCCCTGCGCGGCTTGCCTCCCGAGTACCGCTCCGCGGTGGTGCTCAGCGATGTCGTCGGCCTGTCCTATCAAGAGATCGGCGATGCCCTTCACGTCCCCGTGGGCACCGTTCGTAGCCGGATCCATAGGGGCCGAGCGCTCCTCCGAGGAGTGCTGACCCGGTGAGATCCTTCAATCCTCCGCACCTTCCCGACCACCTGGGTGACGTCCTCAGCGGCCTGCTCGACGGCGAACTGGCCGCCGACCAGGCCCAGGCGGCCCGGTCCCACCTGGGCGGCTGCCCGTCCTGTGCCGAGGAGCTGCTGGCCGTAGGCCAGGCGCGCACATGGCTCCGGGCCCTTCCCCCGGTCGAGGCCCCGTTCGGCTTCTACGAGCGGCTGGCGCCCATGTGGCCGGCGCCGGCGCCGACACAACAGGAGCGTCGCCTGTCGCCCTTCGAGGCCCGGCAGAAGCCGTCGTCGTTCCGGCACCAGGCGCCGCCGGAGAGAGCGAACCTGCGCCGCCGAGCCGGGCTGGTCGCGGTCGGGGCCGCAGCGGCAACGGCCGCCGTACTCGGTGTCGGCACCCCTCGTGAGAGCCCGGTGTCCCCCTCTGCACCGCAGGTGGCCCGGGCCCCTGGAAACAGTCCGTCTGTCGCCACCGACGTCCTCAGCAAGCTGGCGCCGATGGGGGTTCCTGTCTCCTTCCGGCGATAAGGGCCGGGTTACCGGGAGGCGGAACTGGCCTTTTCGAGGCGCCGGCGCCGGGCGATACGTCGCCGTTCCCGCTCCGATGCGCCGCCCCAGACACCGTGATCGATGCCGTTGCGGAGCGCGTACTCGAGGCAGGGCTGCTGCACCGGGCATGTGGCGCAGATACGGCGGGCGACCTCGACACCCACGCCGTCACTGGGGAAGAAGAGCGAGGGAGGCTCGCTCTTACAGTTTCCCTCGGCCATCCAGTTGTTGTCCATCTGGCGCTCCTCGTCGGGCTCCACGCTGTACACAACGGGGTAGGCCCTGAAGTGGTTCCCTTCGATCGTTCTACGTAGGGGAAGACGCACTCGGATCGTCCAAAGTTCCATGGGCGCCTGACGGAGACGTCGGAGCGGCCCCGCTTGGACGGCCCGGCCAGGAGCCAGGGGCGGTAGCCTGGCCCCATGGCACAGGCACCCCAAGAGGTCGTCGAGGAACAGCAGCCGCCCCGGGGCCACGTGCGGGTTGTCTACCTCGGCCCGGTCGCGCCACACTGGCAGGTCGTTTCCGACTTCGGCGACCGCAACGTGATCGACGAGATCAGCCAGCGGATCCTGGCCCGGCTCCTTCTCCTGCCGCCGCACGATCCCCAGTTCCGCCGGAACCGCGAACGGGTCGTCCGCGACGCCGAGCGCGAGAACCTGCTGCTCGACTGGGACCTCGGGCTGCCCGAGGACGACGCCAGCGCCTGAGCAAGGATTCGACGGGGTCGCCGGTCACCCGGTCGCCTCCACCTATCGTGGGGGCTGATGTCGCTGTCCGGTACTGACACCGCCGTGGTGGCCGTCGCCGCCGGGTTGGTCGTCGTGGCCTTCCTCCTGGTCCTGCTCTCCCGGCGGGCGGTCGC
Source organism: Acidimicrobiales bacterium (assembly GCA_038231955.1). GTDB lineage: Bacteria > Actinomycetota > Acidimicrobiia > Acidimicrobiales > AC-14 > CADCTB01. Next base: position 3,227 of record JBBSIS010000237.1, read on the forward strand.
CCGGCGGCTGGGTGCGCTCACGGCGAGGATGGGCGAGTCCGACCTCCAGTTCGGTGGGCGAGCAGGTCTCGAGACAGGTCTGGCCAAGCTGGAGCGTGTGGTCGACTCGACCGTGGCCGTGGCCAGTGAGGCCCGTTCGGCGCGTGGCCTGATGGAGGAGGCCCTGGCCGCCGTGCCCCAAGGCGTCGTCGTCGCCAACGACCAGGGCGCGATTGTCTACCAGAACCCGCCGGCCACCTCCCTGCTCGGTCCCGAGGGGGCGGAAGCCGAGGCTCGGCAACTGGTGTCGAGCCTCCTGCGCGCCGCAGCCGAAGGCCGGGGCCAGGAGACATCGATCGACATCGAGGGGCCGCCCCCCCGCAAGCTCGGCATCCAGGCCCGGTCGCTCCACGACGACCAGCGGATGCTGGGAGGGGTGGTCGTGATCGAGGACTTCTCCGAACGGCGACGGCTGGAGTCGGTGCGCCGGGACTTCGTGGACAACATCGGTCACGAGCTGAAGCGGCCGGTGGGCGCACTCAGCCTCCTCGCCGAGACGCTGGCCACGGAGGACGACCTGGCCGTCGTCGCCCGTCTGTCCCGTCGGTTGCAGAACGAGGCTCAGCGGGTGTCGCGGGTCGTGGACGACCTGCTCCATCTGTCCAAGATGGAGGCCGAGGAAGACCCGGAACGCGAGGCGGTCCCGATCCACCTGATCGTGGCCCAAGCGGCCGAACGGGTGCGTGGCTCGGCCCAGGAGAGAGGGATGACGGTCAACTTCGGCGAACCGCCGCAGCGGTTGTCCGTCATCGGTGATCGCCGCCTGCTGGTCTCGGCCGTCTTCAACCTGCTCGACAACGCGGTGAAGTTCTCGCCCGCCGGTTCGGTGGTGGAGGTCCGGGGCCGCCAGGACGGCGAATGGGTGGAGATGCGGGTCCGCGACCACGGCATCGGGATCGCGGCCGGCGATCGCGAGCGCATCTTCGAGCGCTTCTACCGCCTGGAGGGAGCGCGGGCCCGCCACCTCGGGGGCACCGGCCTCGGCCTGGCCATCGTCCGCCACGTGGCCGGGAGCCACGACGGGGAGGTGCGGGTGGAGTCAGAGATCGGCGAGGGTTCGACGTTCGTTCTCCGGCTCCCGGCCGGGCCGTCCCCCTCGGGGCCGGCGGCGCCGCCCAAGGCCGGCTGAAGGGGCATCAAGGCGCGCCTCGCGCCCGGCGGGCGGCCCTACCATGGGACGGTGGCCGCCACCGCCTCCGAAGCCGGTTGGCAACCCCTTCGCCGGCCGACCCGTCGGGGGCCGCTCGGCTCCGGGAGCTCCCCGTTCTCCCGGCTGGCCGTCGTCCATGTGCTTTCTGTTGGCGGCGACACCCTCGTCACCATGGCTTTGGCCGGCTCCCTCTTCTTCTCCATCTCGCCCCAGGCTGCCCGCGGCCGGGTCGCCCTCTACCTCCTCCTGACCATCGCCCCGTTCGCGGTGGTGGCCCCGCTGCTGGCGCCGATCGTCGACCGCAGCCAGGGCGGCCAGCGGGCGCTCGTGATTGCGGGCGCGGCCGGCCGGGCGGCCGTCTGCCTGTCAATGGCCGTCCACCTCGACGGGCTGCTGCTCTTCCCCGAGGCCTTCGCCGTCCTGGTGCTGTCCAAGACGCACATGGTGACCAAGAGCGCGCTCGTGCCCGACACCGTGTCGGGCGAGGG
>JBBSIS010000238.1:0-4899 GCA_038231955.1 Acidimicrobiales bacterium
CCGGGCCGGTCATGGCGCTTGCGCCCCATGAATGCTCGATGGACCGGCCTCCCGGGCCGGTCATGGCGCTTGCGCCCCATGAATGCTCGATGGACCGGCCTCCCGGGCCGGTCATGCCGACTTGAGGTCTTTGACCCACGTTCCCCGCACGATGAGCCGCTGGGCGGCCGAGCCCTTCGGGTGGCACGTCGTCAGCGTCAGCGACCGCTCGCCGGTGGGCTCGATCACCGAGAGGTCGGTGGGGGCGACGACGAAGGGATCCTTGCTGACCTGGTACACACAGCCGCCGATGGGCGTGGTGAGCTCGATGGTGTCCCCGGGCTTGAGCTGGTCGAGGTTCCCGAACGGGCGGCCGTAGGTAGTGCGGTGGCCGGCGATGGACACGTTGCCCGTCTCACAGGGCAGCGGCGTCTGCGGGTAGTGGCCGGCGCCGGCCCGCAAAGCGCTGGGTGTGGTGCCCTCGACGACCACGGTGTCGATGCCCAGCGCGGGGATCGTGATGCGGGTCAGGCTGTCGCCCGTCTCGATCTTGCGCTCCTTGTACGCCTGCTGGAGCTCGGGACTGGCGAGCTGGGTGCCGAGGCGGTCCTGGATGCGGCCCTGCCACATGTTGGTGGCGAAGGGGAAGCCGACCAGGGCCACCCCGCCCAGGAGCAGGAGCACCGACAGCCCGGAGAGGGTGCGCCGGAGCCATTGATGGGTGCGGAGGAGATCGAGGAGCATGCCCCTACTTGTTTACAGGGTTCGAGCTGCGGACAGGCTGCGCGGCGACCAGGCGCCGGCGGATGACCAGGGCGGCGAGGAGCAGCCCGGCCCCGGTGAGGGGCATCCAGGGGTCGTTGCCGGTCCGGGCCAGGGCCGGCACCGGGGCCACGATCTGCTGTTGGCTGACCAGGCGGGCCTGGCCACCCACGCCCGTCTCGGCGTGGGCCAACTCGAGGCCGATGCCGCCGTTGCCGATTCCCTTGAGGGCCTGGATGCTCACGCCGTCGGCGTAGGCGGCGACCGAGCCGGTAGTGGGGTCGGTGACGGTTCGGCCGGCGCCGAGGGAGATGGTGGTCTCCAGGGGCGTGCCGGCCAGCAGGGTCAGCGGGGTATTCAGCTGGATCGGGATGTCGAGGCCGGCCCCGCCCAACAGCGGCAGGCCCAGGCGAACCCGGGCCACGGCGGCGTCGAAGCCCGGGGTGCTCCTGGCCGTGCCCCGGTCGAAGGTGGATGTCGACTTGGACTGGCCCACGATGATCGAAAGCAGCGGAGCGCCACCCAGGGTGAGGCCGGGCAACACGTCGACCTGGGCGCCGGCGGCGTTGGCGATGGCCGTGACCGAGCCGGGGCCGGTGGTGGTCTGGGCGGTGGAGTTGCCGACCTTGATGGCGACCAGCTCGGTGGCTCGCTTCACCCCGTCGAGGAGCTGGTTCACGAGCCCCGAGACGGGGGCGACGGTGGAGGTCTGGCCCAGGCCCAGGTTGCCGGCCAGCGGGGTGATGATGTTGCCCAGGACCGGGTTCAGCGCACCGGTGACGGTGCCCACCGTCTGGTCCACGACCGGGAGTAGGGCGTTGAGCAGCTGCTGCAGGAGCTGGACGACGGGGTCGAGCAGGTTGAGACCGGCCAGGTCGAGGCCGGCCACCGAGCCGCTGGCGAAGGCCTGGGGGCCGTCGGCGATGGTGGAGGCACGGGACTCACCACAGGCCAATTGCACGGCGATCAGGTTGGCGACCGGGAGATTGAGCACGCATGCCTTGGGGGGCGCCTGGCTCTGGTTGGGCTGGCTGGCCTCGCTGTTCGAGACGGTGCCCGAGACGAGGGCCACGCCGGCGCCCGATGCCTTGGCCGAGGGCAGGCTGTTGATCACTGCGCTGGACTGCCCGATCGTGACGTGGGTACCCAGCACGTTGAGGTTGAGGCCTCGTGCCGCCGCGGTGGCGATGAAGCTCTCGGCCCGGGTCTCCACCGTCTTGGTCGTCTGGGCGGACGCCGGGGTGACCAGGACCGCGGCCGTCATCGCGCCGGTTACGGCGATGGCCCCCAGGCGGTGCAACGTTCTCATGAGTCTCTGACCTCTCTGCTGCGCGACGGCCGACATCCCACGGCGGTCGTTCACGGTCCCGGTAAGTGCCTGGTGCATACAGCTACCAGACGCCGACGGTCAGGTCCAGGGCCCAGGGCCAATTCCTCCTCTCCAAAGCCGGTCGAGCACTCTAGGTGGTGGCTTCGCGGTTCCGGCTTACCGTTCCACGCGCATGGTGGCGGTGGCGCGGACGGTGAGGTTGCCCAGTGCGGCGCCCACCAACGGGACGTCGGTCGCCGAACGATAGGCCACCTCGACCCGCACCCGGCTGCCCGCCCCGCTTCGGCCCGCACTGGTGACGGTGATGCGGTCGGCGGCCAGGGTGGAGCTGGCCAGGGCGGCCCGGCGGGCCGCATCGGGGGAGCTGTCGACGGCCGCCTCGCGTGCCGCTTCCCGCGCTGCGTGCACCACCAGGATCTGGTCGCGCACGACAAGGCCGACCTGGACGACGACAAGCAGGAGGACGACGACGAGGGGGAGGACGAGCGCCAGTTCCACCGAAGCCTGGCCCTCGTCCCCCCTTCCCCGTCTCACGCTGGGGCCCTCACTTGACCTTGTCGGTCAGGGCGCCGAGGACGGCGTCGAGCAGCTTGCTGACGAGTTGGGTCTTGGTCGCCCACGCCACGATGAGGAGGGCGACGGCCGCCGCTCCCAACAGGACGAGGGCGTACTCGGCCGATGCCTGGCCCCGCTCGTCGGGCCGACGACGGGCAGAGAAGGCGGACAGGTAGACGGACAGGTGGACGTAGAGGGCGAGCATTGGCAGGCTCCTCCTTCTGTGTTGGGTGCTTACAGGCGCAGCGACTGGACGGCGCTGGCGATCAGGGGGGCCACGGTGAGCAGCCCGAAGGCGGGGAGTGTGCAGCTGACGAGGGGAAAGAGAAGCTTCACCGGCACCTTGCGAGCCGCCTCTTCGGCCCGGCGGCGGCGATCGGCCCTGACCTCGTGGGCCAGGCGCTCGAGGCTGGCGCCCAGTGGCGCGCCGTATCGCTCGGAGGCGATCAGCGCGGCGACCAGCGGCCGGGCTGCTTCACCCGCCCGCGCCGGAATGTCGTCGAGGGCGTCGGCCAGGCGCCGGCCGAGGTCGGCCTCCTGCCCGGCCCGGGCCAATTCGGCCCCCAACGGGCCCGGGGCGCGCCTGGCCACGGCCGCCACCGCCAGACGGACGGTGAGACCGGCGCCCACAGCGAGGACGAGGAGGTCGACGACGTCGGGAAGGTCGGCGGCCACTGCAGCCAACCGGCGCCGGTGGCGTTGGCGCCGGCCGAGGCCCGGAAGGGCCCAGATGGTGGCCGCCGCCGGAAGGGCGGCCAGAGGGAGGACGGGCAGCGCCATTGCGGCGACGAGGAGGGCCGTGCCCAACCGGCGCCCGGCCTCGGGGGTCGCGGGGCGGCCCAGCCGGCGGAGCACGGCGACGCCCAGGCGCCCCACCAGCGCGGCTCCCCGGGCCGCTGGGCCCGGCACCGTCGCCCGAGTGGCCGAGCTGAGCACCGGCGCGGACGCCGGTGCCAGGCGTCGAAGCCGGCCCGGCGCCGGGCGGTGACGCCAGGCCAGGACGAGGACCACCGCCACCCAGAGGAGAAAGGTCGCACCGGGGCTCATCGGCCCTCCGGCACAGGACGGGGCGCAGCAGGATCGCCCGTGGCGGCGCTCTCCTCCGCCTCCCCTCGGTACCCCCTCACGCCGGAACCTTGGCCAGACGCTGCATCCACAACCAGCCGAGCCCGTCGAGCGTGAGGCCGATGGACAGCATGGCCAGCCCCCCGGACGTGTGGAACATGAAGTGGGCGGTCCGGGGATCGGTGGCGGCGGCGAAGCCGCCGAAGCCGAGGGGGGCCAGGCCGATGACCAGGGCGGACATCCGGGCCTGGGAGGCGAGGGCGCGGAGCTCGGCGATGACCGCCAGGCGCTCCCGAACGGTGGCGGCCACACCGTCGACGGCGCGAGCCTGCGCCCCTCCGGTCTCGGCGCCCAAGCACAGGGCGGCGACGCCGAGCCGTACCCCGGGAGCCGGGCGGCGGGCGGCCACCCCTTCGAGGCAGGCGACGAGGCTGGCCCCCTGTGCCGCCTCGGCCGCGGCCCGGGACAGCTCGCCCGACAGCACCCGGGCCCCCGCTCCGGTGCTGGTGGCGGAGCCGGCCTCCTCCACCGCCTGGCGCAGCGACGCCCCTGATCGCAGCGAACGGGCCACCGCCTCGAGGGCCCCGGGCAGCGCCTGCTCGAGGCGGGCATCGGCGCCGCCCTTCCGTGCGCGCACGGCCAGCACCGGTCCCAGCCCCACTGCAAGCAGGGCGACCATCCCCAGGCCGGGCCCTCCGGTCACCAGGGCGGCCAACGGGCCACCGGCGCCGACGGCCAACCAACCCGTCCACGCCGCGGCGGGGTCGACCGGCAAGGCGGCGTCGACCAGGGCCGCCCGGGCACGGGCGGGCGGCGACAGGCGGGGCCACGACCGGGCCCCGCCGGCCACCGGCTCACGACAGCCCGTCCCTGCCATCCCGGCCGTCCCGGGGTCGATCAGGCGGTCAGCCACCACGCCTCGTCGCGAGGCGCGAAGGGCGGAGCGCCCCATGGCCCCGATGGCGACGACCGCCATCCCGAGCAGGACGGCGATCATCGGCCCGCGCCGGTCACGAGGCGCGACCGTGACGGCTCAGGGTGGCGACCACGCCGCCGGGCCCGGCCACCAGCCGGGTGCGGGCGCCGGTCTCCCTCGAGCCACCACCTTCAAGCACCTCGGCCACAGCCACGACACGGCGGCTGCCGTCCGGACGGCGGGCAACCTGCACGACCAGGTCGAGGGCCGCCTCCAACTGACTGCGGACCGC
>JBBSIS010000239.1:0-4896 GCA_038231955.1 Acidimicrobiales bacterium
CCTGCAGCCGGGCAGCGTCGTCGTCTTCGACGAGTTCTTCAACTATCCCGGATGGCAGGAGCACGAACACCGGGCCTGGGTGGAGTTCGTCGACCACGACCAGGTCGACTTCCGCTACGAGGCCTACACCTTCGACAACGAGCAGGTCGTGGTGGTGATCACCTAGCGTGCCCGACCGACCTGGGGGCCGCGCTGGCATTCCTGGGCATCGGCGCCATCGTGTTCACGGCAATGGCCGGCCTCGGCGTCGTGGGTCCGGGCGTCAACGTCATCGGGCGGTACCAGGGGGCCCCGGTGGCTCCGCGGTTGGGCCCAATGGGACTCGGGATGGTACGCGACGATCGCCGACCACGGGTACGATTACGTTCCCGGTCGGCAGTCCACCGCCGCGTTCTTCCCTGCCTACCCGATGCTGGTCCGGGCCGTCTCCGTCGTCGTCGTCGGCGGCGCGTTCGTGGCCGGGATCGTCGGCACCCTGGCCTCCGGTGCGGCCGCTGCCCCCTCTTCCTCCGGTGGGCCGGAGCGGCTGTCGCCGTGGGCGGCCTGGGCCGGCCTGCTGATACTGCTGCTGTATCACTACGCCTACTACCTCTACGGCGCCGTGTACCCGACAGCGATCTTCCTGGCCGCGGCCATCGGCGCCTTCGTCCTGCTCGATCACGGTCATCCCTGGCTCTCCGGCCTGACCGGGGCAGTGGCCACAGCCGCCGGCTCGGTCGGTCTGGCCCTCGTCGTCGGACTGGCCGTGCGGGCCGTCGAGCGTCGCCAGAAGGAGGGCGACATCCGACTCGCCCGTCGGAATGCCGGCGTGCTCGTCTCGGTCCTGGGTCTGCTCGGGTTCTGCGTCTACCTCTGGTGGCGCTTCGGCGACCCCTTGATCTTCGCATCGGCCCAACGGGCGTGGGGACAGGGCGCGGGTCCGCGCACCTGGTTCAAGGTCCGCTTCTTCGAGGACCTGCCGAGGCTGCTATCCCTTCCCGGCCATGGCGTACCTGGCCCACCCGTTGCTCACCAGGTGGCGGTGCGGCCGATGCCCATCCGACCCCGCCTCGGGCCCCGAAGATCGAACAGCTCGGTGAGCTTGTCCCTGTCGGGCGTCGGGGGCCAGACGCCCACCCAAGCGGCCTTACGCCTTGTCGACCCGCCCAGTCGCCAGTTCGCCCGTATCGGGTCGCCGCTCGGCCACGTCGTTCGGCTCGAGTCCCGTCGGGGTCGGGCCGCTGGCTTGTCGGCCACCACCGAAGGCTGCCGCCAGGGCGATCACGATCAGTGCCACTGCGAAGGCGGGGTAGAGGATCCGCTCTCCCACCGGACGGAATTCCACCCGGACGACGGCGCGGTCAGCGCCGGGAGGGAGCACAATCTCGGTCAGCGATCCCTCGATGGCTCGTACGCCGACGCTCTTTCCCCCGATGGTGGCCCTGAGCCCCGGCCAGTAGGGGATCCGCATCACGAGTGAGCCACCGCCGGGCCCGGTCGACACGATGTAGGCATCGAACGGCTTACCGCCGTAGCCGGGGCCCCCTGAGCCGGGACGCACATCGAGGGCGGCGACGTCCCCCGTCGTGGCCGTGACCCGCCCGGGCAGACGTTGCGCTGGCGCACGGGTGAATCGCTGATAGCCGAACGCGCCGATCGGCCCCGCCGCAGACCAGGAAGCCTCGAAATGGGAACGCAGCGCATCCGGCGCCGCTGGGGACAACAGCACGTCGTCCGAGCTGATGAGGTCGATCCAGGCCTTACCTCCGGCAGCGGGCACGGGCCGGAGGATGCTGTCGACACAGCCGGGATTGGACTTGTACTGCCCGACGTAGTCGACACAAGCCCGCTCCGACCACTCCTTCTGACCTGAGGCGGTGTAGCCGAAGCCGGTCTGGAAGTCGACGACCAGGTTGGCATTGCCGGGGAGCACACCTGATTTCCAACCTGAGTTTGGCGCCACTAGGTCGTCGTTCCAGGCCAGGACCGTGACCTCTGCTGCGGTCATGAGCGACTGCTGGCGGAAGTCGGCGATGGTCGAACCCCACTCCGGACGAGTCGGCAGGCCTCGCGACGCACCGGAGGGAAGGCCTGCAGCCGCGGCCACGCGTGCCTTCGCCGCTTCCGCCGACTGCTCACCCACGACGGCGCCTGCGAACGATGAGACGACGAGTGCGAATGGCGCCGCCAGGACCAGCGCACGGCGAACCTTCGTCTTTGCTGGCGCGCCCGACCGTATCGCCAGCGCGGCAATCGCCGCAGTGGCGAGGACGCCAACCATGACAGCCTGCACATGCCAGGGCGTGAGGGCGGGCGCCCGGGATGCGGCGAGCACGCCCTGGAGGACCAGCAACCCGCCGGCGAGGGCGAGGCGGGGCTTCGTCACCGTTCGGGCGTGCGTCAGTCCCAGAGCCACCATCACGGGGAGGTAGAGGCCCACGAGGGCGAGGTACCGGAATGGCCACCGGAGCGGGCCGAGGTAGGTCGGGGACTGCGTGGCCAGAACAGCCAACGCCAGCAGCAGCCCGCCGGTGACGACGCCGGGTTGGCGCCAAACGCGCCTCCAGGAGACCAGGGCGATGGCCGGCACGGCGAACGCGGCTGTGGCGGCGATGGGCGCAAGGACGAGCGTGCCATCCCAGTAGAGCGAAACGCTCGGAGTCAGGGTGCTCCCGCCGATCAGGACGTCCCCCAGGTTGGGAATGAACGTGCCCGGGTTGCCCAGCGGAGTCATTCCGAAGGTGCGGGACGCGAACGGCAGCATCTGCAGCGCCGACAACAGTGTCGGAGCAGCGGCTACGACGCCGGCGAAGCCCGCCAATAGGCGCATCGTCGTGTGGCGTGCCCACAGCGCCGGTTTCCCCTCCGAGAGACCCCGCTCGACGAGCTGGGCGATCACGGTGACGCCGGCGAAGGCGAAGCCGTAGGGGTAGCCGGCAACGGCGATCATGTAGGCAGCCACGCCAGTGACGATCACCCCTGTCCGTCCCCTGGTGGCCATGCCGTACCAGAGCCACGGCAGCCATGCCGTGCTCCACATGAGCGTCCACCATGAAGCGCCGAACCACAGGAAGAAACCGGTGCTGGCCACCCCCGCGCTGACAGCCGCAGCAAGGGGTGGGGGGCACCCGTAGTGCGCCAACAGCGCCCAGACACCCAGCCCGAGGACCATCATCGCCGATGCACCGAGCAGCCAGGACGCGTTGTTCAGATCGTCGACCCGGCTGACGGCCCAGCTGATGAACCAGTGCGCCGGGTCATAGACGCCGTACTGCGGATCGGCTACGAAGTTGCCCGCAGGCCCAAGACCGAGCGCCATGATCGGCGGCCGGATGCCGGACAGGTGGCGACCGAGCCAGCCGAAGCTTGGGATGAAATAGGCCTGCTGATCGTCGATCCAGAAGAAGCGCGGCGCCAAGACCCGGAGGAGCGCAAGGAACCCGAGCTGGCCGCCCACGTAGACGCCGAGCCATCGGCGTCGCGTCACGGTGCACCGCCGACGGGACGCCACCCCGGCGTCGGACGGCGCTGGCTCAGGCCAGCGCAGGCGCACGAGCGATCACGAGGATCGACAGGCCGAAGGGAACGTCGATCCGTTGGTCGATCCAGTGCTCGAAGCGCGACAGGGCGGTCAAGGCCCGGTTCACGGTGGGGTTCACGAAGCTTGAGGCCTCGGCCTGACCTCGGAACAGGCGACCCAGCGGGGTCTTGCGCAGGAGCACGGCGGGGGCAACCAGCCAGTGGTGAAAGTACCGGCAGGAGATCGTCTCGAGACCGGCACGCTCGACGGCCTCCAGGAGTAGGGCCCGTGTATACCGACGGCGATGGCCGAGATGGACGTCATGCTGGCTCCACGCCCATGCGTAGGCGGGCACGGTACAGGCGACCAGCCCGCCGGCCGCGGCCCGGGCGTACTCGCGTAGGGCAGCGACGTCGTCATCAAGGTGCTCGATCACGTCGAGCGAGGTCACACAGCCGAGGGTGGCGTCCGGCACGGGAAGCTTCATCGCGTCCGCAGTGAGAAAGACGCACTCGGGGACCGCCTCGGTAGCCTTCCTGAGCGCGTAGCGGCTCAGGTCTGACCCGACCACCGGCTTGAAGCCGGCACTGGCCAGGGCCCGCACGGTCTGACCTGTACCGCATCCGACATCGAACAATGCACCCGTGCCACCGGCAAGGCGCAGCGCTTCGAGCACTTGGCGGCGTTTGGCGGTGAACCACCAGTGGTCGCGCTCGATAGCGGCCATGGCGTCGAAGGTGGGATCGGTCATCCCGGACGCAGGCTGAGGGAGGCCGATCGTGCGCCTGATGCGCAAGGAGTCGGCCAACATCTCACGACCGTGGTGGAAGGGCCTGACCCGGGAGGCCTCCCTGTGTTCCCAGGCGATCGGTAGCTCCACGACGTTCAGTCCCAGGTTGCTCGCCCGCACCAACAGCTCGACATCGAACGCGAAGCCGCGAGTGGTGAGCGGCTCGAACAGAGCAGTGGCCGCAGTCGCCCGGAACGCCTTCAGGCCACATTGGGTATCGGGCAGTTTCGTGAGGCCGAGGCCTCGGATCGCCGCGTTGAACAACTTGCCCGTCAGCTGGCGCATCGACGGCTGATGGACACGGATGTCACTCCCCAGCCCGACGCGCGTTGCGACGACCACGTCGACCCCGGCGATCTCCACCTCCTCGAAGCATCGCTCGACCTCGTCGAGGTCGGCCGACAAATCGGCGTCGGCGAAGGCCACGACCGCCCCTCGGGCCGAGAGCACGCCGGCACGAACCGCCCCGCCCTTGCCCTGGTTGTGGCCGAGGCGGAGGAGCCGGGCGTCGGCGAGATCGGCGATCAGGTCCTCCACGAGATCGGCGGTCCCGTCGTCGCTGCCGTCGTCGACGAGGATCACCTCGGTGTTCGCCGACCACGACCAC
>JBBSIS010000240.1:0-4851 GCA_038231955.1 Acidimicrobiales bacterium
AGACATCACGGCCTTCGGTCAGAGCGCCTTTGTGGTGACTATTTCCGCCATCTTCCTCGTGCTGACGATTATCGACATCTATCTTCTCTCGAGTTGGATCCGGAAGCCTTCTCCGGCCTCTTAGGGGGTTGCAGGGCCGGAACGGAGGAGGTCGCTGATGGGCGTCCCACCCGCCTGACGCCCGAGGTTCAAAACCGAGTGGTTGCCGCCACCGCTGCGGGCAACTACCTCACCGTCGCCGGGGAGGACGCCGGGCTCGGCGACCGCACCGCCGACAAGTGGATGTCCCGGGGCAGGGCCGAGGTCGCCCGCCTCGACCTTCCGGGCGAGCGACCTCGACCGAACGAGGCCAAGTTCGTCGCCTTCTACGAGGCCGTCACGCAGGCGCGCGCGCAAGCCGAGGTCCGCAACGTCACCGAGCTGGCCCAGGCCGCCCGGGGCGGGGCGGTACTCGAGGAACGCACCACCACCCACCCCGACGGCCGGGTGGAGACGATCAGCCGCTACGCCCCGCTCGACTGGCGCGCCGCCGCCTGGTGGCTAGAGCACTCCACAGCCGGGACCCTCATCGCCCTGAAGTCACGCAGCGCGGCCGCCAACCAGTCGGGTTCGCTGGTGTTCTTCCCGTTGCTATTCCTGACACCGAACTTCGTCCCGCGCAACCTGCTCACGCGACCGATGGAGATCGCGGCCACGTTCAACCCGGTCACCTACATCATGGAGGCGCTCCGCTCGCTCATCCTCGACGACCTCGCCTGGGCGAAGATCGGCCGAGGCTTCGCCGTTGTCGCCGCCGCCGGCGCCCTGATGGTGTTCCTCAACGTGCGAGCCATCCGGTCCTACGACTGAGCTGGACCGCCCGAGCGGTGAGGTTTCCGAGGGGTCCGAGCGTCGTGATGGCGGCACCAACCGCCGTCCGGTGCGCCAGAGCAACCGGCCTGCAATGGACCTTCCTCGGGCGGAGCCGGATCCTGAGCGGCGGAGAAGAAGCCTCTCGACCACCTCGGCCCAGCGCGGCTGTCAGGCTCCACATGAAGGCGCGGCTGTCAGGCTCCACATGAAGGCGACAAGGCCTTCGGGCGGCAGCCTTCGGCGAGCGTCTCGTCACCATCGATAGCGCTGGCCAGATCCGTCCGTGGATCCCGAGTTCGAGGATCCGAAGGGCAAGCAGGTCCCTTCAGGGCTACGACGAGGTCTTCCGGATCCTTGGTGAGCGGATGCAGCCCTCGACGCCTGGACAATCGACGTCCGCCAGGTTCATGGGCAACGACGCCATGGTCGTGGCCATCGTCGACCTCCTGGCTGTGCGGGGGACACATCGAGTCGCTGCCGGTGCCGGGTGCGCGCGCATTCCGATTCGCTACAGACGGCCTCATCGCCGATGTGTGGGGGTTCGTCGATGACCAGGAGCTCCTCGGTGCCCCTCCGCACCGGACCTCTGGCTCACCCGTAGCGCGCTGATTCACATGGATGGCTGGAAGGATGCCATCGACCGGGACTGGGTGTTCGCCGCGTGCCTGGCTCGGGCCGACCACCCCGACTTCTTCATGGCCATCGGCTGGATGCTGCGGGACTTGGTTGGGTTGACCCCGATTCGGTCGTCGCCTTCATCGACGGGCACGGGGCCAGGTTGTCAAGTCTCTCGCGCCGCGAGGCCCTCCTCAACATCCATCAGTAGGTAGCGCTGGCGTTTTCCAGGCCATCGCTGTGCGCTGGGACGAGCCCTCCCGATCAGGCGATCGGGTTGTCGCCGAGCAGGTAGCGGGGACCCGCACCGGCCCCGCTGGCGCAGTCTCCGGGGTTGCGGAGGCGGCAGCGCTCGAGCGACAAGCAACCACACCCGATGCAGGAGTCGAGCTGGTCACGTAGCCCCTCGAGGATGCGGATCCTGTCATCGAGAACGGGCCGCCATGCTGCCGAGAGCCTCGACCAATCCCTGGCCGTCGGCCCTTCTTCGGGCAGGGAGGCGAGGGCCAGACCGATGTCCTCCAAACTGAGGCCGACGCGCTGGGCCACCTGGATGAACGCCAGCCGCCGCAGCACGCCGCGGGGATATTGGCGATGGCCGCCACCCGAGCGGGTGGAAGCGATCAGCCCGCGATCCTCGTAGAAGCGAAGCGCCGAGACGCTTACCCCGGCGCGGGCGGCGACAGCGCCGATCGGGAGCTGATGCTCGACCGTCACGGGAAATCTCCTCTTGACCTCAAGTTAGGTTGAGATCATACCATCGGTTGTCATGACCTCCATTCCCCACGTCGTCGGCCTCGGCGGGTCGCTCAGTGACAACTCCTCAAGCCTGCGTGCCGTGCGTTTCGCCCTCGATGCGGCCGAGCAGGCCGGCGCCACCGTGGACCTGCTCGACGTGCGCGACCTCGCCCTTCCCTTCTACGGCCGGGAGGTTCCTGTCAACCCCGGAGTCACCCGGTTGGTCGAAGCCACGGCCGCGGCCGACGCCTTGATCTGGAGCAGTCCGCTCTACCACGGCACCGTGAGCGGCGCCTTCAAGAACGCCCTGGACTGGCTGCAGCTGCTGGCCGACCGTGAGCAGCCGTTCCTGAGCGCCAAGCCGGTCGGCCTCATCGCCACCGCTGCGGGTGTCCAGGGCCTCCAGGCCATCAACACCATGGAGTTCGTGGTCCGGGCGCTGCGGGGCTGGACAGTCCCGTTCGTCGTGCCGCTGGCCCGAGCGTGGGAGGTCTTCGACGGCGCTGGCGTCCCCCGGGATCCGGCCGTGGGTGCCCAGTTGCACATGCTGGGTCGGGAGGTCGCCACAGCGGCCCGCCGGTTCGCAGCATGAGCGCCTTCAGCGAGGCCGAGCTCGCCTATCTCCTCGGCGAGCGCCACCTCGGCCGCCTGGCCACCGTCGGCACCGATGGCATGCCCCATGTCATACCGGTGGGCTGGTCGTACAACCCCAAGCACGACTCGATCGACGTCGGCGGCCGTGACCCGGCCAGGACCAAGAAGTTCCGCGACGTCGCCCGCACGAGGCGGGCCGCCATCGTCGTCGACGACGTCCTCCCGCCGTGGCGACCGCGCTGTGTGGAGGTGCGTGGTCGGGCCGAGGCCATCGAGTCGCCCACGCCGCTCATTCGCATCCACCCGGACCGGATCGTGTCCTGGGGGATGGACGAAACATGAACCGAGACATGAATCAGGAGAGATCACCTATGCACGCCATCCGGCTCCACGCCTTCGGGCCTGCCGAGAACCTCCGCTACGAAGAGGTCGACGATCCCGAGCCCGGAGCTGGTCAGGTCAGGATTGCCGTCTCGGCAGCCGGGGTCCACCTCATCGACACGTCCCTGCGAGCCGGCCAACAAATGGGGCCCCTCCCCCTCCCCGACCTCCCCGCCATACCGGGCCGGGAGGTTGCCGGCACCGTCGACGGGCTTGGCCAGGGTGTCGCACCGTCGTGGCTCGGAGCACGCGTGTGGCCCACCTCGGCCCGGCAAGCGGCGGCTACGCCACCCGGGCGGTTTGCGACGTCGAGCGGCTCCATGTCATCCCCGAGGGCGCTTCCGACGCGGCCGCGGTGACGATGATCGGCACGGGACGGACAACCATGGCGATTCTCGACCGTGCCCGGATCACTGCCGACGACGTCGTGGTCGTCACCGCCGCGGCGGGCGGCATCGGTAGCTTGCTGGTGCAGGCCGCACGCAATGCCGGGGCGACGGTGGTGGCCGCAGTGGGCGGGCCGGTAAAGGTCGCTCACGCCCGCGCCCAAGGCGCTGACATCACCGTCGACTACGACGTCGCTGGTTGGGGGGAGACGGTCCGGTCCGAGCTCGACGGCCGGGCCGTCACTGTGGCCGTTGACGGAGTGGGCGGGGACAAGGGCCGCCAGGCGCTCGAACTCCTCGGCCCCAGCGGACGGCTGATGCTCTACGGGTGGTCGTCGGGCTCACCGACCACGCTGACGAGCATGGACCTGTTCGCCCGCGGGATCATCACGTCGGCCGCGATCGGGCCTGGTCCCTCACAGGCGCAGGGACCGATTCGCCGCCTAGAGGAGCACGCCATTGATGCTCTCGCCACCGGTGTCCTGGTTCCGGTGATCGGCCAGAGCTTCCCACTGGCGCGGGCGGCCGAGGCCCACCGCTCCATCGAGTCACGGGCGACCGTCGGCAAGACGGTCCTCACGACAGGAGCTCCGCGATGACCGACGACGCCCCCACCCTCACTGCGAGCGAACCGAAAAGTGGCGACTTGACGAGTCACGGGCAGGATCGCTGCCGGCAGCTGAGCCTCACGGGCGACCTCCGCGACGTTCGGGGAGCGGGTCACCCCGAAAGTTACACCGCTGTACTTACCGGCAGCAGCCCGGGATCACCCTTGCACCGCGAGCGCCCTTCTGAGAGCGTCGGCGGATGATCAACGGGGCGCACGTCATCATCTACAGCCGGGATGCAGAGGCGGACCGGCAGTTCCTCCGTGACGTCCTCGATTTCGCACCGGTCGACGCCGGTGACGGCTGGCTCGTGTTCAAGATGCCCCCTGCCGAGGTCGCCGTTCATCCCACCGACGGTGGCGGGGTCCACGAGATGTACCTGCTGTGCGACGACGTGGAGGCGACGGTCGCTGACCTCACGACCAAGGGAGCCGAGTTCGCCGGGCCGGTCACCGACCAGGGATGGGGCCTGCTCGTGTCGATCGTGCTGCCCGGCGGCGGCCAGCTGGGGCTGTACCAGCCCCGACACCCGACCGCCTTCGACCGCTGAGCCTTGGGCCGACCCGCCCAACCAGGGGTGCCCGCCGACGAGCCCAGGAGTGCGCGATGCCCGCCGGCCGGCGCCGGGGTTCACGGCCCTCCCCGCAAGCGGATCCACCTGCGGGAATCGCGACGCC
>JBBSIS010000241.1:0-4838 GCA_038231955.1 Acidimicrobiales bacterium
CTGATGGCCGAGCTCAGCGAGAAGATCATCACCGACCTCGAAGTGCACACCACCATCGAGGAGGAGATCTTCTACCCCGGGGTCAGTGACGCATCGGAGGAGATCAAGGATACCGTCGATGAGGGCGTCGAGGAGCACCACGTTGCCAAGATCTTGATGAGCGAGATCAAGCCGCTCAGCCCCGAGGACGACGCTTTCACGGCCAAGATGAAGGTGCTGATCGAGAGCATCGAGCACCACGCCGGCGAGGAGGAGGAAGAGCTGTTCCCCCCGTGCCGCAAGGCCATGGAGAAGGCGGCGCTGGAAGACCTGGGGCAGCGCCTCGAGGCCAGGAAGGCCCAGCTCGGCGCCCCGACCGCGGCTGACAAGGAGCATCTCAGCACCGAGGAGCTCAAGGCCCTGGCCAGCGAGCAGCAGATCCCCGGCCGTTCGTCGATGGACCGCCAGGAGCTCCTGGCCACTGTCGCCCCGGCGTAGGCGGCGCCGGCGCTGGCCGGTCAGTCGAGGACGGCGAGGAGCTCGTCTCTGGTCAGGGCGATGTTGTAGACCGGCGTGCCCGGCCCTTGGCGTCGGCCGGCGGCCAAGGCGCCCACGTCAACCACGTCGAAACCGAGGTCGTCGATGAGGGAGGCCACCGTCCGCTTGGCCTGGGGGTCGTCGCCGGCGATCGGCAAGGCACGCCGGCCGGGTGTCCCGGCCGGCGTGCCTTGGTCGCGGAGGTGCTCGAAGTAGATCGTGTTGAACGCCTTTACGACCCGGGCGCCGTCGAGGCTCGCAGCCAGTAGCTCGCTCGACGTGATCGTGTTCGCGTCCAGCTCCGGTATCGAGCCGTCCCGCCCCGGGTAGTAGTTGTTGGCGTCCACCACGACCTTCCCGGCGAGCTGGTGGGCTGGCAGCTCTCGATATCGGCCCATCGGGATGGCGACCACCACCACCGGGCCTGCCGCCGCCGCTCCGTCGGTGGTCGCGGCATGAGCCTGGTCGCCGATCTCGGCCACCAGGCCGGCGAGCGACTCGGGGCCTCGAGAATTGGCGATGGTCACGCGGTGGCCAGCTGCCGCAAACCGGCGAGCGAGGGTTCCACCGATCATGCCCGAACCGATGATGCCGATGTCCATAGCCCATTTTCGCACGACCGCCGGCGATGAGTATCCGCGGCTGGCAGGATCCTGGCATGCTCCTCGCCGACCTGGCCCGGGCCTCGGCCGTCGTGGGAGCCACCCGGTCGCGGACAGCCAAGGTCGCCGCGGTGGCCGACGTCCTGAACCGGGCCGGGCCGGGCGAGATCGGCCCGGCGGCAGCCATGCTGGCCGGCCGGCTGCGCCAGGGACGGGTTGGCGTGGGGTGGGCGCAGCTCTCTGCGGTTGACGTGACGCTCGCGACTGCCCCGGTCATGACCATCCTCGATGTCGATCAGGTGGTCAGCGCCCTGGCGGCCATGACCGGACCGGGATCGGCGGGCGCCCGGTCGGCCACGCTCACGGGCGTGTATGCCCGGGCCACCGTCGAGGAGGCTGACTTTCTGACCCGGCTCCTGCTCGGCGACGTGCGTCAAGGGGCGCTCGATGCACTGGTGGTCGACGCCCTCTCCGCCGCTTTCTCTGTCCCCCGCGACCTGGTACGGCGGGCCGTCATGCTCGATGGAGATCTGTCCCGGGTGGCCTCCGTCGTCATCACCGGCGGCACTGAGGGGCTCGCCGCCATCGGCCTCCGGGTCTTGCGCCCGGTCCAGCCCATGCTGGCCGCGTCGGCCGCCGACGTGCGGGAGGCGATCGGCGCGTGTGGGTTGTCGTCGGTGGAATGGAAGCTGGACGGCGCTCGCATCCAGGCCCACCGCCTCGGCGCCGAGGTACGCCTCTTCACCCGCAACCTCAACGACGTCACCGCTCGGCTCCCCGGCGTGGTCGAGACCGTGGCCCGACTGCCGGTGACCCAGGCGGTGTTGGACGGGGAGGTTCTGGCCACGGGCCCCGATCACCGCCCCGACCTGTTCCAGGACACGATGAGCCGCTTCGGCCGCCACGCCGGCGGCGGGAGCCATGGCGCCGAGCTCGGCGTGTGGTTCTTCGACTGCCTCCATGTCGACGGGCGGGATCTGCTGGACGAGCCGCTGATGGTGCGGGCCGCAGTGTTGGCGACCGTCGCCGGCACTTTGCGGGTTCCGTCGATCGTGACCGCAGATGCCGACGAGGCGGGGGCATTCGCCGACGGGGCGCTGCAGGCGGGCCACGAGGGGGTGATGGTGAAGGGGGCGGCATCGCGCTACGAGGCCGGCCGGCGAGGATCGGCGTGGCGCAAGGTCAAGCCGGTGAGGACGCTCGACCTGGTCGTACTGGCCGCCGAATGGGGCCATGGGCGACGCCACGGCTGGCTGTCCAACCTCCACTTGGGGGCCCGAGTGCCCGGGCCACCGGGCGGCGGGTTCGTCATGGTCGGCAAGACGTTCAAGGGCCTCACCGACGGGGTGCTGGCCTGGCAGACCGAGCGCCTACTGGAGTTGGAGGTGGCCCGGTCGGGCATCACCGTCGAGGTCCGGCCCGAGCTGGTGGTGGAGATCGCCCTCGACGGCGTGCAGGCATCGGACCGCTATCCCGGTGGCGTCTCCCTCCGGTTCGCGCGGGTGCGCCGGTACCGTTCCGACAAGACGCCCGGTGATGCGGACGACATCGGCGCCGTTCGGGCGATCAGGCCGGGTTCGGGCTGAACGTCACCGTCACGCTGGTGAAGCCCAGCCCTCGCAGCAGCCCTTCGAGCATGTGGGTGGTGTTGGACTGGGCCCGGGCCCGGAGGTCGCTCTCGGCCGCCGCCTTCTCCATCTTGGCCCGGGCGGCCAGGTAGAGCGGGCGGTCGCTGGTCGGTGAGTCGGAGAAGACCGAGCCCACCCGATCGAGCAGACCCCGGCTCCGGGTGGCCACCCGGCTCTGCGCGGGGTCGACCACCGCCTCCGACAGCGTAGGCGCCGGTAGGGCCACGGTGGCCGAGCGCCGGTCCTCGGAGACCTGGATGGCGCGGGCGTCGAGCTGGGAGAAGTCGACGGTGGCGTCGACGGCGCCAGCGGCGACGAACACGGTGCGCTCTCCGCGGATGAACGAAGGCAGGAACTTGGCGTCCTTCTCGCTGTCCACGATGACCTGCAGGTTGGCGGTGGCCGCCTGGTACTTGCTGAGGTCAACGAGTGACTCGAGCAGGGCCGGCTGGCTGCGGTCGACAGTGGTGGAGCCGAACGGGTTGGGCAGGGACGGCAGCAGGCCGCCCAGCCGCCCGGCGCCGGCCAGCACGGCCAGCACCACGAGCCCGGCCACCACCACGCCTCTCAGGCGCGACCGGGGGACCACCACCGTGACCGACCCGTCCTTGCTCCGCCCGGACATGCACTCTCCCTGCTACTGGCCTGTGACTGTTCGTTCCTTCTTCCCATGTTCCCACCATGGCGAACACCTCGACCGCAGGACGGGACTACGACAGGCGGTAGGCCGTGACCTGGACCTCGACGAGCATGGCCGGGTCGATCAGGGCAGCCACCCCGAGCATGGCCGTGACGGGCAGGTGGCCGGCGAAGGCCTCGGCGTGGGCCTGGCCGACCTCGGCCCATCGACTGATGTCGGTGACGAAGAGCTGGGTCTGCACGACGTCGGACATACGGGCGCCGACCAGGGCCAGCGCCTGCTCGACGTTGCGCAGGGCCTGCACCGCCTGGGCATAGGGGTCACCGTGGCCCACGACCGCGCCGTCGAGCGTGCCGGTCGTGCCGGCGACGAAGATGAAGGGGCCGGCCACGACGGTCCGGCTGTACCCCACGACCGGCTCGTACGGCGAGCCCGAGGCCTGCCGCTGGATCCCTGGCCCGACGCCCACCCCCGAACTATGGCAGGCGTCGGCTCGGGGGTGGGCGAAGATCGGTACACCCCCGACGGTCGCCCGCAGGCGTAGTCTCCGCCCATGGCTGAGAAGTCCCCTCAATCGAACAACCAGAAAAAGCAAGGCAAGTCGCTTCAGGAGAAGCGGTCGGCCAAAAAGGCCAAGAAGGCCGAGAAGTCCAAGCGCTCGAGCACCTGACCGGGCCTACGCCACCTCGTCCGACCGGCGGTGCAGCGATACCGCGTAGCCGCCGCCCACGAACGGCTGGCCGTCCCACGTCGCCCATCGGCTCTCCGGGGCCAGGCCGGCCTCCGCCGCGTACCGATCGTACGCCGGGAGGTCGAGCCGGCCTGCTTCCAACGAGAAGCCGGCCACCAGGGCCCCGCCCGGGCGCAGGTGGCGGGCCAGGTTGGCGACGACCAGCGCGTCGGCGCCGGGCGCCAGGAAGATCATGACGTTGCCGGCCAGCACGATCACGTCGAAGCTCCGACCCAGGTCCACGACGGCCAGGTCGGCCTCCACCCAGGTCAGCTCAGGCTGCTTGGCCCGGGCGACGTCCAGCATGGACCCGTCCACGTCGACGCCGACCACGTCGATCCCCCGCCGGGCCAGCTCGATGGCGACACGACCGGTGCCGCAGCCGGCATCGAGGATCGAGCCGGGACCGAGGCCGGCGACGAAGTCGGCCTCGCCGTGGACGGGCTCGCCCTGCTTCTCCATCTCCGCCCAGCGCCGGTCGTACGTCCGGCTGCGACCGCCGGCCTCGGCCAACCAGCGGTTCTGGCGCTCGGGGGTCATGGGCGCCGAGCATAGGGAGTGCCCGGGGCCGGGACGGGCCGGCGGTACCCTGCCCGCGTGCGCAGCGTGTGGGTGGGAGCGGCTGGTTTCCTCGGCGCCGTGGCCCGCTACCAGCTCGACGGTCTGATCAGCCGTCATGCCGAGGGGCCCTTCCCGTGGGGCACCTTCGTGGTGAACCTGTC
>JBBSIS010000242.1:0-4780 GCA_038231955.1 Acidimicrobiales bacterium
CGCCCGCATCGGCCGGATCGAAGACGTGCTGGTCGAGGGACCGTCGAAGAAGGATCCCACCGTCGCCACCGGCCGTACCCGGCACAACAAGCTCGTGCACTTCCCCGGCCCCGTCCCGGCCGCCGGCACCTTCGCCACCGTGCAGGTCACGGGCGCCGCCGCCCATTTCCTGCGGGGCGAGCTGGTCGAGCTCACCGCCCGCCCCCGCCACAAGGTCCGCATTCCGGTCAGCGCCGGGTGAGGCGATCGGGTCTGGTCATTCGGAGGTCGCAGAGGGCCGCGGATTGAACACACCCGGTCGGCACCTGGTGCTTGTCGGCTCGACGGCGTCGGGCAAGTCGGCGTTGGCCATGGCCGTGGCCACCACCCTGGGCGACGTGGAGCTGGTCTCTGCCGACTCGATGCAGGTGTACCGGGGCATGGACATCGGCACGGCCAAGCCATCACCGGTCGAGCAGCAGGAGGTTCCCCACCACCTGCTCGACGTGGCCGAACCGAGCGAGGACTACTCCGTGGCCCGCTTCCAGGTCGACGTACGCGCGGCCGTCGCCGGGATCGAGGCCCGGGGCCACCGGGCCCTGGTGGTGGGCGGCAC
This sequence comes from Acidimicrobiales bacterium, assembly GCA_038231955.1. Lineage (GTDB taxonomy): Bacteria > Actinomycetota > Acidimicrobiia > Acidimicrobiales > AC-14 > CADCTB01. The sequence continues at coordinate 596 of JBBSIS010000242.1, forward strand.
CGGCCTGTACGTGCAGTCGGTCGTGGACGGGCTGGTGTTGCCGGGGGAGTGGCCCGACGTGAAGGCCACGCTCGATGGCCTGCCGCCCGGCAAGCTCCATGGCCGTCTCGCCGAGTTGGATCCGCTGGCCGCCTCTCGCATCGAACCGGGCAACGCCCGTCGCCTGGTGCGGGCCCTGGAGGTCACTCTCGGCAGCGGCCGGCCGTTCTCCTCCTTCGGCCCCGGGTTGGGGGCCTACCCCCCCACGCCGTTCCGCCTGGCCGGTGTCTGGCTGCCACGGGCCGTCGTGGACACGAGGATCGAGGCCCGGTACCGGGCCCAGCTGGCCGAGGGTTTCCTCGACGAGGTCCGGCGGTTGGCCACCGGCACGAAGGGCCTGTCGCGCACTGCCCGGCAGGCACTCGGCTACCGGGAGCTGCTCGACCACGTCGCCGGCGCCTGCAGCCTCGCCGAGGCGGTGGCGACTGCCGTCAGCCGCACCCGGAAGTTCGCCCGCCGCCAGCGGGCCTGGTTCCGCCGCGACCCTCGCATCATCTGGTTCGGCGCCGGCGGGAATCCGGTCGATCTACTGCCCGCCCTCCTGGGACACTGGGCCACCCCATGACCTCGTTCATCACATGATCAGGATCGAGAAGTACCACGGCCTCGGCAACGACTTCCTCGTGCTGCTCGACCTCGGCGCCCTCCGCCCTGTCGACTCAGCCGACGCTCGCGCCCTCTGCGACCGCCACCGGGGCGTGGGCGCCGACGGGCTCATCCGCGTCACGCCGGGCGAAGCCGACGCCCAGTTCACTATGGAGCTGTACAACGCCGACGGCAGCCGGGCCGAGATGAGCGGCAACGGGATCCGGTGCATGGCCATGGCCCTGGTCGATGCCGGGCTTTCGGGGCAGGAGATGGTGGTGCACACCGACGCAGGGGACCGGCTGGTCACGGTGGACGACGACGGCTGGGCCACCGTCGACATGGGGCCGGCCCAGGTCGAGCCCAAGGACGTGGGTGTCGCCTTCGTGAACATGGGCAACCCCCATACCGTCGTTGAGGTCGAGGATCTGACGAAGCTCCGCATCGCCAAGCGGGCGGCCGAGTGGCAGGGCCGCAACGTGGAGTTCGTCCAGCTCGGCCCCCGCCCCGGGCCCGAGCGGCCCTCGGAGCGGGCTGGCCGGCCCGAGTCGGGCAGGGGTGCGGACACCATCAGCATGCGGGTGTGGGAGCGGGGCGTGGGGGAGACGCTCGCCTGCGGCACCGGCGCCTGCGCAGCGGCAGCCGCCGCCTTCGTGTGGGGCCGGATCAGCGGGGGGAAGGTGATCGTCCACCAGCCCGGTGGCGACGCAACCGTCGAACTGCGGGGCGACACCATGATCCTCAGCGGCCCCGCCGACCACATTGCGACGGTCGAGATCCCATGGCGCTGAGCGGCCGAAAGCGGGCCATTTTGGCGCTGAGCGGTCGAGAGCGGGCCATATGGCGCTGATCGAGCGGCACCGGCGGGAGACCGTGGTGCTGGTGGGCGTGGCCATTCCCCCGGCCAGCGTGTCGGAGGCCGAGGCGTCGCTGGAGGAGCTGGCCGCCCTGGCCGACACCGCCGGCGCCGACGAGGCCGAGCGCGTCCTGCAGCGCCGTAGCGAGCCCGATGCCGCTACCTTCGTGGGCAAGGGCAAGGCCGAGGAGCTCCGAGACATCTCCAACGCGGTCGACGCCGACACCGTGATCTTCGACGACGAGCTGTCGCCGGCCCAGAGCCGCAACCTGGAGAAGATCCTGGGGCGCACGGCGATCGACCGCACCGCCCTGATCCTGGACATCTTCGCCCAGCACGCCCACACTCAGGAAGGCAAGGCCCAGGTCGAGCTGGCCCAGCTGCGCTACCGGTTGCCGCGGTTGCGGGGCAAGGGCGTCGCCCTCAGCCAGCAGGCCGGTCGTATCGGCACCCGTGGGCCCGGCGAGACCCAGCTCGAGGTCGACCGCCGCCGGCTGGTGAGGCGGGTCACCAAGCTTCAGGCCGACCTCAAGGCCCTCACCAAGAACCGCCGGACCCAGCGCAAGGCCCGCATCCGCTCCCGCCTGTCGACCGTCACCATCGTGGGTTACACCAACGCGGGGAAGTCGACTCTGCTCAACCGCCTCACCGACGCCGGCGTGTTGGTACAGGACCGGCTCTTCGCCACCGTCGACCCGACCACGCGGCGCCTGGATCTCCCGGGCGGCGAGCGGGTGCTGGTCACCGACACGGTGGGCTTCGTGCGCAAGCTGCCCCACCAGCTCGTTCAGGCGTTCCGTTCCACCCTCGACGAGGTGGCCCAGGCCGACCTGCTCCTCCACGTGGTCGACGTCTCGGCGGCCGACCCCGCCGCCCACATGGACGCGGTGCGGACCGTGCTGAGAGATATAGGCGCCGACGACGTGCCCGAGCTGGTGGTGTTCAACAAGGCCGATCTGCTGGCGCATCGGGACGACGACGACACCGACTCGGTCCGGCGCGTGATCGAGCGTCACCCCGGCTCGGTCGTCATGTCGGCGGCCGATGGTCAGGGGGTCGAGGCGCTCCTGGGCGCCATCGGGAACCGGCTGCGGGAGCTGACGCACGTGGTGGAGCTCGTCGTGCCCTACGACCGGGGTGACGTGGTCGCCGCCGTCCACCGCCAGGGCGAGGTGGTCTCGGAGTCCCACGATCCCGACGCCACCCGTCTGTGGGCCCGTATCCGCCCCGATGCCCTCGGGCGTTTCGCCGAGTTCGTGCGATGACGGGCCGTGCCGACGTCGCCGGCACGGACGGCGCCTTCGTTCCGCCGCCGTACCCGTACGACCGCCTCGACGGGGTCAAGGCGGCCGCGGCTCAGCACGACGGCGGCTTGGTCGACCTGTCCATCGGCACGCCGAACGACCCGCCCCCTCCGGCGGCAGTGGCCGCCCTGGCCACGTCGGGGGCCGAGCGGGGGTACCCGGCGTCGATCGGCTCGCCCCGCCTGCGCCAGGCCGCAGCGGACTGGATGGCGCGCCGCTTCGGCGTCGAGGTGGGGCCGGACTCTGTGGCCGCGTGCGTGGGCACCAAGGAGCTGGTGGCCAACGTGGTGGGCTGGCTGCGGTTGCGCTCGCCCGATCGCGACACCGTCCTTTACCCGTCCGTGGCCTACCCGACCTACGAGATGGGGGCCGTCCTCGCCGGTTGCCGACCCGTGGCCGTCGACGACATCGCCACCATCGGCGCCGAGGACGCGGGGCGGGCGCTGTGCCTGTGGGTCAATTCACCCGCCAATCCCACCGGCGCCCTGGCCGATCTTGGCGCCGCCGCCGCGTGGGGCCGAGGCAACTGCGTGCCGGTGCTGAGCGACGAGTGTTACGCCGAGTTCACCTGGGATGGCCTGCCCCACACCATTCTCGAGCACGGCCTCGACGGGGTGCTGGCCGTCCACTCGCTCTCCAAGCGGTCGAACCTGGCCGGTCTGCGGGTCGGGTTCTACGCCGGGGACGGCGACCTCGTGCACTACCTCTCCGAGGTGCGCAAGCACGCCGGGTTCATGGTGCCGGGGCCGGTCCAGGCGGCGGCGGCGGTGGCCCTCGACGACGACACCCACGTCGACGAGCAGCGCGAGCGCTACCTGGAGCGGCTGTGGTTCTTCGCCGACGTGTTGCGAGGCCAGGGCGCCACGGTGGGCCTACCCGGTGGCAGCTTCTACCTCTGGGCCCGCGCCCCCGGCGGAGGTGTGGACGGCCCCGAGGGCGACGCCTGGGCCTTCACCCGGCGCCTGGCCGAGCGGGGCGGCGTCCTCGTGTCGCCCGGCGACCTCTACGGCCCGGGTGGGTCCGGGCATGTCCGGGTGGCCATGGTCCAGCCCATGGAGCGCCTGCAGCTGGTGGCTGAGCGCCTGGCACGGGTGTAGCCGCCGCGAGAGCCCGTCGCCGACGGTGTCACCTCAGGCCCGGAGGTCGTCGCCGGCGGGGGTCCGGACGTCGAGCCCTGAACCGGCAAGGTGGTGCTCGAGGCGCTGACGCTCGTCATCAGACAGGAGGAGCTCCCGGTCGTGCGCCGGTCGTGGAGCATCCACGCTCAGCATGGCGGCCGCCTTGAGCAGGCGACGGTCGTAGCGGTCGAGATCGGCGAACAGCTCCTCTTCCTTCGACGGCCACTCGTGGTGGTTCGCCCGTTGTGCGTCGATCCGACTGCGGAGGGAGCGCAACTCAACG
>JBBSIS010000243.1:0-4758 GCA_038231955.1 Acidimicrobiales bacterium
CCAACTAGGCGGGATCGGAAAATACAAACGCCGCCACCCGGGCCAGGCCTGGAAGGTCGTGGACGTCGGTCTCCAGCTCCGGGATCCGCACCGCAGGCGCGTCGAGACGAGCGGCCAGCCCGGCCACATGCTCCTCCTCGCCCTCGGCCATGCGAGCCAGCTCGGCGACGTTGCGGTACAGCGGCGCCAGCGCCGTCCCCCCGGCGATACGGCCGCCAGCCCGCTCGACTGTCTCGAACCGGGGGTGCATGCGGTTGACGATCAGTCCCTGCACGCCGATGCCCGCTTCCCCCAGCTTCTCGGCGAAAAACTCGGCCTCCCGGGCCGCGTCGCGCCGGGGGGCGGTGACCAGGACGAAGGCGGTGGCCGGGTCGGCCAGCAGGTCGAGCACCCCCTGGGCCCGCTGGCGGAACCCGTCCTCCATGCCCTCGAAGGCCTGGAAGAACATGACGGCATCGGAGACCAGGTCAGCGCCCACCACTTTGCCGACCGTGCGCAGGAGCGCCTGGGTGGCCACGTTGACGGCCCTGAAACCGGTCCGGGCCGGCAGCATGAGCAGCCGGAACAGCCGGTTGTCGAGGAAGCGGGTGAGCCGCCGGGGGGCGTCGACGAAGTCCAGGGCATTCCGGGTGGGCGGGGTGTCGACCACCACCAGGTCGAAGCGCTCGTCGACGTGCAGCTCGAACAGCTTCTCCATGGCCATGTACTCCTGGGTGCCCGACAGCGCCCCGGCGATGTTGCGGTAGAAGCGGTTGGCCAGGATGGCGGCGGCCTGGTCGGCGTCGGGGGCGTAGGTGTCGACCAGGGCGTCGAAGGTGCTGCGGGAATCGAGCATGACGGCCCACAGCTCGCCCGGCCAGTCGCCCTCGATGCGCCGGGGCGAGTCGGTGAGGTCGTCGAGCCCGAGGGCGTCGGCCAGGCGCTTGGCGGGGTCGATGGTCAGCACCACCGTCCGCCGGCCGAGGCGTGCGCCCTCCACGGCCACGGCGGCGGCCACCGTCGTCTTCCCCACGCCGCCCGGGCCACAGCACACGACGATCGAGCGCTGGGTCACGAGCTCGGCCAGCGTCGCTACCTCGCCACCCCCGTCCGGCGGTCATGGGCGGCGGACAGCCGCTCGATCCCCGCGGCCATGGCTGCGGCCAGGTGGTCGATGTCGGACGGGCCCAGGTCGACGTTGAACACCGTCGGCAGGTGCAGCTGGGGCAGGGGCAGGGCGGCGGTCAGGCGGGCGACCTGGTCCTGCTGCAGATCCTGGCGCCGGGCCCGGAAGGCGGCGGCTCCGGCCAGAACGGCGGCGTCGCCGTCGCTCAGGACGGCGCCCGCCTGCTCGGCGACCGTCGTGGGGTCGACGTCGAGGCCGCCCAGCACGGGGTACAGGGCATTGACCACCACCGGCCCCAGGTCGACACCTACCTTGTCCTCCAGGGCGAACGCGGTCTCGACCACCTCGTTCACCGGCGTCTCCTCGGCCAGGGTGACGAGCATCACCCGGCAGCGGGACGCGTCGGTGAGCAGCTCGAGCACGTCGTCGGCCTGAGCCCGAAGGGGACCGCTGCGCACGATCTCGGCCAGGCCCCGGGCGCTGGTCAGGAAGCTGACGGCGTGGCCGGCGGCCGGCGCGTCGAGCACGATCAGGTCGGCGGCCCCGTTGCGCTCGAGCTGCTTGACCTTGCCCAGGACCAGGATGTCCTTGATGCCCGGCGCCGCCGTCGACACCACCTCCACCAGGCCGCCCTTGACCAGGCGCTTGGAGAGGCGCCGCAGCCCGTGTTCCTCCAGGTACTCCACCAGGGCGACATCAGGGGTGAGCGACCGGGCCCGGATGCCGGGCGCCAGCTCCCGCTCGTCGTAGTCCAGCTCCTCGGCGCCGAAGGCGGCGGCCAGGCCGGTCTTGCCCTCGACCTCCACGATGAGCACCGACAGGCCCAGCCCGGCCGCCATCCGGGCCAGGGTCGCGGTCACCGTCGTCTTGCCCACGCCGCCCTTCCCGGCCACGACCACCACCTTGGACTGGGCGCAGAAGGTGCGGGGATCCACGGCGACGAGCCTACGGGCGTCCGGTGGCGGCCAAGTACCTTGGGCGCATCCGCATGCGCAGAACCTTCTTCTTTCTCGTCGTCCTGGCCGGTATCGCCCTCTCGACTGCACCGGCCCCGGTCGTGGCCCAGGAGCAGCCCCAGGACCAGCCCGCCGTCGCCGCCGGCGTGGTCGACGTCGTGGCCGTCGACGGCCGGATCGACCCGGTCACCGTGGACTTCCTGACCGCCTCGGTGACCGCCGCCGACGAGGTCGGCAGCGAGGTGCTGGTCATCCAGCTCAACACCTCGGGCGTGTTGGTCGGCCGGGACCGCTTCGCCACCCTCGTCGAGCGCATCCGCTCGGCGCGGACGCCGGTGGCGGTGTGGGTCGGGCCTTCCGGCGCTCAGGCCGACAACGCCGCCGCCGCCCTGCTGGCCGCGGCGGACACGGCAGGCATGGCGCCGGGATCGAAGGTGGGCGGCCTCGGCCCCGACGCCGCCCAGGCCCGGGGCCTGGTCGAGAGCGTGGATCCGACCCTCGGTGAGTTCGTGGTGAACCTCGACGGCCGCGACCTGGGCGGCCGGACGTTGCACACGGCCAAGGTCGTGCCCGGTGACAACGGGCCCCGTCGGGAGCAGGCCGGCGAGGTCCGTTTCGCCAAGCTGGGCCTCACCCAGCGCCTGCTGCACCTGACCGCCCGACCGTCGGTGGCTTACCTGCTGCTGGTGATCGGCCTCCTGCTCGTGGTCTTCGAGTTCTTCACCGCCGGGGTTGGCGTGGCCGGGATCACGGGAGCGGTGTCGTTCATGCTCGCCGCCTACGGCTTGGCTGTGCTGCCCACCAGCGTGTTCGGCCTGGCGCTGGTCGCCCTCGGGGTGCTGGGCTACGCCATCGACGTCCAGGCCGGCGCGCCCCGGGCGTGGACCGGCATCGGCACCGTCAGCTTCCTGGTCGGATCCTGGCGCCTGTTCCCCGGCGAACTGCGGGTGTCGCTGCTGGTGATCGCCCTGGTCACCGGGGGCGTCGCCCTGTTCATGCTGTCGGGCATGACGGCGATGCTGCGGGCCCGCTTCTCCACGCCCACCATCGGGCGGGAGTCGATGATCGGACAGATGGGCCAGGCGACGACCGGCATCGACCCCGAGGGCATGGTCGACCTGCGGGGCGGCGCATGGCGGGCCCGGACCAATCGGGCCACGCCCATCCCGGAGGGCGAGCGGGTGCGGGTGGTGGCCATCGACGGCCTCCTGCTCGAGGTCGAACCCGAGACCGGCGGGGCCAAGGACGCCCACCACTAACGATTAGGGCCGGCGCCCAGCCGGCCGCTATGTGCGAATTGACCTCTTGTGGGCGTCCGGAGAAGCGGCGTACCGTTTCTGGCGGGAGAAAAGGGGAACGCGGTGAGCAGCCAGCGCGTCGAAACTATTTGGCATGACCGGGCGGCCTGCAAGGGCCCTCAGTCGGCAGTGTTCTTTCCACCGTCCCAGGCGGAACGGAGAGACGAGCGCGAGGCGCGGGAGAGTCGGGCCAAGGAGATCTGTGCCGTCTGCCCGGTGCGGCGGCCCTGTCTCGACTACGCCCTCTCCATCCGAGAGCCGCACGGCATCTGGGGCGGCCTCAACGAGGTGGAGCGCAAGCAGCGCATGGCCAACGTCGGCTGAGCCGACCCGGCCCTACAGCGCCGGCAGGCGGGGGCCGCCGATGCGGACGTCGCCCCGGCGCCGGGTGACACCGCTGGTGTCGAAATGGGCGAGCAAAGGCAGGGCGTGCTTGCGGGTGGTGCCCAGGGCGTCGCGCACCTGGGCCACGGTGACGCCGTCAGGGTGCTCGGCCAGCAGCTCCGCTACTCGCTTCGCCCCCTCGTCGAGGGCCGACGGGGCGAAGTAGACCCCCTCCCGCTCGACGATCAGGCCCCGTCGCACCAGTTCGGCCAGCTCGGCCCGGTTCACGCCGGTCGGATCGGGCGGCGTGAAGAGGGTCGATTCCAGAGCGGCCACGTAGGGATGGTCGGCCAGCGGGTCGACCGCCTCCTTCGGCCGCACCCGACCGCCCTCCACCACGACGTCGTCGATCAGTGGCAGCACGGCGCGCTGGCGGTCGGTGAGCCCGGCCCGGTCCACGCCGAGCGGACCGGCGCTGTCGATGGCCACCCGCAGGTCGTGCAGCGCAGTCTCGAGGGCGGCCGGCGCCACCACCCACCGGCCGACATTGGGCTCCCGGCGCTCGCCGGTCATGTGCTCGAGATCGTCGGCGGCCACCCAGCCCCTCTCGGCGACGACCCTGTCGACCGATCGCGACGGGCGGGCCTTCGATGCCGTCAGCACCGGGGCCACGTCGAGCACCTCGCCGCCGCCCACCGTCTCGTCCCGCCCGCTCTCCCGCACGATGAAGCGGTCGCCGGGCAGGAGGGCGACCGGCACGGGCAGGTGCAGGCGGACCGCCCCCACCTTGCCCGGCGCGATGGCTTCTTCGCCCAGCACCCGTAACCGGACGGCGTGTTCGCCGGAGCCCAGGTACACCTGGTAGGCGCCCCGGCGGCTCACCGGGTGGTCGAGCTTGTCGAGCGCGTGCAGCGATGCGTCGAACGTGCGGGTCGTCCGCCACTGGCCCGCTTTGACCAGGGCGTGGCCCCGGGCCAGCTCGTCGTGGGAGACGCCGCTCAGGTTCACCGCCACCCGGCTGCCCGGCTCCACGCAGGTGAGCTGCTGCTGCAGGCTCTGCAGGCCCCTGACCCGC
>JBBSIS010000244.1:0-4736 GCA_038231955.1 Acidimicrobiales bacterium
CAGCGCCGCCCCCGATCCAAAAGACCCACGCCCAGCCCAGGTAGCGGTCCCAGCGGCAGAGCTTCGGCAGGCTGAGTATGCCCTCAGCCCAGGCAGCCCAGGCGACGGTGACAGGCACCAGACGGGCTTCAGGCAGGCGTTCCCGCGAGCGAAGGAATCTCGCGAACTCGCGGCGGTCAGCCGGGTCGAGGTCGAGATGCGGGGAACGCCACTGGGGTCCGTGAGGTGAAACCGTCCCGGCAGAAGACCAGAGATGCCACGAACAGCGGCCCGAACACGATGAGGAAGAGCCAGTCCTCCAAGTCACGCTCTTTGGCTGGGACGATCCCGGCGGACCCGGAGGATCATGGCGACAACGATCGGGCCGGGCATGAGCGCCGCGAACGCCAGGGCGAAGACGATCGCTACCCCGAGCGAGGCCTCCTGCGCGCCGATCAGCGTGAACAGCGAGGCGAACGCCACATAGGGAGAGGCCAGTCTGGGGCTGAGCCAGGCCCAGCTCTGGTCAAGGAGAGGGGACCGATTGTCGGCGAGGTCCATCATGAGCCAAACGGACACCGCCGCGAGGAGCACCACCGGAAGTCGCGTCGCCAGCCCCAGTTCACGACCGGTGTGCAGAAACGAGGCCGCAATGACCAAGGTGTCAGCGCCGAAGTAATTCCCTAGCTGGAGTGATTTGACGCCGACGTAATGCCCTACCTCGCCGCCGACGTAATTCCCTAGCTCGCTATCGGGACGAGGGATCCACCCGCCGGGCTCCTTGCACCTGTAGACGCCTTGCTCCCCGAGGAGCGAGGTTCCCCCAGATGGCAAGGAGGCAGTTCGAAGTGATCGACGTTGTTGAGGTGTTGCAGCACTGGCACGCCGGCCGGCCGAAGTCGGTGGTGGCGTCCAGCCTGGGCATCGACCCCAAGACGGTGCGCAAGTACGTGGCCAAGGCCACCGAGGCCGGGCTCGCCCCCGGCGGCCCGGCGCTGAGCCGGGCGGAGTGGGCGGAGCTGGTGCGGGGGTGGTTCCCCGAGCTGGTCGACGCCAAAGCCCGAAGCCTGACCTTCGGGGTGATCGACGCGAAGCGCGACCAGATCAAAGAGATGCTGACGACCAATACCGTGACGACGGTGCACCAGCGGTTGCGTGACGAGCACGGCCTCGTGGTGGGCATCTCCAGCTTCCGCCGCTTCGTCGTCTCGGAGTTCCCCGACACCTCACTGCGGGACCGGGTCACGGTGCTGCGCCCCGACGTTGAGCCGGGCGAGGAGGCCCAGATCGACTACGGGCACCTGGGCTCCTGGCTGGACCCGGCCACCGGGAAGGTGCGCAGGGTGTGGGCCTTCGTGATGGTGCTGGCGTGTTCCCGGCACATGTTCGTGCGCCCGGTGCTGCGCCTCGATGCCCGCTCGTGGGTGGCCGCCCACGTGGCCGCCTTCGCCTTCTTCGGGGGTGCTCCTCGTCGACTTGTCCCGGACAACCTGGCCACCGGCGTCGACCGGCCCGATCTCTATGACCCCAAGATCAACCGGGCCTACGCGGAGCTGGCGGCCCACTACGGCGCCCTCGTAGACCCGGCGAGGGCTTCGAAGCCAAAGGACAAACCTCGCGTCGAGCGGCCGATGCCCTACGTGCGGGACTCGATGTGGCGGGGTCGGGAGTGGCGCGATGAGGCCCACATGCAGGCCGACGCCCTGACCTGGTGCATGAAGGTGGCCGGTCGCCGCCACCACCGCAGCCTGGAGGGCGCCGAGCCGTTCGTGGTGTTCTCCGCGGTCGAGGCCGAGGCGCTGATGGCCCTGCCGCCGGCGGACTTCGAGCTGGCCGGCTGGTCCACGCCCAAGGTCGGCCCCGACTGCCACATCAAGGTGGGCAAGACCCTGTACTCGGTGCCGTGGCGCTACATCGGCCGCCACGTCGACGCCCGGGAGGGCGACCGCACCGTCGAGGTGTTCATCGAGGGGTCGGTGGTGAAGACCTGGGCCCGGCTGGAGAAGGGCAAGCAGACCGACTGGTCGGACTACCCGCCGGAGAAGGTCGCCTTCTTCATGAGAACGCCGGCGTGGTGCCGCAAACAAGCCGCCGAGCTGGGCGGATCGGTCTCCGAGGTGATTGCCTCCCTCTTCGAGGTCAACGCCCTGCACCGGCTGCGCTCGGCCCAAGGCGTGGTGCGCCTCGCGGAGAAGCACGGCCCCGAACGCCTCAACGCCGCCTGCGCCCGGGCGCTCGCCGTCGGCGACCCCTCGTATCGCACCGTGAAGGGCATCCTGGCTGCGGGCACCGAGTCCGAGGGAAGCGCCGAGACCGACGAAGCGCCGGACGCTCCCGCTCACCTGCATGGCCCCGAAGCCCTGTTCGACACCGGGAGGGCGTAATGACCCGGACCCACCAGCTCGAGGCCAACCTGTCCACGCTGCGCCTGTCGGGGATGCTCGACACCCTCGAGGCCCGTCTCGGGCCAGGCCCAGGCGGGCGAGCTCGGTCATCTCGAGTTCCTGCAAGTCCTGTGCGAGGCCGTGATCGCCCGCCGCGACGCGGCGGGCCTGGCGCGGCGGCTGCGAGCTGCCCGCTTTGAGGCGACGGCCACCATCGAGGACTTTGACTTCTCCTACAACCCCAAGATCCCCGCCGCCCACATCCGCGACCTGGCCACCCTGCGCTTCATCGACGCCGGCGAGTCCGTGGTCCTCCACGGCCCGGTGGGGGTGGGCAAGTCGATGATCGCCCAGGCCCTCGGTCACGCCGCCTGTCGGCGTGGGCATGCCGTCGTGTTCACCAAGACATCCCGGCTGCTGGCCGATCTGGCCGGCGGCCACGCCGATCGCAGCTGGGAGTCCCGCCTGCGCCGCTGGGCCCGACCAGCTTTGGTCATCCTGGATGACTTCGCCATGCGGGCCTTCAGCGCCACCCAGGCCGATGACCTGTATGAGCTGATCAGCGAACGGGCCGGGGCCAGCCTGGTGATCACCGCCAACCGGGCCGCCGCCGATTGGTATTCGCTGTTCCCGAATCCAGTGGTGGCCGAGTCGATCCTGGACCGGGTGGTCAACGGCGCCCACCACGTCGCCATGCCCGGTCGCAGCTACCGTCCCAACCGCCGCCCCGGGGCCGGAGCGTGACCATCGTGGATGAGATCGTCGCCATCGCCGACGAGCTGCGCCCGCTCACACAGCGCGACCCCGATGCCCTGGCCCGTCGTGACGAGATACTCGCCACCAAGGCGGAGCTGGTGGAACGGGTCGCTGCCCAGGAGGCCCAGCGATGACCCCGGCGCCGGTGGCCTGTGCCGCGCCCGGGTGCGCCAACTCCGTTCCTCGACGCCGAGGCCCGGGACGCCCGGCCGTCTACTGCTCGCCGGCCTGCAGGCCGACGCCCCGTCGGCCCAGGATCCTTATCGAGGTTGACCACCCCGACGTCAGCCCAGATGGCCGACCGGTGGAGCGGGTGTGGACGGTGCGGCTCCGACGCGGTCGACGGGTCGTCGTCATCGCCGATGACCTCGGCTGGCCTTCGGCCAACGCACTCGCCGGGGCACTCGACGACCTCCTCCGCCCGAGCGCACGGCAGAAGGGAGGCAGGATCGAGTAGAACACTCATCCCAGGAGCCCGGTGGGGAATAACGGCAACGTTGGGCTAGGGAATTACGGCGGCGCTCACATGTGTAGGAAGAGGTTCACAAGGTTAAGATTTCTATACCCGGTTCCTCCTGGTGGCCCAATAGGAACGGCTGCTTTGCCGATTGCGAGCAGCGCATCGCTAGCGCCGGCAAATTCACACGAGAAATTGCTCCCGCGAAATTTGCACGCGCGGAGGACACTTGCTGCTGCGGCCCCTAAAAGTGTCGCCAGACGCGAATCCCGCAGTAATTGCTCCTGAGCGTAAATCGCGGCTGATGATCGCAGCGGGCCAGGGCGCCGATGCTGCTGTCGTATTGCTGGATCGTGAGCAGCAGGACGCCTGCCCGGGGCGAATCGCTCGGGACATCGCGGCGGCCTTGATGCGGGCTTGCGCGGTCCTGCCTGCGTATGTTGTGTTGAAAAATCGCTGCTTCGAGAACTGGCTGGTGGCTGACCTTGGCGCTCTTCTCGCTCAGCCAAGTCGCTTTGAGGTGACGTCGGCCATGAGAAAGAAGGTCGAGCCAAACAAGGCCGACCAATGTGACGCCATCGCCCTTTTGAAGAAGTCCGTGATCGAGGACCAGTATGAAAAGGTTCGAGACAGCGTGCGCATCTGTTCCAAGATGGATGTCGCCGTAGCTGCTCGGCACTCCAGAAGCTTCCGACACCTGCTGCATGTGCTGGAGGATCCGGCATACCTCAGCCAGTGCCGGTTGCCGTAGTTGCCCGGCTGCCATCTTCACTTGAAATAGCAACGAAACTCGTCAGGGCGTGCGAAGGGCGGTCGGGTCGGCCTGGTGGGCGACGGTCCTAGGCGGTCTCGCAGCGGTGGCCTCGTCGCCGGCACTTGCTCTGAGCACGAATCACACGCCTGTTGTTGTACTGGCAGGAATGCGAGTAGTGTGGCGTCGTGACCGACTTCCGCAGTGATCGCAGCGAGTCGCCCGAGGGCAAGGGCCGAGCGCGCCGGGCCTGGGACGCCTACGCCAAGGGCGTGAACGCGCTCGCCCTCCCACTGCTGGAGCCGTCGATCGCCCATGTGGCAAACACCATGACGGTGGACCTGTTGGGGTTCTGGATGGCGTGGCACCTCCACGGCGGCTTCGAGGGCCTGGTGGAGACCGGGATGCA
>JBBSIS010000245.1:0-4703 GCA_038231955.1 Acidimicrobiales bacterium
CCCGCCAGGCTGGTCGTGGCGTCGCCCGCCAGGCTGGTCGTGGCGTCGCCCGCCAGGCTGGTCGTGGCGTCGCCCGCCAGGCTGGCGGCGCTACGCTTGGTCCGCATGCCCGGCGTTCTCACTGCCGGCCGCGTGGTGGACGACCGCGACCGCCTTCTCGAAGCCATCGAAGAGGGAGGGATGGGGATCCTCTGGCGGGCCGAGGACTTGCTCTCCGAGCGGTACGTCACGGTGAAGGAGCTCCGCTTTCCCGACCCGCTCGACCACATGCAGCGACGCGCCCTGGCGGCCAGGGTCCGCCGCGAGGCGCGGGCCATGGCATCGGTCGACCACGCCGGGCTGGCTCACATTCTCGACGTGGTCGACGACGGCGATCGGCCCTGGGTGATCACCGAGCTCATCGAAGCCCCGACGCTGGCCCAGTTGGTCCACGCCCAGGGCCCCCTGTCGTCCGAGCAGGTGGCGGCGATGGGTCTGCGGCTGCTCGACGTGCTCGAGGCGGCCCACGGCCAGGACATGGTCCACCGGTTCCTGCAGCCGGCCAAGGTGTTCGTCGAGGATCCCGGCACCGGCGATGTGCGGGTGGCCGACTTCGGCATCGCCTCGTTGATCGGGGATCCCGCAGTGGCGAGCAACGGCAACGTGGGCGGGGTTCTGTTCATGGCGCCCGAGCAGGCCGGCACCGCCGAGGCCGACGTCTGGTCCCTCGGCGCCGTCCTCTACTTCGCCGTCGAGGGCGTTGCCCCTTTCAACGGCGACAGCCCCACCTCGGTCCTGATGTCCATGCGCGCCCAGGCGCCCCGCCCCGCCGTACGCGCCGGGACGCTGGGCGCGGTGCTCGACGTCACCCTGGTGGCCGATCCGGCCGGCCGGGCCGGCCCCGGGGAGCTGCGGGCCCTCCTGACCGCGGCCGCCGGTCCGCTGGCCCCCTCCCTTCGCCCTGCCGACGACGGCGGGCCGCCCACCCGGGCCGAGGACGCCATCGTGTGGCTCGGCCTGCCCGACGACGACATCGCGGCACCGGACGCCTCAGTCGGCCCCGAGGACATCGACGTGGACCTCGCCGCCTCAGCCTCGTCTCCCGCGTCCGAGGCCCGGGCCGAAGAGGGCATGACCGTCATGGTCGAAGCCGAGCCGGGCCTGCCGATCGAGCCCACGCCGCCGATCGAGCCAACGCCGCCGATCGAGCCAACGCCGCCGATCGAGCCAACGCCGCCGATCGAGGAGGGACCGCCACCGGCGCCCCTGACGCCCCGGGAAGCCGTCGCCCGCATGTTCTCGCCCGACCCCGGTCGCCCTTCCCCACCGGTGGAGTCGGTGCACGAGGAGACGGGCCCGCCGCCGCCCTGGCCCCTCCTCCACAAGCGCAGCATGTGGACCGTCGGCCTGTGCACTCTGGTCATGGCGGTCATGGTGGCCATCCTGTTCACCAACGGGCGAAGCATCTTCACCTCGGAGACTCCGGCGGCGCAGGCCGTCGCCGCGGTGAAATGGGCCCGGTACACCGATCCCGACACCGGCTTCCGGATCGAGTACCCCGAGGAGTGGATCGTCACCCACGAGGGCATCTACACCGACTTCCGTCATCCGGCGTCGGCCGCCGCCCTGCGCGTCGTGGCTCAGCCGTCGACAGCCCGTTCGGCCGAACAGGGGTGGCTCGACCTGGAGACGCGATTCCAACAAGAGCAGCCCGGCTACAGGCGCATCCGCCTCGAGCCAACGCAGTTCCGCAGCCTTGACGCCGCCGAGTGGGAGTTCGCCTATACCAAAGTCGACGCCGGCGGCCACAGCGTCGACCTGCACAACATCGACCTCGGCGTGGTGACCGGCAAGTCGGCCTTCGCCCTGAACTTCGAGACCCGGGCCACGAACTGGTCGGCCGTGCAGCCCTTCTTCAAGCGGTTCGAATCGTCGTTCCGCCCTCCGCTGGACTAGCAGCGCGTCGGATCCCTCAACTCCGGGTCACCGGGCGCCGATACGCGCAACATGACACTTCAGAGCACCTTCACCAGCCGGGCGGTGACGCGCCTGATCGAAGCGGGCAACACGGCGACCTGCGTGGCCTGCCGGCTCCCCGTCAAGTTCCGGGCCAAGCGCCGGCTGATGCAGGTCATCGCCAACGTGTACATCGACGGGGTGTGGACCCGGGTCGAGCATTACCACGTCGACTGTTACGAGAACACCGATCACCCCTACGGCGCCGCCTCCTGAGAGGCGCCACCTCCCAACCCGGCCCCAAGGGCCAGGTCGTAGACTGTGGCCATGACCGAGGAGAATTGTCTGGGCGTGGCCGAGGTGGGTCGCCGTACCGGCTTGAGCCGCAAGGCCCTCCGCCTGTACGAGACGATGGGCCTGGTCGAGCCGGCCGGCCGCACCGACGCGGGCTATCGGCTGTACGACGACGAGGCCCTCCGCCGCATCGAGCTGATCAACCGGGCCAAGATCCTCGGCCTGAGCCTGGCCGAGGCCAAGGAGTTCCTCCACGTCGCCGAGGGGTGCTGTGGCGACCATCATCCCGAGCTGGCGGCCCTGGTCGGGGCCAAGCTGGCCGAGACCGAGCGTCGCATCGTCGAGCTCCAGTCGCTGCGGGGCACCCTGGAGAGCGTCCTCGATCGCCTGGCCGCCAACGAGGGGCTCCACCGCTGTGAGGAGGCGCTGTGCACCTGCCGGGCGCCCCTCACCATCGGTCCCAAGCCGACCTGATCACCCCGAGTCCGGATGAATCCGGTTCGTTTGTGACCGCGAATCCTCCAACTCTCACGCGGCGCGACTACCGGAGCGCCTCCTGCACCGCGGCCCACAGGGCGTGGCCGAGGGCGGCCTGGGCCTCCTGGATGCGATGGACGCTGTCGGAGCGGGCCACCAGGCACTGCTCGACCGGGCTGTCGACCGCAGCCATGCGGCCGCCGTCGGAGCCGGCGAAGCCGACGGTGAGCATGCCCTGCTTGCGGGCCTCGGCGAAGGCCCGCATCAGGTTGTCGGAGTTGCCGCTGGTGGAGAAGCCCATGGCGATGTCGCCGCCCCCACCGTGGGCGATGAGCTGCCGGGAGAACACCAGCTCGAAGCCGACGTCGTTGCCGAGGGCGGTCAGCACGGCCTGGTCGTCGGCCAGCGACCGGGCGGGCAGGGCCTGGCCGCCCGGGGGCTGGGTGTAGAGGTGGGCGACGGCTTCGGCGTCGGTGGCGCTGCCGCCGTTGCCGAAGGTGAACAGCCGGCCACCGGCGTGGAAGCGGGTGGCCATGGCCGCCGCCACCTCCCGGATCTGCCCGGCGCACGCGGCCAGCGTCGCCGCCCGTACCGCCGCGCTCAGCTCCCACTTGCCTTCGGCGGAACGGGCCAGATCGTCGAGCAGCGCCTCGGCGTCGGTCTCGTCGCCCTCGATGAAGGGGTAGAGGAAGTCGGTGGTCTCGGGGCTCATCCGGCGGCGGGGCTCGAGGAAATGGCGAAGCCGGCGTGGACGAGGATCAGATCCCCCGGCCCGGGAGAGTCGATGAGGGAGACGTCGACGGTCTCACGGCCGGCAGCTGTGCGCACGAGCGCCTCGTCGCCGTCGACGGAGACCACCTCGGCCGGGCGGCCCTCGTCGGAGCAGGTGATGCACACCGACCCGACCTCCCCTGTAGCGGCGCCGTCGGGCTCGGGCCTCAACAGGCCGGGGTGCTCGAAGCAGACGTGGGTGAGCTCCCACAGCAGGTGGTAGATGCGCACGAACCGCTCGGAGGCCTCGAGCGGGTTCCCGGTGCCCAGCCAGATCACGTGGTCGGCGGCCCCCACCGGCGGGCGCGTCGGGCCGGCGCCGATCCAGACCGTCTCCACGCCCCAGGCCTGGCCCCGGCGCATGGCTTCGACGACGCGTTGGTCGTCGACATCGGCCAGGGCGACCACGATGTCGCCCGGGGCCACCGAGGCCCGCAGCCGGGCGACGAGATCGGCGGAGGGCGGCACCGTCACCGCGGGAAGGGCGCGCTTGCCCACGATCACCGGGTGGACGAACTCCACGGCGACGTGGCGGGCATGGAACGGCCACTCGGGGGAAGCGCACCACATGGTGGCGCCCTCCGAGAACCGGCGGGCGAGGGCCAGCGACGCCCGGGCCAGGGCTTCGGCCACCGCGCCGGCGTCGTCCACAGCGGCGCCGCCCGGCTCGGCCACGATCACGGACTGGTTGGCCATGGCCCCAGTGTCGCACCGACGAGGCCGGTCAGAACCAGAAAAGATCTCCTGAAATTCTCCCCCGCTAGAGGTAATCTACATCTATAGGCCCCAGACACCTGTGTGGAACACGGGGCCTACGCACCTACCGGCACACCTATCGGGCGCCAGTACCTCGATCCGCTGAGGAGATCAGATGGCAGACCTCACCACTCGACGACGCACAACCTCCAAGACCCGTGAGCTTGTTCCCGATCCTGGGTACGAGCGGATCCCGGTTCCTGCTGGCGCCCCTGGCATCGAGAACTGGCGGGACAACCCTCTCGACCCCATGGCCCCCATCGGCATCCGCTCCCGGGCCGTGGAGCCCGACAACTCCCTGATCCGCCTGGGCCCGCTGGAGAAGATCGACCTGATCTGGATGGTCGGTGGCTCCTGTGACGGCTGCACCGTGTCGGTGACGGCCGCCACCCACCCCCGGGTCGAGCACCTGCTGGCCGGCATCATCCCCGGCCTGCCCCGGGTGGAGCTGGTCCACACCGTGGTCTCCA
>JBBSIS010000246.1:0-4663 GCA_038231955.1 Acidimicrobiales bacterium
CCCGAAGCCGCCAGCATGTCGGCGATCAGACTGGTGACCGTGGTCTTGCCGTTGGTACCGGTCACGGCCACCAAAGGCACTGTCGACCACCGGGCGGCCAGCTCGACCTCGCCCCGGACGGGTACGCCGGCGGTACGGGCCAGGGCGAAGACGGGGTGGGCGGCGGGGACGCCGGGACTGGGAACGACAACGTCGGTCCGCACGACCAGCAGGGCCAAATCGTCCTCGGGGGGGTGCTCGACCACCTCGAGGCCAAGGCCGGCGGCGGCGACCCGCGCCGCCGGTCCCGGGGCGTCGTCGACGACGGTCACCGTCGCCCCCCGCTCGAGCAGGTGGCGGGCGACGGCCTCGCCGCTGCGGCCGAAGCCGAGGACGAGGGCCCGGCTACCCAAGGCCGGCTCCCCGGCAACCGCTGTTCAAGAAATCGGCGTAGAAGAGGCCGATCGCCAGCGCAGTGCAGAGTGAGGCGAGGATCCAGAATCGCACGATCACCGTGGTCTCCGGCCATCCGACCAGCTCAAAGTGGTGGTGGATCGGAGCCATGCGGAAGACCCGGCGGTGGAACACCTGAAAGACGGCCACCTGGATGACGACCGACATGGTGATCATCACGAACAGGCCTCCGACGACCGGCAGCAGCAACTGGGTGTTGGTGGTGAGGGCCAGTGCGCCGAGGGCGGTCCCCAGGGCCAACGAGCCGGTGTCGCCCATGAAGATCTTGGCCGGCGCCGCGTTCCACCAGAGAAAGCCGGCGCACGCCCCGGCGAGGGCGGCGGCGATCAGGGATAGATCGAGGGCGGGGCCGAGGGTGTAGCAGTCGGGGTGGCGGAACTGCCAGAAGCCGATGAACACGAAGGCGCCGAAGCCGTACATGGCCGAGCCGGCGGCCAGGCCGTCAAGGCCGTCGGAGAGGTTCACCGCGTTGGAGATGGCCAGGAGGATGAGCACGGCCCAGCCCACGTAGAGCACGTTCGGCAACTCGACGCCCAGCGGTCGCGAGAACGACACGTTGGTGTTGACCTTGGCCTTGTACACCGAGAGGACGGCGAAGACGACGAAAACGGCCACGAGGGACACGGACTTGGCCGTCTTGCTGAGCCCCAGGCTGCGCTGTCGGGAGATCTTGATCCAGTCGTCGAAGCCGCCGACAACGGCGGCGCCGACCACGACGAGGACGACGAGCACGCCCGCCGCAGTGAAGACGGCCCCGGTGTAGATGTGGCTGGCGAGGTAGCCGATGACGAGGGCGAGGACCATGGTGATGCCGCCCATGGTCGGCGTGCCGGCCTTGCTGAAATGACCCTGAGGGCCGTCGTCGCGGATCTGCTGGCCGACGCCGCGAGCCTGGAAGGCGCGGATGACGATCGGCGTCCCCAGGATGGCGGCGAGCAGGGCGGTGGCCCCCGCGATCAGGAGGGCGACCATGTTGTCTTCCCGGGCGGAGCCCATTCAGGCCGAGCCTGGAGGGCGGCCAGGATCTCGGCGGCGACGGCGCGGTCGTCAAAGGGCAGAACCCGGCCGCCCATGACCTGGGTCGTCTCGTGGCCCTTGCCGGCGATGATGACGACGTCGTCCCGCTCCGCGGCTTGCAGGGCGTGGGCGATGGCGGTCCGGCGGTCGGGCTCGACCACCAGGGCCTGGGCTCGGCGCACCCCGGCGCGCACCTCGGCGATGATGGCCAGGGCGTCCTCGTGGCGTGGATTGTCCGACGTCAGCACGGCCAGATCGGCGAGGCGGGTGGCGACTTCACCCATGAGCGGGCGCTTGGCCCTGTCGCGGTCGCCCCCGCAGCCGAAGACGACCACTACGCGACCCGGTCCCGCCAGCCGGCGGGCGCTCGACAGCGCCTGCTCCAGGCCGTCGGGCGTGTGGGCGTAGTCGACCAGGACGGTGAACGGCTGTCCCCTGTCGACCGACTCGTTGCGTCCCGGCACGGAGACCAGGCTGGACAGACCGGTGGCCACAGCCGCGTCTTCCACCCCCAGCTCGTGGGCCACCGTCGCCGCCGCCAGGGCGTTGGCCACGTTGACCTGACCCGGGATCCGTAGCCGTACGGCGTCGCTCCTCCACCGGAACGTGCTCCCCTGGCGGTCCATGGTCAGGTGGGCGGCGTCGGACAAGGAGAACGGGCGGGTCGGCAGGCGAGGTGAATCGAGGAGCCGCCGGCCCCAGGGGTCGTCGGCGTTGACGACGGCGAGCGCAGCTCGCGCCGGGTCGAAGAGCGCGGCCTTGGCCTCGAAGTACCGCTCCATGGTGCCGTGAAAATCGAGGTGGTCAGGACTGAGGTTGGTGAACACGGCCACCGCGAAATGGGTGCCGTCGATCCGATGCTGCGCCAGGGCGTGAGAGGACACCTCGATGGCCACCGCGTCGAAGCCCTCGCCGGCCAGCTCGGCCAGGTGGGCCTGGAGGTCCGGCGCTTCAGGAGTGGTACCCGGGCCCGAGCGG
This sequence comes from Acidimicrobiales bacterium, assembly GCA_038231955.1. Lineage (GTDB taxonomy): Bacteria > Actinomycetota > Acidimicrobiia > Acidimicrobiales > AC-14 > CADCTB01. Next base: position 2,449 of record JBBSIS010000246.1, read on the forward strand.
CCCTGTGAGCGGGACAACGGGCCCGAGCGGCCCGCGTTCCCAGACAGGGTGCCGACCACCGCCGCCCGCCGCCCGTCGGCCTCGAGGATGGCGCGCAGCAGATGAGTGGTCGTGGTCTTGCCGTTCGTGCCCGTGACGCCGACGACGTCCATCCGGCGCGAGGGATGGCCGAACAGCGCAGCGGCGGCGTGCGCCATGGCGGCACGGACGTCGTCGACCTCGACCTGGACGACGCCGGCCGGCAGATCGACCGGACGGGCGCACAGCACCGCGATCGCCCCCGCGGCCACCGCCTGTGCGGCGAAGTCATGGCCGTCGGCCCGGTTGCCCTGGATGCAGCAGAACAGCGCGCCGGGGACGACGGCGGTCGAATCATGAGTGATGGCCACAACCTCGGCGGCGGCCGGGTCACCCCTGACGGCGCGGACCGGCAGCCCGCCGAGGAGCTGGAGAAGTTGCATGGAACCCTACGGCTTCGTCGGCGGGAGACCGGGTGTGGTGCCGGCGGCGATGGCGCCCGGAGGCGCAGGGGCGGGTCGGGCGGGGATCTGGAAGTGGCGGATGCCGAAGCCGGCGATGGCGGCGAAGACAGGGGCGGACACGATCCCGCCGTAGTAGGGGGTCGGCTCGTCGAGGACGACGATGGCGGACAGGCGAGGGGCCTCGGCGGGAACGAAGCCGACGAAGCTGGCCATGTAGTTGTCGCTGTAGCCGGCCTTGGTCTCCGACGGCTTGCGGGCGGTGCCGGTCTTGCCGGCGACGGTGTACCCCTCGATCCGGGCTGCGGTGCCGGTGCCGTCGCTCACCACGCCGGTCAGCATCTTCGTCACCTCGCCGGCCGTGTCGGCCGACACCACCCGGTGGGTGGCCGGCGCCTTGGCCGGGTGCGTCTTGCCGTCGGCGCTGACAGTGGCCTTGAGCAGGCTGGGGGCGACATAGGTGCCCCCGTTGGCCATGGCGTTGTACGCGCTGAGCATCTGCACCGCGGTGACGGCGACGCCCTGCCCGATGGGAATGCTGCCGATCGATGTGCCGGACCACTTGTCGACCTCGGGGATGAGGCCGCCCGACTCCCCCGGGAAGCGGAGGCCGGTGCGATCGGTGAGACCGAAGGCGTCGAGATAGTTGGAGATCCGGGCTTTGCCCAGGCGCTGGGCGATCTGGATGGTGCCCACGTTCGACGATTGGGCGACGATATCGGCGGTGGTCCACGACATGGGCGGGTGGGGCTCGGCGTCGCCGAAGGTGGTGTCGGCAACCCTCAAGCTGTCGTTGACGTTCATACGAGTCGAAGAATCCACGATGCCCTCCTCCAAGGCGGCGGCCACGGTGACGACTTTGTTGGTCGAACCCGGCTCGAATACCCGGGTGACCGCCATGTTGTCGGCGGTGGGAACCGGGGGGCCACCGTTCTTACCGGCCTGTAGGTTGGCCATGGCCAGGATCTCCCCCGTCCTGGGATCGGTGACGACGGCCATGCCCCCCTTGGCCTTGGAGGAGACGATCGATGCGGCCAACGCTCGCTCGGTCTCGTACTGCATGGCCCGGTCCAGCGTGAGGACCAAATTGTCACCACGGGCGGACGGCGTGAGCTGGCGCAGGCCAGCGGCGATGTCGTTGCCCCCGGGATCGCGCTCGACGAGGAGCTCCCCCGGCCGGCCGGTGAGCTCTTTCTCGTACTGGGCCTCGACGCCGGAGAGGCCTTCGTCGTCGGTGCCGACCTGGCCGATGACGGGCGCAGCCAGCTCTTCGGACGGCACGATTCGCTTGGGCTCCTCCAAGAACCCGACGCCCTCGATCTTCATGGACTTCACAGCCGCCGCCATCCGGTCCTCGACCTTGCGGGCCAGATAGACGAACGAAGCATCGGTCGACAGCTTGGCGCGTAGCGCCGACTCGCTGGTCTCCAACAGGGGGGCGAGGATGCGAGCGGCGGCGGCGGGGTCCTTGATCGACTTGGGGTCGGCCCATACCGTCTGGCGACGAGTCGACAGCGCCAGCTCCGCCAGGTTCCGATCGAGGATGGCGCCCCTTTCGGCAGGCAAGGAGATGTTGACGATCCGTTGGGAGGCGCCGTAGTCGGCGTAGCGCCGGGCCGAGAAGCCCTGGACGAAGGTCAGCCGGACGACGATGGCGCCGAATCCCACGGCCATGATGACCAAGAGGGTGATCAGCCGACCCTTGGGCGCAACGAGGGACGACGCGGGGGTGGGGC
>JBBSIS010000247.1:0-4656 GCA_038231955.1 Acidimicrobiales bacterium
CTCACCGGCCAGGCCGGGGGCGGGTACGACCGCCCCGAGCCCCCAACGAGTCCCCTTGTGGAGCTGAGGGGATTTGAACCCCTGACCCCTTGCATGCCATGCAAGTGCTCTGCCAGCTGAGCTACAGCCCCGCCGTACTCCAAGTTAGCAGCGCCGCTGAGGCCCGTTACCATCCGCTGCATGGGCGAGGCCTATGACGTGCAGGAGATCGAGCGCCGCTGGCAGGCCCGCTGGCGGGACGAGGGCACCTACGAGGTCGAGGCCGACGATCCCCGGCCGCCCTTCTACTCCCTGTGCATGTACCCCTACCCGAGCGGGGCCGCCCACCAGGGCCATGTCCGGAACTACACCTTCGGCGACCTGATCGTCCGCCACCGCACCATGGGTGGCTACGCCGTTCTCAGCCCCATGGGCTTCGACTCCTTCGGCCTGCCGGCCGAGAACGCGGCCATCAGGACCGGTGTGCACCCGCGCCCGTTCACCGACGCTCGCATCGCCGAGCTGAAGGAGTCGATCGAGCGGCTGGGCGCCGTCTACGACTGGCGGCGGGAGGTCCGCAGCCACGACCCCGGCTATATCCGCTGGACGCAGTGGATTTTCCTGCGCTTTCTGGAGGCCGGCCTGGCCTACCGCAAGCAGGCGCCGGTGAACTGGTGCCCGGGCTGCCAGACGGTGCTGGCCAACGAGCAGGTGCTGGCCGACGGCACGTGTGACCGCTCCGGCGACATGGTCGTCAAGCGCAACCTCGAGCAGTGGTTCTTCAAGATCACCGACTACGCCGACGAGCTCCTCGACGATCTGGACGACCTGGACTGGCCCGAGCGGGTCAAGACCATGCAGCGCAACTGGATCGGCCGGTCCGAGGGCGCCGAGTTCGACCTGGCCGTGGCCGATCGTGACGACGCGGCCGGCGACCGGGCCATCCGGGTCTTCACCACCCGGCCCGACACGTCGTTCGGCATGACCTACGTGGTGCTCGCCCCCGAGCACCCGCTCGTCGGCGACCTGACCACCCCCGACCAGCGCAGCGCGGTCGAGGCGTTCGTCGCTGAGGTGTCCACCCACTCCGAGGTTGAGCGCCAGTCGGCCGAGGGGCCGATCAACAAGCGGGGCGTCTTCACCGGCTCCTGCGCGATCAACCCGTTCAACGACCAGCTGGTACCCGTCTACCTGGCCGATTACGTCCTCACCGGCTACGGCACGGGAGCGATCATGGCCGTACCGGCCGAGGACCAGCGCGACTGGGACTTCGCCGAGGCCTACGACCTGCCCATCGTCCGGACGGTGGCGCCCCCCGACGGTTGGGTGGGCCAGGCGTACACGGGTGACGGCCCGGCCATCAACAGCCGGTGGCTGGACGGCATGGAGAAGGCCGAGGCCATCACCGCCGCCATCGACTGGCTGGAGGAGCGGGGGATCGGGCAGCGCAAGGTCAATTTCCGCCTGCGCGACTGGCTGCTGTCCCGCCAGCGGTTCTGGGGCTGCCCCATCCCGGTGATCTACTGCCCCGAGCACGGGGCGGTACCCGTGCCCGACGACCAGCTGCCGGTGCTGGCCCCCGACGACGTGGAGTTCCGGCCCACCGGAGAATCGCCGCTGCGGTCCCACGAGGGATTCCTGCGCACCACCTGCCCGGTGTGCGGGCAGGTGGCGATCCGCGAGACCGACACCATGGACACCTTTGTCGACTCGTCGTGGTACTACCTGCGCTTCGCCGACCCCCACAACACCGAGGCCCCGTTCGATCCGGCGGTCGTCGCCCACTGGCTGCCGGTCGACCAGTACATCGGCGGCATCGAGCACGCCATCCTCCACCTCATGTACGCCCGGTTCTTCACCAAGGCCCTGGCTGACCTGGGTGTGGCCCCCAAGGCGCTGCGCGAGCCCTTCGCCCGCCTGTTCACTCAGGGGATGATCCGCATGGGCGGGTCGAAGATGTCGAAGTCGAAGGGCAATCTCGTGGCCCCGGCCAAGTACTTCGACACCGTGGGCGCCGATGCCCTGCGCCTGTTCCACCTGTTCGTGGGACCGCCGGTCGACGACTTCGACTGGAGCGAGCAGACCGACGAGGTGATCGACGGCTGCGCCCGGTTCCTCAACCGGGTGTGGCGGCTGGCTATGGGGGAGGTGGCGCCGGTCTCGGGCGCAACCGCGCCGGCGGGGGATCTGGCCCGGGCCGTCCACGCCTTTGTGGCCAAAGTGTCCGACGACTACGACCGGTGGTCGTACAACACGGTTGTGGCTGCCTGCATGGAGCTGACCAACCTGTTGTACAAGCACGTCCAGGCCGGTGGGGACACCGACATCGCTGAGGGGATGGACGCGCTGCTGCTGGTCATGGCGCCCATGGCGCCGCACGTCACCGCCGAGCTGTGGGAGCGGCGTCACCCCGGTGAGCACATCCACGCCCAATCGTGGCCGACCTTCGACCCCGCCCTGGCCGCCGCCCTGCGCGAGACGATGATCGTCCAGGTCGACGGCAAGGTCCGCGACCGGATCGAGGTCGGCGCCGGGCTGGACGAAGCCGAGATGCAGCGCCTGGCCCTGGCGTCGACCAAGGTGCAGGCCGCCCTGGGCGGTGCCTCGCCGACCAAGGTCGTCGCTCGGCCGCCCAAGCTGATCAACCTGGTGACATGACCGGCCCGATGGCAGGCGCAGAGCCGTGGGAGCAGCGGTTCCGGGCGTCGGCCGTCGGCTTCCCGCACTGGGCCCGGCACGCGCCGCAGCGTCTTGTGCTGTCGTCCAACGAGAGCGGCGCCTGGCAGGTCTACGCCTGGGACCGCTCGACCGGCCTCCGCCGCCAGGTGACCGACGACCCGATCGGCGTCATGGGCGGGGCGGCCACTCCGGACGGGGAGGAGCTCGTGTGGTTTCACGACGTCACCGGCGACGAGGTCGGGCACTGGCTGGTGGAGCCCTTCACGGGCGGTGAGGGCAGTCGACCGCTGACTCCGGGCGTGCCCGACGCGTGGAGCACCGGCCTGTGCCTCGGTGACGACTACGTCGTCGTCGGCACCGCCGACGACGAGGGGTTCTCGGTGTACGTGGTCGAGGGGAGCGGGCCGGCCCGGCTCCTGCACCACCATGAGGAGTTGGTGGAGGTCGCCGCGCTGTCGCGCGACGCCACCCTGGTGGCATTGGGCCACGCCGAGCACGGCGACACCATCCACCTGGCCGTACGGGTGCTCGACCCCCGCACCGGCGAGGTGGCTGGGGACCAATGGGACGGTCCCGGTCTCGGCCTGGTCGTGGCCGGCTGGTCTCCCGTCAACGGCGACGAACGCCTGGCCCTCATGCACGAGAAGGACGGCCTCCAGCGCCCGGCCATCTGGGATCTCGGCACCGACGAGCGGCGCGACTACGCCCTCGACCTGCCCGGCGATGTCGAGATCGAAGACTGGTGGCCCGACGGTTCGGCCCTCCTGCTGGTCCACGACCACGAGGGCCGCAGCCGTCTCCACGGCCTCGAGCTGAGCACGGGCCGGCTGTGGGAGCTCGATCATCCGGTGGGCACGATCTCGGGCGCCGGTGTGCGCCCGGATGGTGAGGTGTGGCTCCGGCTGGCCAGCGGCGCAGTGCCGCCGACCGTGCGCAGCCTGGCCGGCGAGGAGATCGTCGTCCCGCCCGGCGAGCGTCCGCCGGCCGGCACACCTTTCCGCTCGTGGTCGTTCGCCAACCCGGCCGGCCATCGCATCCACGGCTTCGTGGCCACGCCGGACGGCGACGGGCCCCACCCGGTGATCATGCTCGTCCACGGCGGTCCGACGTGGGCCTACTCCGACACCTACATGGCCGACGTGCAGGCCTGGGTCGACCACGGCCTGGTCGTCGCCATGGTCAACTATCGCGGCTCCACGGGCTACGGCAGCGCCTTTCGCGACGCCCTGATCGGCGACCCCGGCTTCCCCGAGGTGGAGGACGTCGTCGCCGGGCTGGATGCCCTGGTGGCCGAGGGTGTGGCCGACCCCGAGCGGGCCGTCGTGGCTGGAGGGTCGTGGGGCGGTTACGTCACCCTGCTGGCCCTGGGCCGGGAGCCGGAGCGGTGGAAGGCGGCGGTCGCCGCGGTGCCGGTGGCCGACTACGTCACCGCGTTCGCCGACGAGGCGCCGACCCTGCAGGCCTTCGACCGCTCGCTCTTCGGCGGCGGGCCTGACGAGGTGGGCGACCTCTACGTGGAGCGCTCGCCGCTGACGTACGTCGACCAGGTACGGGCGCCGGTGTTGGTCATTGCCGGCGACAACGACAGCCGCTGCCCCATCCAGCAGGTGCTCAACTATGTCGACGCCCTGCGGGCACGAGGGGGAGAGGTGGAGATCTACCGCTTCGACGCCGGCCACGGCTCCATGGTGATCGACGAGCGCGTCCGCCAGATGCGCGCCGAACTGGCCTTCGTCCTACCCCGCCTGCCCGAACCCGTGACCGGCTTGAGATAAGTGCCGGTCGAGGACAGGGCAGCCGCCTGACCCGCCTGTCCTAGCTCGGTTCGTCGCGCAGGAAGCGCTCGACCTCGGCGGCCAACTCGTCGCCCGAGGGGAGCGGGCCCCAGCCCGCGGCGGTCGCTTCCGCTTGGCCTCCAGCTCTGTCGTGGCCACCTGGCTCGCGGGCACCCGGGCCCTGGGCGCCGTCGGCCTCGGCCTCGGCGTCGACCTGGGCCTC
>JBBSIS010000248.1:0-4629 GCA_038231955.1 Acidimicrobiales bacterium
AAGCACATCGGCTTCGTCCTGGGGTTGCTGGTGGTTTCGCCGGCTCTGGCCGGCGCCCTGACGTCGGCCGCCCGTACCGCCACCGCCTCCGCGGCGGCGATCGTGCTCGACGCCCCTCTGGCGCTGAAGGTGAAGGTACCGCTGGCTCTCGACATGAAGGACCTGGTCGGCAAGGCGCGACGCGGGGAGATCCCCGACCTCCGGGGGCCGTTCGATCGGAGGGCCGGGAACGGTCCGGCGGTGACCGAGACGCGCGACGAGGTGACGGCTGCCGTCGAGGCCACCATCACCCGGGCGTTCCGGCCGTCGTTCGCCGCCGCCGCCCTGTTCGCCGCCGCAGCCACGATCGTGGCCGTGGGTGTGGCGCTGGGGCGTGACCCGGGATGAAACGGCTCGTCGCCGTTGTCGTCAGCGCCGTTCTCTGTGCGGGCACACTCGGTCTCCTGCTGATCGAGCATTCGTCGGGCGCGGCCGACTACGGATCGCGTCGCGTGACCTCGCCGTGCGTGGCTCCCGCCGACCCCTTTCCGGGCACCGGCATCGACGCAAGCCTGCAGCGCATCGTCCTGTCCGGCCTCAACGGGGCAGCATGCGAGCTGGGCACGACGCGTGAGGCGCTACTCCTTTCCCTGGCGCCGAACAGTGGCTTCGCCGACGTGCACTGGGACCGCCCCACCGTCGAGCGGGCGCTGCGACACGGCTTCGAGCGGGCCATCGCCGACGCCGACCGGCGCAACTCGCTTCCCGGATGGGCGGCGTCGGTCCTTCGGGCGATCGTGCAACGGGCGCCCATCGATCTGCTCCTCAATGGCGTCGACCTGAACCCGTTCGGGTAGCCGGCGCCCGCCGCCTTCGTCTCCCGCCGGCGTTGGTCACCGAACCCGCTCAGGGTCAGACCCGATCCCAGGTGCCGATGTCCGACCAGACCTCGGCGGCGCGCTCCCGGGCCCGAACTTCGTCGGGAAACCGCTCCAGCCGCACCTTCTCGGGCCACAGGAAGTTACGGTCCCTGACCACTCCGACCGACCATCCCCGCTTGAAGACCAGCCGGTGGCGTACCCAACGGAGGACGAACAGCACCGGCAGGGCGACGATGTAGATGGCCATCTCGACGAGGAAGCCTTCGCCGTCGCTGGAATTCGCTCCCGGGTCGAGACTCCGCAGGTAGCCGCTCTTGTGAGCCCAGACGGCGAGGATCTGACCATCGCGGGTGACGGCCCGGTGCTTGACGGCCATGTCCTGTGGCTGGTCCTCGCCCGATGCGCGGACATGGATGCGCCGATCGGTCGGATCGGCGAGGTAGAGGTCGACGTGGGCGTTGACGAGTTGTTTCGGGCGCGACCGGCACATCAGGTGGATCACGTCGCCGTCGACGAGCGAGACCGACAGCTGGCGGCTCTGCTCGAAGGACACCGAGACCCACACGACGTGGTCACCTGGTGTCACCGGGATCGTGACGGTCTTTCCCCGCGGCAGGTCGCCGACCTTCTCTCCGTCCACGAGGATCATGTAGGCCTTTGCCTGATCCTGCGATCGGGTCTTGTCGCGGGTGACCTGGATCGCCGCTCCCGAGGTGTTCTGGTCGCGGAAGTCCGGTCGTTGGTCGCCGATGGCCAAAGCCTAGCTACTTGCCCCTGAAGAAGTCGGCCCTGAAATAGGCCCTGACCTGCGGCGTTGCGTTCGGGGTCCGACGCGAAGCAGCTCGAATGTCACCGGGAGCGCCCGGAGGGCTTCTCCCGTAAGGGTTTTGTGGCCTTCGGGGCCCGACCTTCGGCTCGCGCCCAGCCCTCCGCCGTCTCGGCGAGGGTCGCTCCTTCGTTCTCCAGTTCTCCGAGGAGTTGGCGTAGCCGGCGGGCGGCTTCGATGCGGGGCTGATAGCGGTCGAGCTGTTCGGCGCTGAGCAGGTGGGTCACCGTCCGGCCCCCGACGCTGCGGTTCCACTGGGGGTAGGGCCCGTGCAGGCGCGCCGGGTCGGCCCGACAGTGACAGCCGGCGGTGCCACAGCGCGTCCAACGCTCCACGATGGTGCCGGCGAGCACTGGTCCGGCCTCGGCCAGAGCCCGGCCGAGGCGCTTCTCAGCGGCCTGGTAGCGACGATTAGTGCCCTCAGCCATGTCTTGTCTGTCTCCGCATCCACCGCTCGCTACCTTGAACCTCTTATACTACAAGCTATGCTCGTCACCAAGAACTACCGGACCACCCTGTGGGACGCCATCCTGCCCGAGTGCTGTCTGGGCCTGCCCGCGGGGCTGGCCCAAGTCGACGCCTTGTTGGACGACGAGAGGTTCTTCGAACCGTTCCGGGCGTTCTTCTCCCCGAGCTTGGGTCGCCCGTCGATTCCCATGGAGACCTACCTGCGGATCATGTTCCTGCGCTTCCGCTACCGCTTGGGCTTCGAGCCGCTGTGCCGAGAGATCACCGATTCCCTGGCGTGGCGGCGGTTCTGTCGCATCCCCCTGGGTGAGGCGGTGCCGCACCCGACCACGATCATGAAGATCACGTCGCGCTGCGGTGAGACGGCCATCGAAGCGCTGAACGAGGCGCTGCTGGCCAAGGCGGCGGACAACGCAGTCGTGAAGCTCGACAAGATCCGCGCCGACACCACCGTCGTCGAGGCCAACGTGGCCTACCCAACCGACAGCGGCCTGCTGGCCAAGGGCGTGACCAAGATGGCCGCCACCATCGCCAAGCTGAAGGCGCTGGGCCTGGCGGCGCGCACCGCCAGCCGTGATCGAACCCGGTCGGTGCGCCGACGAGCACATGACATCGCGGCATTTCTACGCCGCCGCAGCGACGAAGCCAAACAAGAGGTGAAGACCATCACTGCCGAGATGGCCGCCATCGCCGAGGCGTCGGTGATCGAGGCCCGCCATGTGGCGACCAACGCCCGGCGATCCCTTCGCCGGGCCGGCGCCGCGGGGGCCAAAGCCATCGCAGCCGTCGCCGAGCTGGAACGTACCGCCACCGCGGTGGAGGCGATCGCCGCCCAGACGCGCGTCCGTCTATCGGGAAGCACCCCAGACGGGTCTCGGCGGATCGTGTCGCTGCACGACGGCGACGCCCGGCCCATCGCGAAGGGACGGCTCGGCAAGCCGGTCGAGTTCGGCTACAAAGCCCAGGTGGCCGACAATGTTGACGGAGTCGTGCTCGACTACGTCGTGGTCAAGGGCAACCCGCCTGACGCGCCGATGCTGGTGCCGGCTATCGAACGCATCAAGAACCGCTTCGGCCGGGCACCGAAGGCCGTTACTGCGGATCGCGGCTACGGCGAGGCCTCTGTCGACGCCGGCCTGGAAGCGCTCGGCGTCAAGCGGGTGGCGATCCCTCGCAAGGGCCGCCCCGGCATCGCCCGCCAGAAGGTGCAACGGGGACGGGGCTTCACCAAGTTGGTCAAATGGCGAACCGGCTCCGAGGCGCGGATCTCCTGTCTCAAGCGCGACTTCGGCTGGCGACGCACGCTGCTCGACGGCATCGACGGGGCGCAGACCTGGTGTGGCTGGGGTGTGCTGGCACACAACTCGGTGAAGATCGCCACCCTCATCGAGGCCAGCGACGACACCCACCCGGCCGCCGCCGCTGCTCGGCCACCACGGCCGGTTGCTACCGCCCCACCCAATGAACCACCAACTTCTCGTAACGCCGCCTGATCTCGTCGCTCGGCTGTCCCGTCGCGTCTCGACCGGCCGGAAACGGTCCGGAAGGGGCGGATGGAGCGGCCGAAGGCGAGGAACCGGGAGCACGCGGCCTGCCACAGCCTGGACCGGTTCCACGCCAGTCGCTGCCCAACCGACTATTTCAGGCTGAACTAATTAGATCGAAGCGCCGAAAAAACGGCCTCGGTCGAGGCCGGCTCGTCCCGGGGGCCGACGGCGCAGATCAGCCGAGGTGCACACAGTGCAGTGTGAGTCCGCGGACGCCCTCGAAGATCCCGTCGCCGGCAACCAGCTCAAGGCCCAGCACCAGGGCGGTGGTGGGCGACCCACCGGTCGGCTTCATGCACCTTCTGCAGCAGAGGATGGCCGGTCCGCCCTGCCTCGTCGCGTAGCTCGGCGCAGCGCCCGAGCAGTGTCTCGTTCGTCTGGATGACATCCAGGTCGCCGAGGGAGCGTTCCAGCCGGCGCAGGCGGAGGTCGCCCCATCCCGCCCGCAGAGCCCCGAAGCGAAGCTCGGTTACCGTCACGAAGGACACCACTCGGGCCCTTGTGCCGACGAGAGCCCGGACACCTTCAGCGCGAGGCAGGGGTCGCGGATCGAGAAGCCAGCTGGTGGCGTCGGTGTCGAGCACCACATGGGTGGCCCGGCTTGGCCAAGCGGTCACGGGTTAGCGATAGCAGCATGGAACGCCTCCCACTCGTCTTCCGTGACGTCGTCGAGGGCGAATTCGTCAGGACTGAGCGTGGGCATCGCTCCAGCCAGACGTCGTCATCGACCGTGAACGACCGAGAGGTCGCCAATCCGGCTGCTCAACCAAGGACATGCTGCAAATGCGGCTCTCCTGACCCTGATGTGGGTGGGTTGACGGGCATCGGCCCTGTGGTTGCTGGCTGAGGGAGCCGTTTCGGGGATCCGCGCGACGCGCACGGGCCGGGACCAGGGTTCACGGGCTCTCACACCTGCGAACCACAAGGA
>JBBSIS010000249.1:0-4629 GCA_038231955.1 Acidimicrobiales bacterium
CAGCATCCAGGCCGTGCACGACGTACTGGTCGCCAGCCATGGGCACTACCTCAACCTGGTGAACCCGCTGGCCAGCCGGATCGGGATCGGCGTCGCCTGGTCGGGCGACCGGGTCTACGTGGTGGAGGACTTCGTGGTCGGTTGGGGCACGACGTCCGGGCCCTCGTCGTCTCCTGCGGCAGCACCGACGACCGCACCGGCCGCGCTGCGGCCCCCCCCGACGGTGGCGCCGGCCGCCACCCGACCTGCGAACCCGCCGGCGTCGGCCGTGACCGCGCCGCCAGGGCCCGGCGCCGCCCCGCCCGCCCCGCTCCCCGGCGGGCCGTCCGCGTGGCTGGCGTTGTCCTTCGACATCCTGCGGGGCTGGAACCGGGCAGACGGATGACCGGGGGCGAACGGGTAGGCTCCTGCGTCGTGACCCGCACGATCCGGGTGATGGTGGTCGATGACACCGACCACGTGCGCCGCATGCTCACCTCGATGCTCTCCCTGGACGGCTACGCCGTGGTAGGCGACGCGGCCAGCGGCCAAGCTGCCCTGGACGTCATCGACGAGGCCGATCCCGACGTCGTCGTGGTCGACTACAAGATGCCGGGGATGGACGGCCTGGCCACCGCCCGCAAGATCAGGGAGCGGCGCGAAAGCCAGGTGATGATCCTGTACACCGCCTACATCGACGCCGAGCTCGAGCGCCAGGCCACCGACGCAGGGATATCGCTCTGCATCGGCAAGGTCGACGGCCTCACCTCGCTGGAGCGGGAGATCAACCGCCTCTGTGCGTCGCTGTACTGACGACTCGAGACCGGCGTGCGGGGTGGTTCAGCGGCCGAGGAGGAGGAACTGCACGATGGAGGCCACCAGAATGGCCGCCAGCAGGACGGCCAGCAGGATGGCGATGCTCGGCCTCATCGGGGGCGCCGTCTCACCCGGCGGCCTTGATGCTGACGCCGTCGCCGGCGTGGATGCGCAGCTCCTCGGCGGCCGAGTGCCGGTCCAGGGCGATCGACACCAGCCCGTAAGAGTCGGTGACCAGCCCGATCTGGCCGACCCGCAGGTCGGCATAGCAGCGCACCCGCACCGCGGTGCGGGTCTGCTCCCCGAAGCGCAGCTCCAGAGGGTCGTCCATGAGGAGAAGCTCGTCGGGGTCGACGTTGAGCTGGACGTTGCCGAACCGGTCGACCCAGAGCGCCTCGCCCGTCACCGCGCCGTCCTCCTGCCGGGACAACGGCAGGATGCCGGGCAGGAGCGTGATGGGGTCGACCAGGTGACCCAGTTCGGCCAGGTCGACTCCGGCACACAGGTGGGCGGCGACCGGGGCGAACAGGTCGCGTCCGGCGAAGGTCGCGCCCGGCGCCGGGAGATGGTAGGCGTCATTGGTCAGCGACACCGCTCGCCGTGCCCCGCCGACCATGGCGACGGCAGAGGCCAGCAGACCGTTGTCCGGGCCGACCAGGACTGCCGCCGGCCCTCCGCCGCCCTCGGCGGTGGCATCGCCCGCCTCCACCGCCACCGCCCGTCGGTCGGAGCCCACGCCCGGGTCGACCACGGCCAGCACAACAGCGGGGGAAAGGGTCAGGTACTGCATGCTCCGAGCCAGAGCCAGCGCCCCGGCACGGGTGTCGTGGGGAGCGATCTGGTGGGTGGCGTCGCCGACGACGACGTGAGGCGCGATGGCGCGGATGACGGCCTTGACCACCCCTACGAACTCGTCTTCCAGCCCGTAGTCGGACAGGAACCAGACGGTGTCGAAGCTCACCCGGCCTGCGTGTAGGTGCTGGCCAGGTAGCGATCGACGTCGTCCTCCAGCACACGGTAGGACTTCCCCACCCGTACGGAGGCCAGCCGGCCCGCTTTGAGCAACCGGTAGACCGTCATGTTCGACACCCTGAGCGCCCCGGCGACCTCCGCGACCGTAAGGAACCGGGCCCGTTCAAGATTTTTCGACAGTTGGATCACCCCTCTTCGCCAATGCAAATGTATTCCTCAGGAGGCGGGAGCGAAAGAGGGGCCCGGGGCTACCCGTCGCCCAGGCGGCGGGACCGCTCGGTCGCCGCCGTCACCGCCTCGAGGAACGCGGCCCGCACCGCCCGGGCCTCGAGGGCGCCCAGGCCGGCGGCGGTGGTCCCGCCGGGGGACGTGACCGCGGCACGGAGCGAACCGGCCGACTCCCCCGACTCGGCCAGGAGCCGGGCCGAGCCGACCAAGGTCTGGACAGTGAGGGCCTCGCTCACCCCCCGCGGCAGCCCGACGGCCACACCGGCGTCGACCAGGGCCTCGGCCACGAGGAAGACGTAGGCGGGACCGGAACCGGAGAGGCCGGTGACGGCGTCGAGGAGCGTCTCGCTCACCCGGACGACCGTGCCCACCGCGGAGAGGACCTGCTCGGCCCAGACCATGACGTCGTCCCCCGCCACCGCCCCGGCGGCCACGGCCGCCGCTCCGGCGCCGAGGAGGGCGGGGGTGTTCGGCATGGCCCGCACCACCGCGGCACCGGGAGGAAGCCAGGCCTCGAGACTGGACAGGGGCACGCCGGCGGCGATCGACAAGACCCGGGGCGCTCCGGCCGCGCCGCCGGCGTACGCGGCGGCGATGGCCCGGCACACGGGCTGCACGTCGCCGGGCTTGACTGCCACCACCACGCCTTCGGCGGCCCGCACGACGTCGGTCACGACCACGTTTGGGAAGGCATCGGAGAGCTCTCGGCGGCGACCGGCGACCGGCTCGACGACCAGCATCTCCGCGGCCGCGGCCCATCCCGCCGACAGCAGGCCCGAGACCAGGGCTGCCCCCATCTTCCCGCCCCCCACCACGGCCAGCCGGGGCAAGGTCACGACGCCAGGCTACCGGGACGGTTAGGGCTCGTGCGGGAACAACGTGCGCGTTCTGGTCCCAGAAGAACCCCCGAAGTGATGTCTCACCCCGTTTGTAGATTGAGTCCGTGTGATTTGCGCGGGTGGTTCTTGCACGGGCCCCTTAGGACAGGTAGCCGGTGGGGTCGCGCGGGTTGCCGCTGATCCGGGTCTCGAAGTGCAGGTGGGAACCGGTGGAGTTGCCGGTGGAGCCCATGTCGCCGATGACGTCACCCTGCTTGACGGTCTGGCCCTCGGTGGCCCGTCGCCTGCTCATGTGGCCGTAGAGCGTGGAGAGGCCGCCGCCGTGGTCGATGATGATCCAGTTCCCGTAGCCGCCGTCGTTGAAGCCGGAGACGATGACCGTGCCGCCCTTGGCGGCCCGGATGGGGGTCCCCACACCGTTGGCGATGTCGATCCCGGCATGGAGCCTCCCCCAGCGGTACCCGAACCCGGAGGTGACCGTACCGTTGGCCGGCCAGGCCACGGCGCCCGAGCCCGAGCCCTTGGTGCTCCCTCCTCCGTCGCCACCGCTCTTCTCGGGGGGCGCGTCGCTGGCCTCCGCCGGCAACTGGCGGGAGCGGATGAGGTTGGAGAGGGTGGCCTCCTCACGGGCGAGGGCGTCGATCTCGGAGGTCACCTCGCTGATGCGTGCGTCCAGCGCGCCCTTCAGCCGGACCTGGTCGGTGCGGGTCTTCTCGAGCGTTGCCAGCTTGTCGGCGGCCGTCTTCTTGCGCTCGGCCGCCACCTCCCGGGCCTTGGAGAGGTTCTCCTTCTCGAACTGCTCGTCCTGACGGACGGCGCGCATCTGGTCGACAACGTCCCGGTCACTGGACACGACGTGGGCCAGCAGGGCCTGGCGCCGGCTGGCCTCCCCCAGATCCTTGGCCCGGACGATCTCCAGCAGAGGGTCGCCCCCGGGATGCACGTAGGCCCGCACGGCTGCCTCCGACGCCTTCACCCGCAGACCCCCCATTCGGGCCTCGGTGTTGGCCAGGCGGCCCTGCGCCGTTCCCAGCTCGACTTCGGCGCTCCTCAGGGCCTGCTGAGCCACGTTCGTGGTCGTCGCCTGCGTCTGCACGCCGGCGTCGAGGGCCTTGACCGCCGACTCGAGCTCCGAGTCGCTGGCCTTCAGGGTGTCGAGCTGGGCGGCGGCCTCGGCCTTCTTGGCCTGGGTCGCCGCCCGCTTGTCTTCGGCGCTGGCGTCGGCAAATGCCGGTGTGGCCACAGCCATCACCAACACGAGAACGAGCGCGCGGACTGAAATCCTCAGAGTGGCAGATCCAAGCGTGAGCAGCCTCCGCCGGGGCTGAATGGTGGCCGTACGCTAACGATGACGTCCTCGGGATGCAAGCGTTCGGACAGCTTTCCCCTCGGAGCGCGTATGGGCCCGAGGAACCTGGTGGCCACCCCCACTTCCCCGAAGGGGTGCCCCGTCCGCCCCTCGGGCCCGTGCAACACCCTACCGAAGTGCGGCACAACAAGCAAGGGAACTACACGAAATGTATTCGGGCGCGCCAAAACAACCTCCTTGCTAGGGCTCCCGCCAGAACGGCAAGAGTACCCGGCGGCTGTGCGCCGCGATCCGTCTCGCTCCCCGGAGCGGCCTGCCGGCCGTTCAGGATCGTGACGGGACGAGCCCTCGGGTCGCTCAGCGGCACTCGACCAGGCGGCGGGCGGTGAGGTCGGCATAGAGGCGGCGCAGGCGGCCGGCGGTGATCGACCAGCGGAAGTCTGCGGCCCGGGCTGCGGCTTCGACGCTCATCGCCGCGGCCAGCAC
>JBBSIS010000250.1:0-4610 GCA_038231955.1 Acidimicrobiales bacterium
ACCAGGGCATCAGAGCGAGGACCGAAGCGAAGCGGAGGACCGCAGAGACCAGGGCATCAGTCGGTGCCTACCACTCGGTTGACGGGCTTGAGAGTGTCGGCGGCGGCGCCCTCTTGGGCGGCGACGCCTTCGAGGACCCGCCGGGCCACCGGCGCCGCCGCCGATGCGCCCAAGCCCGATTCTTCCATGACCACGCTGATGACGTACTTGGGATTGTCGGCCGGGGCGTAGGCCGCGAACACCGACGTGTCGCCTTTGCCGGCCACCTCGGCCGTGCCCGTCTTGCCGGCCACGGGGAACTTGTCGAGGGGGAAGCCGGCGAAGGCCCCGAAGGCCGTGCCGTTGGGATCGGAGACCACGCCTCTGAACCCAGCCAGCAGCGGTTCTCGCACGCTGGCCGGCAACTCGGTGCGGCGGACGATCTTGGGCTCGATCGGGCGGATGACGTTGCCGGCCTGGTCCAGGATGGCATCGCCGACTTGAGGGGCGTACACCGTGCCCCCGTTGACGAAGGCGCCGTAGGCGTTGGCCAGTTGCACCGGGGTCACGACCGTGTCGCCCTGGCCCACGGCGATGTTGAGATTGTCGCCGGTGTACCACTCGGGGAACGGGAACGCAGTCGGATTGCCCCGGTGGAGGCGCTCACGGCCGGCGGGGTCGGCCACCCGACCGTCGGACTCGAAGGGCAGATCGACCTCGGTGTACTCGCCCAGGCCGAGCGAGCGGGCCACGTCCTGGATGGCGGCCTGGCCGAACTTGCCCCGTCCGTCCCAAAAGCGCTCGCCCAGCCAGTAGAAGAACACGTCGCTCGACACGGTAAGCGCCCGGCTCACATTGACCGTCCCGTTCCTGACGCCGCGGGCGTTGGTGAACGACACCGACCGCTCCCCCATCACGGTGTAGCTGCCCTTGTCGTCGTAGGTGTCCCGGTTCGAGATCATCCCCGTCTTCAGCGCGGCCAGCGAGGTGGCCAGCTTGAACGTGGAGCCCGGCGCGTAGAGGCCCTGGATGGCCCTGTTGTTCAGGGGGTAGTGGTTGGCCGGGTCGTTGAGAGCCTGGAACGACTTCACCGAGATCCCGTTGATGAAGTCGTTGGGATTGTAAGTCGGGTACGACGCCATGGCCAGCACCGATGAGTCGCGAGGATCGAGGACGACCGACGAGCCCCCGGGCGCCACGAACTTCTTCCCGGTGAGGAAGTCGGTGGATTCCCGGGCCAGGAGGACGCCCTGCTCCAGCGACTCCTCGGCCACGCGCTGGATGTCGATGTCGATGCTAAGGCGTACATCGTGGCCCTGGACGGCGGGCTGATTGCCGAGTGGGCGCCGGACCCGTCCGGCGGAGTCGACCTCCAGCTTGGCGATCTCGGGCGTCCCTCGCAGGTCGGCCTCGTAGGTCAGCTCGGCGCCCGACTTCCCGATGGTGTCGCCCGCCTTGTAGCCGGCCGCCTTCCGGGGGGCGAGCTCGTCGCTGTTGATCTCGCCCACCGTACCGAGCACGTGGGCGGCCAGGGTGCCGCTCGGGTACACCCGCTCGGTGAGCTGCAGTCCTTCGATGCCCGGGAAGTCGCCCTCGTGCTCGCGGAAGTAGATCAGCTTGGTCTTGTCCACGTCGACGGCGACCGGGACGGGTTTGAAGGGACTGAACCGCTCGTCGGCGATCCGCTCCTTGATCTGGTCGACGGTCATGCCCAGCAGGTCGCCGAGGCGAGGCAGGACCTCCGGGGACTTGGCGACCTTGTCCCGGTCGGCGACCAGGGCCAGCACCACCTTGTTGTCGGCCAGCACCCTACCTTTGCGATCGAGGATCCGGCCGCGGGGCGCCTCGGTGTAGACCACGGCGACGCTGTTGTGCTGGGCTTCGAGCTTCATGGTGGGCGCAGCCAGGACCTGGAGGTACCAGAGGCGGGCGAAGAGGGCGCAGAAGAGCGAGATCACCACCATGCCCAGGACGCCGAGCCGGAGACGGGAGGAGTCCTGTGTCATGTCATGCCACCAACGAAGTGCCATCCCGGGCCGAGCCCAGCGACCAACCGACCAGTCGGACGGCCACGGGCGCCAGCACCGCGTTGGTCGACCCCACCACTACGACGATCGTAACCAGGTGCTCGGTCAACATCCGTTCACCGAGCACGGAGCCGGCAACGGCATAGAGGGCGACACCGGCCATGCTGGCCCCGCCGGCGGTCAGCATGGGGATGTACCAGGCGGCGCGCAGCACGCCCAGGTTGGCCACGCCCACCCCGTAGCCGACCAGGGTGAACACCAGCGCCGACAGCCCGAGGGGCGTGGGCAGGAACAGGTCGATCACCATGCCCGACGCGAACCCCAGGGCTGCGCCGCGGGTCGGGCCCGCGGTGATGCCTGCGGCCACGGCCACCAACAGCATGAAGTCGGGCATGACGCCGAAGACCCGCAGGCGGACGAGCACCGTCGTCTGGAGCAGCAGGGCGATGATCAGCATGATCGGGAGCCGGAGCCGCGGATCGTGTCTCACGTGTTGGGTGTCCAGAGCAGGACGCGGATGAACTCGATGCGCGTCAGGTCGACGCTGAGGTCGACCTGGATGTCCTGCTGGAGCGCGTTCGGCGTCGCCGTCGCGCTGCGTACCTTGCCGACCGGGATCTGGGGCGGGAACAGGCCCCTCTCCAGGCCGCTGGTGACGATGGGCTCGCCCGGCGCGATCGCAGTGGCGGCGGTGATGAAATCGAGGGACAGCGGCGTCCGGGCGCCGTTGCCCTTCATCGCCCCCTCCTCGCCGGAGTTGGCCAGGCGTACGCCCACGTTCGACGCCGGGTCGGTGACGAGCAGGACCGTCGAACGGAGCTTCGACACCTCGGTGACGCGCCCGACGAGGCCGGCGGCGGTGACCACGGGCATGCCGACGGCCAGGTGGGAGTCGGTGCCGCGGTCGATGGTGATGGTCAGCTCGAAGTTGGTGGGGGCGGTGGAGATGACCCGGGCCGGAACCGACGCCAGACCGCCGGCGTAATCGAGCGCTTGCAGCTTGAGCACGTCCTGGCGCTCCCGATCGGCGTCGGCGCCCCGGATGGCGTCGGCCTTGGCCGCATCGAGCTCGCGGCGCAACCGGGTGTTCTCGGACTTGAGGTCGCCGTAGTGGGTGACGGTGCTGAAGAACCCGGCCACGGGTGACACCGCCCGCTCGGCCAGCGCCTGGACCGGCACGAAGGCGTCCCGGGCCGACCGTCGGACGGACTCGAGGGCACCGTCGCCGCCACCCCGGTAGTCCAAGGTGATGACGGTGATGGAAGTGAGCGCGAGCAGGACCAGGAAGAAGCGGTGTCGCCGTGATCGTCGGTAGACCGCCACCGCTACCTGTCGTTGTTGCCGGAAAGCACCTGCCGAAGAACGTTGAACTCCTCTAGGCACTGACCTGCGCCCAGGGCCACCGAGAACAAAGGGTTGTTGGCGATGACGATGGGCATTCCGGTCTCCGCCCGCAGCCGAACGTCGAGGCCATGGAGCATGGCCCCCCCGCCGGTCAGGACGATGCCCGCCTCCATGATGTCGGCGGCCAGCTCCGGGGGCGTCTTGTCGAGGGTGACCTTCACCGAGTCGACGATGGCGGTGACCGGCTCGTCGATGGCCCGGCGCACCTCCTCGGTGGAGGTTACGACGGTCTTGGGCAGGCCGGTGACCAGGTCGCGCCCCCGGATCTCGGCCCGTAGCTCCTCTTCCATGGGGTAGGCCGAGCCGAGGGCGATCTTGATCTCCTCGGCCGTGCGCTCGCCGAGGGCCAGGCTGTACTCCTTCTTGATGAACTGGATGATGGCGTCGTCGAGCTCGTCGCCGCCGATTCGCACCGACTGGCTGGTGACGATGCCGCCCAGGGAGATCACGGCCACCTCGGTCGTGCCGCCGCCGATGTCGACCACCATGTTGCCGGTCGGCTCGTGGACGGGGAGCCCGGCGCCGATGGCCGCGGCCATGGGCTCTTCGATGATGAATGGCGTCTTGCGGGCCCCGGCGTACTCGGCCGCTTCCTGCACCGCCCTCTTCTCCACCCCGGTCACGCCCGACGGGACGCAGATCACCATCCGGGGCTTGGCCCAGCGCCGCTGGTGGACCCGGGTGATGAAGTACCGCAGCATCTTCTCGGTGATCTCGAAGTTGTTGATCACCCCGTCGCGCAGGGGCCGCACGGCCTGAATGTGGCCAGGCGTGCGGCCGATCATGCGCTTGGCCTCGAGGCCCACGGCCAGGGGGCGCCCGTCTTTCACGTTGACGGCGACGACGGACGGCTCGTTGAGCACGATGCCACGGCCGCGTACGTAGACCAGGGTGTTCGCAGTACCCAGGTCGACCGCCATGTCGCGACCCATGAATGCAGAAAAAAAGTTATCGGACATGAGCAGGCTCCGCGCCTTGGGGTCGAACCAGAGGCTAGGCGCTGGACGGGGGGGGTCACAACCCCGCCCCGCATTTCCAACAGGCCCGCCCTGCGAACTACAAGAACTACCTGCGCTGCCCTACGACAGGGTCGGGAAGAAGAGTGCGATCTCCCGCTGGGCCGATTCCTGGGAATCCGAGCCGTGCACCAGGTTCTCGGTCATCTCGATGGCGAGGTCGCCACGGATGGTGCCCGGCGCG
>JBBSIS010000251.1:0-4597 GCA_038231955.1 Acidimicrobiales bacterium
ACCAGGTCGGCCAGGTCGCTGTCGCGTTCGGCCACTGCACCGAGCCGTCGAACGTTCAAGCCCGCGGGCACTCCTGTCCGTTCCGGTTCCAGTGTCTGGGATGTGCGCACTTCCGCACCGATCCCTCCTACCAGCCTGAGCTCCGAAACTACCTCCTCGCGCTGCTCAAGGACCGGGAGCGGCTTGCGAGCGTCATGCCCGAGCTCGAGGAGTGGGCCCGACACGACGCTCTCCCCTCCGAGGAGGAGATCGACGCCCTACGCCGGCTCATCCAACGCAATGACGAGCTCGTAGCCGTTCTCGAGCCCGAGGTCCGTGCGGCCGTCGATGAAGCGATCCAGGTCATGAGGACCAGCAGGGCTCAGCTCCAGACGGCAGTCCCTGTTCAGTTGCTGGCCAAGAACCGCCAGTCCGCGCCCACCGTGTTCCCTCAGGTGCAGTCAGGCCCCGAGAGCTCTTCTCGTGGTTGACCGGGGGGCGCATCTCGTGGAGGCCAGACGCTTGGACTCCCAGGCCAAACGTGACCGCGTGCTGGCTGGTCTCACCGGTTGCATCGAGCGCGGTGAGACCACGACCATTGTTGGGCTGGCGAAGCGTGCCGGGGTGAGTCCGCGTTTCATCTACAACCATCCCGACCTTCGAGCGGAGATCCATCTCCGGTTTGCAGAGATCGGCGACGAGCTTGCGGGCCGGGTCGTTGCCAGCGCCAGAGTGACGACCGCGTCTCTGCGAGCCGATCTGGCCAACTACAAGTCTGAGATCCAGCGCCAGCGATCGGAGGTGGCCACTTTGAGAGAGCGGCTGAGCGAAGCCCTCGGATCCAGCTACGTCTCGGAGCTGCCGGAGGCCGATCGCCTTGGGCTTCTTGCCAGCCACGACGCGCAGGAGCGGATCGCCGAGCTAGAGCAGGAGGGCTTCGAACTCCGCGAGAAGGTCGTCGCCCAGAGCGAAGAGCTGGAGGCCGTGAGAGAACTCAACCGGGAGCTCATGGCGAACCTGAACACCCCGAGAAGGTGAGCCCTCGCACGGATGGTCGGGCGTGAACGCGCTGCACTTGCCTGCGGGATCGTCGGCGTAAGCGTCGCCGCCGCCGCATACCTCGCGGTCAGCAATCAATGGGGCGACTACTGCAAGGGCCGGTTCGGCGCGACGCATGGCTTGCTGGTGGCCGCCGGCTGTCTTGGCGTCTCGTCGATCGGGCTCGGACTCAGGTCGGATGACGAGCTGGAACGTCGGCTCAGCGTGCTCGGGCTCGTTGCCGGCCTTGGCGCCGTCGTCGCAGCGTCGCTCGTCTACGTTCTCCTGACCTCGCGGGGCTGCGGCGACTAGACGCGCGGACGGGCCAAGAGCCGGAACAGCAGAGGTGGCTAGTGGTGCATGGCCCTGGAATGCCCACGACGAACTCGTGCGACGCGCATGAACCAAGCCCCTTGTGCCCCTGAGATCCGGGCCACTCCGGTCCGTGCTGTTGGGAGCGGCCAACACCGCCGTCGCCGTCAACGTCCCCAGCTTCGGCGCCGGCAACACGAACGCCGCCGTGACCGCCCGCCGGTTCCAGCTCTGAGCGCGAGCGGGCGCTGTCAGGGAGTGCTCGGGTCAGCAACGCACTTGTCTTGGCGACCTGGCGGGTGGTGGTACCCGCGCACACACTCGGCGATGCCGTCGCCCGATTGGCTGCACCCCGTCAACGTGATGGCCAAGGCTACCCCGGCGATCACTCGTCGAGCCGCCTTGGTCGTGCCCACCGATTCATCCTCCCCAATCGGCCCCGGTCGGCCGCCACTCCTCGACCGTGTGGCCGAACGGCGGGCTGCCCCCCGAATGGCCACAGCCTGCCGCTCGTGGACAGCCACGAGATCAGTGACCGTGGGGCTGACCTGCTCGATCGCCATATCCTACCCCGCGTCGCCGATCTAATCCTCTGCGCCTCTGACCAGAGTGAGGTGTATCAGCAATCCGATCGCCCCCGAGGCGACGAGGATGAGCCCGATGATCCAGTAGACCGCGAGCCCGAAGTTGAAGCCGATCTCGCACCTTGAGCCGTCAGGCATCCGTGTGGCATACGACGGGCACTGTGGCGGGTTGAGAATAGGGGTGAAGGTGCCACCGATCACGAGGAGGCCGATCCCAAGAGTCACGCACCAGACGACGATTGCTGTCGTGCCACGGTTGCGACCGTTCATCTCTCCAGTCTGCCGCCGGAACCATGCCCGAGCTGGGCGGGAGCCCACACGCCCCCCCGCTGCTCGGGCGAGGTAGCCGCTCCCCGCCGGGGCCAACCCTCGGTCATTGGTGCCCCTCCGTGGTCACACGCTGGTCACGAACCGACCCGGACGAGGCCGTACGCGGCTGGAACAGTGCGCCTCGAGCTTCTCTACGGACTCCAGGTCGCCGTTGACGAGCGTCGAAGAGCACCACCACGCCACCACCGCTACCAACTGCATCGTCGTGGGCACCAGCCCCGACGGTACGGTGGGGGTCGTCGTCACCATCGCGATCGCACCCATCTGCAACGGCAAGGAGGCAACGATCGTCGGCACGAGCGGCGACGACAGCATCTACGGCTATGGCGGCAACGACAGCATCTACGGCTATGGCGGCAACGACACCATCTGCGCCGGCGACGGCAACGACGTCGTCTACGGCGGCGACGGCAACGACTACATCGACGGAGGCGCGGGCAACGACACCCTCAGCGGCGACGCCGGCCACGACACCGTCCTGGGTGGCGACGGTAGCGACCGGCTCTTCGCCGGCACCGGCACTGACACCCTCAATGGTGGGGTCGGCCTCGACTACTGCTACCGGGGCACCGTTCCGGGTACCACCACCTTCGTCGCCTGCGACGTCTTCCCGGCGGGGATGTAGAGCGTCTCGCACCACGGTGCTGAACGGGACCATCTCCGACGGCGTGATGGCCTGAAGGTGTGCGCGAGCAGCATCCGCCGCTCGCGCACGGCCGTCAGAGCCTTGTCGGTCAGTGCGAGGACCGGTCTGACGCCCGCGACCCTTTGAGGGCCCGTGACGAGGAATGGTGCAGGATCCTGAACGCGTCGGGAACCTGATCGGGCTTCGAAGGAGTTGGGCCACGTCCCTGCGGCGATGGCACCGAGTGGCTACCGTTCGGGGGCGTGCTGACCATGTCGGATGCGGCCTCGGACGAGCCCCGCGGTCGGATCGGTGGCGTCCCAGGTGCGGTGTAAATAGGGACGAACGCAGGTTCCGTTGATCATTCTACGCGGCGGGTATGACGGCTTCGTCGACGGTGGTGATCACCTCCTCGGTGGTCGGCGGATCGAACAGCTGGGCCCGAAGCTCCTGGAGCTGGCGAACGGCGGCCGGTGTCATCACGACACCCCGCCATCCACGACTGGCCCGGTCGAGCACCGCCCACACGAGGCCGAGGCAGGTCCGCTCCCCGGGGAGGCGACCGATGACCTTGACCCGCCGCCGTGTCTCGCCGAAGGTGCGCTCGATGAAATTGGAGTGTCGGATGCGCTTGTGGTGGCCGGCGGGGAAGCGGAGGTAGGTGGTGAGGCTGGCGAAGTCGGCCATGAGGCAATCGACGGCGGCCGGGAAGGCCTTGCGGTAGGTGGCGTCGAAGCGTTGCGCCCGAGCCCGGACCACAGCGATGGAGGCCTCGCCCGGCGCCTCTCCGGTGTCGTCGAACAGCGCCCAGTACGCCTTCTTCACCTCGGCCTGGTGCTCGACAGGCACCTTGGCCAGGACGTTTCGCGCCCGATGGATGACACAGCGTTGGCGCAGGCTGTGGGGAAAGACCAGCTCGACGCCGGCGATGAGGCCTGGGGCGCCGTCGGAAATGACCAGAAGCGGTGCCCGCAGGCCTCGGCCGACCAAGTTGTCCAAGAAGCCCTGCCAGGCGTCGGTGGACTCCGACGCCCCCGGCTCCAGACCCACCAGCACGGGGCGACCCTCGGTCGTCATCCCCCACGCCGCCAGCACCGGCTCGGCGCGAGCACCGTCGTGGTAGCGGAAGTGGCTGCCGTCCAGGTACAGGTACTCGAGAGCGACGTCGGTCAGGCTCCGGCGCTTCCAGGCGTCGAACTCGTCTTTGATGGCCTCACACACCCGGCTCACCGTCGACTTGGACAGCGACGCCTCCGGGCCCAGCGCGTCGGCCAGGGTGGCCTCCACGTCGCGCACCGACAGGCCACGGACGAAGCCGGCGATGACGAGGGACTCCAACGCGTTGGTGCGACACACGCCGACGCCGAGGAGCCGGGAGGCAAAGACCTCGTCGGTTCCCCGCAGCTTGGGACGATCGATGGTGACGGGGCCGGTGGTGGTCTTGACCGTGGTCGGGCAGTGGCCGTTGCGGCTGCCAGCACGGGCACGCTCGCCGTGGGCGTAGCGCTTCCGGCCCAGAAACTCGGTGACCTCGGCTTCGATGGCGGTCTGCATGAGCAGGCGCACGCCGAGGCGGGCGACCTCCTCAAGGACCTCGCCGAGCTCACGCTCGGAGGCGAACAGGTCGTCGATGTCGGCGCGGACACGCTCCAGGGGGGATACTCGTGTGGACACGGGTGTGGGTTCCTTTCTCTGCTTGCAGGCTTCGAGAGGAACCTACGCCCGTCGA
>JBBSIS010000252.1:0-4584 GCA_038231955.1 Acidimicrobiales bacterium
CGCCCGCACCCGGCGCTCCAGTTCGACCCGGGTGGTCTCGTCCAACACGATCGGCGCAGCGACATAGGGCATACTCGGCTCCCTCCTGTGAATGACAGGAGTGAAACTACACGCGTGTGTTCAGCGGTTCGCCGCACTAGCTAGACGGCCGGAGGCGGCCGGCGACCGTGGCGCTGGGCCCACATCCAGCGCAGGGCGGTAGCGTAGCGCAGACGGCGGTCCTTGCGGCGCGTCGAAACGATCAGTCCGATCACCGCACGGAGCAGGAAGGCGGCGACGGCCAGACCGGCCTCGCCCGGGCGCCCGTACCGGCGGAGGAACTCGATGTCGGCGTCGAGCCGGTGGAGGTACGCCCTGGCCTGGGCCTCGGGCCGGCCCCGCGACGTGCTCATCCCGCCTGCATGGGTGGCCGCAGCCCCGGCCACGAACCCGACGCGGAGGCCGGCGTCGCGCACCCGCCGGCACAGGTCGCCGTCCTCGAGATACATGAAGACCGTCTCGTCCAATCCGCCGAGGGAGCGCAAAACGTCGGTGCGGACCAGCATGAAGGCCCCGTTGACAGCTTCGACGTCTTGGTCCACCGACCGGTCGCGTACCGTCTGGCGCTCGAACCACGGGTGCAGCCGGGTCAGGCCGAGCGACTCGGACAGGATGTGCACCGCCCGCCTGTCCCGCCTGGCCGCCGGAGGCTCCGGGCGGCCCCGGGCGTCGACCGTGTTGGGGCCGACCAGGCCGATCGACTCGTCCCCGAGCAGGACGTCGAGGCAGCGCTCGACAGCGCCTTCCCCCACGACGAGGTCGGGGTTGAGGAGCAGGGTGACGTCGCTCGTGACCCGGCCCAGGCCGACGTTGACCGCGGCGGGAAAGCCCCGGTTCTCCCCTAGGGCGACGACCTCGACCCCGAGATCCTCGGCGACGGCGACGCTGCGGTCCTCCGACCCGTTATCGACCACTATGGGCCGCACTATCGCTGGCAGGGCGGCGAGGCATGCCGGGAGGTCGGGAGCTGAGTTCCATGTGACGATGACAGCATCGACAGCATGAGGTTCGGGCGGCATGGGCACGGGGTCGCCGGTTCGCGGCTCCCGTGAAGATACTCGTCGTCGGCACTGGGGGATCGATCGTTAGCGGGATCTCCACCGCGGCCGACCAGATGACTAGGACGCTGGCCGACTTCGGGCACGACGTCGAGCGGCTGAACGCTGGCGAGCAGATGCGACGCCGGTCGAACGCCCTGAACCTGCAGAACGTACGCGCTGTGGCCACCGACGCCGCCGCCGTGTTCCGCCGGGTCCGCCGGTGGCGGGCCGACGTGGTGTGGATCCACACCTTCGGCGTGCCCACCCTTCCCGCCTTGCGTGCGCTGGCCATGGTGGGCGCCGCCCGCATGGCGGGTCGCCCCGCGGTGCTGCACATCCACGCCTACGGGCTGGAGGCGACGCTCGCCAAGGCCGGGCGGCCGCTGCGAGTGGCGGTCCGGGTCCTGGTGGCGGTCGCTGGCGCCACCGTCGTGCTCTACGACGGGGCGGCGGCCGCCCTCCGCGGCGTCGCCGACGGCGGCTCGGTCCACGTCCTCCCCAACTGGGTCGACGTGCCGGACGAGCCCGCGGCCCTGCCGGCCCAACCGCCTCTGCGGGTGGTCTTCGTGGGGGGCCTGGTCCGCCGCAAGGGCGTGCCGCAACTGGTCGACGCTATGCGACTTCTCGACGATGTGGCCGTCGAGCTCCGGCTGGTCGGCGGCGCCGGCGAGGCCGGCGCCGCCGCCCAGGACAAGCTGCGTGCCGACTCGGAGGACCTCGTCCGCGCCGGCCGGGTGAGCTTCGCCGGTCAACGGGATCCTGAGGGCGTCCGGGCCGAACTGCGGGCCGGCCACCTGTTCGTACTGCCGTCGGAGGCCGAGGGGACGCCGATCTCCATGCTCGAAGCCATGGCCGAGGGACGTGCGGTGCTGGTCACCGACGCCGGCAATATGAAAGCGGTGGTCGAGGGGTCTGGGTGCGGCTGGGTGCTCACCGACCGCCGCCCGGAGACCATCGCAGCGTCCCTGCGTGCGGTCGTCCGCGATCCGGAGGCGCTGGCCGGCGCTTCCGGAAAGGCATGGCACGCGGCGGCCGACCTCTATTCCGCAACCGCCCTCCTGCCTGAGATCGAGGCGATTCTCGGCAGTGTGGAAGCCTGAGGCTCCTGTGCGGCCGCCAACGGCGTCCGCGCCTGTTCAGTCTGCGCGACGTTCAACGCCCGACTGCCACATGCGGGAAGGACGGGCGGTGGGACGAGGGCCGAGGTGGGTACGCATGGCGCTCAACTCGCCGCGTCGATACGTCGATACCTGGATGGTGATCGACGCACCTGTGGCCATCCGACCAGCCGCGCGAGCCACCGGCACCTCACGCCACACCCTTGTGAAGGTGCTTCGCGGGACGGCAGCAGGCACTGTCGGGACCTACGCGATCAACCTCCTTCTCCTACCATTCATCCTCGGCCGTCTCGGCCGCGACCTGTACGGGGCATGGGCGACGATCGCCACCATTCTGGCGATCGGCGGCCTCGCCGACATTGGCATCCGGACCGAGATCGTCCGGCGCGTGGCGGCGGCCAACGGCGACGACAATGAGGCGGCGTTGGCGCAGGCGGTGCACGAGGGCCTCACCCTCCTTGTCGCCCTTGCCTCGGTACTGCTCCTGGTCGGCATGGTCGCCGCCCCTGCGATCCGCACCTTCGCGTTCCCCCATGGCGTGTCCGGGGACGGCGGTGCCACGATCGACCCCTTGGTCCGGGCGGTGTTCGGGCTACTCGCAGTGTCCCTAGTCGGCAACGGGTACTTCGCTGTGTTGCCCGGCGTACAGCGCGGTGATGTGGTGACGGTCTCCGGCGCAGTGGCGGTAACGGTGGGTGCCGCCGTAACCGTGGCGGGTCTCGTCTTGGGCTGGGGCATCTGGTCTCTGCTCATCGCCAGCGCCGTCGAACTGGCGGTGTTGCTTGTGTGGCAGTGGATCGCGTTGGGCCGGCTGCTGCCCCGTCTGCGACCGCGGCTCGTCAGGATGTCTCCGGCTCGGGCTCGCTCCTATTTGGCACTCTCGTCACTCATCTTCGTCTTCCAGCTCGGGGATGTCTTCGACTTCCAGTGGGACAAGTTCATGCTCGCCCGCTTCGTCGGAGCGGGCGCCGTCTCGAGCTTCCAGATCGGTGGGAGCCTCGTCATGGGCGCTCGAGTGCTGGCGCAGCTTCCACTCACCCCCCTCCTGACCGCAGCGTCAGAACTGCGCCGGCGCGACCCGCAGCGGATGGATGCACTGTTCGATCTGCTGACGAAGGTCGGCATGTTGGTGACCGCGGTGGTCGTCGGTGGAGTCTTCGTGTTCGCTCCGGCGTTCATCGGCCTTTGGCTCGGCCCGGACATGCAGGCGGCGGGGCAGGCGGCTCGTCTTCTGGCCGTGGCGGTGGCGATAACCATCATCGGGGCTCCGCAAGCGTTTCGCGCTCTGGCCGAAGGCTGGCACGCGTTGGCGGCGAAGAGCGCCGTGACCAACGTCGTCGTGAACGGGGCGCTCAGCGCCTTCCTAACGGTCTCTATCGGGTTCAACGGCCCGCTCTACGGATCGATCGTTGGCAGCTTTGCCGGGCTGTTCACCCTCATGTTCCTGCTTCGGCGACGCCTCGGCCCGCAGTTCCGGATGCCTCCGTGGCGCGCGCTCGCTGGCGGTGCGTGCTGTGCCGCGTTGGCGGTCGGATCTGGAGTCGACGCCCCTTCGAGCTGGCCCGGGTTGGCCGTCGCCGCCAGCCTGTACGCGGTGACTGTTGCAGCCATCTGCGGCGGAGTCGAGCGAATTCCCCTTTCGGCGCTTCGGCCTCGTTTCGGCCCTGTCGCTGCAGAATAATGATCTTCGGCGGAAATGGTCCCTCCGTCAGTTCGCCAACATTTTAAGCGTGACCAAGGCGTTCCGGGTAGCGAGGTCGTGCTCATCGCAGCTTTGGAAGCGGCTGGCCAACGGCAGCCGGCCGACGAGCCGGACATCCTCCGCTGAACCGGCGGTGGGTTCGTCTTCGATGATGTCGAAGCCCGCGTCCTGATACATCGCCAGATAGTCCGCATGCCGCAGCCGATTCTGGAACTGCAAGGAAGGGCTCCAGCGGACCCATTCCCGGTCCTCGTACTGGAGGAAATTGTAGACCGAGATGGAGCTGTCGGCGTAGCTGTAGTGGTCCTGATAGTCGACGAACATGCTGACACGGCCATCAGGGCGGAGAATCCTTCGGCTTTCCCGGAGGATCAGTCGGATGTCGGCCTCGGCGATGTGCTCCAAGGTGCTGGTCGAGGTGATGTAGTCGAACGCGCCATCCTGAAATCCCGTGTCCCGGGCATCTCGGGGTGCCTGATAGGTGATGCCCAAAGCGGCCAGCCGCCGGTCGAGGCCATCCACCGCAAGGCTGGGCCCGGGCTACGGACCAGGTCGGGGACGACTCCCTGGCTCAGCCGGCGGAGAGCGTCGGCCACCAACTCCTCGCGCGCCAGATGGCGGATATCGACGACGACCTGCTCTTCAACGCCGAGGCAGTAATAGGCGAGGGGTATGATCAGATCAG
>JBBSIS010000253.1:0-4506 GCA_038231955.1 Acidimicrobiales bacterium
TCGACCGCCCACGCGGTCAGCCGCCTGCACCGCTACGACCTCGACGGGGCCGGTGGCGAGGAGATCCCGTTGCCGGATCTCGGATCGGTCGGCGGTCTCGATGCCGATCCCGCTGCACACTCGCTGCTTCTTCACCTTCTCCTCGTTCACCCGCCCGCCCGGGCTCTGGCGGTGGACACCCGATGGCGGCGTCGAGCCATGGTCCCGGTCGCCTTCGCCGGTGGAGGCCGCCGCCTTCGCCGTCGAGCAGGTCTTCTACCCGTCGACGGACGGGACCGGGATCCCGATGTTCCTCGTGCGCTCGGCGGGCACCCGGGTCGCGGGCGACACGCCCACCCTGCTCACCGCCTACGGCGGCTTCGCCATCAGCAACAGCCCGGGGTACTCGGCGGCGATCGTGGCCTTCTGCGAGGCCGGCGGCGTGTGGGCCCTGGCGGGCATCCGCGGGGGCGGGGAGTACGGCGAGGACTGGCATCGGGCCGGCATGCTGGCCAACAAGCAGCAGTGCTTCGACGACTTCTACGCGGCGGCCGACTGGCTGGTGAGCCAGGGTCGCACCCGTCACGACCGCCTGGCCATCCGGGGCGGGTCGAACGGCGGCCTCCTCGTGGGTGCGGCGATCACCCAGCGGCCCGATCTGTGCCGGGCCGCCATCTGCTCGGTCCCCCTCCTCGACATGCTGCGCTACCACCGGTTCCTCATCGGCGCCCTGTGGGTGCCCGAGTACGGCGACCCCGACGATCCCGAGCAATTCGAGGTGCTCGCGGCCTACTCGCCCTACCAGCACGTCGTGGACGGGACGGTCTACCCGGCGACGCTGGTGACCACGGCCGAATCGGACTCCCGCGTCGACCCGCTGCACGCCCGCAAGTTCGCGGCCCGGCTCCAGGCCGCCACCGCCGCGCCGGCCGACGAACGGCCGGTCCTGGTCCGAATCGAGTCGCGTGCCGGCCACGGCGGGGGCAAGCCGGCATGGAAGCAGGCCGACGAGGCCGCCGACGTGTGGTCGTTCGTGTTCTGGCAGCTGCGGATGGGCGAGTGACCCAGAGGGGTAGGACTCTTCTTTGCCCGTCGACAGGAGGTTCCGAGCCTTGCGGATCGCGGAGATCGCACCGGTCTGGGTGAGTGTCCCGCCCCCGAGCTATGGGGGGATCGAGTTGGTGGTGAGCCTGGTCGCCGATGGCCTGGTCGACCGTGGCCACGACGTCACCCTCTTCGCCGCCGGCGGTTCCCGAACGACGGGCACGCTGGTGACACCGATCAAGGAGACACCGGCGTTGGCCGACATGGGCATCAGCGTCACCGACGACGTGATCCATACCCTGACCGCGTACCTGCACGCCGACGAGTTCGACGTCATCCACGACCATTCCGGCTTCGGGCCCGCCTTCGCCGCCATGCTGAACGGCACGCCGCCCGTCGTGCGTACCCTGCACGGGCCGTGGAGTGACCCGGCCCGGCGCTTCCACGCCGCCCTCGATGGCCGGGTCCACCTGGTGGCCATCAGCGAGTCGCAGAAGAGCCTGAACGCCGACCTCTCCTATGCCGGCGTCGTGTACAACGGCATCGACCTCGCCGCCTACCCGTGCGCGCAGGACAAGGAGGACTTCCTCCTGTTCCTGGGCCGCTGCAACCCGGAAAAGGGACCGGAGGTGGCCGTCGAGGTGGCCAAGCGGGCCGGCAGGCACCTGAAGATGGTGGTCAAGCGGGCCGAGCCGGCGGAGATCCAGTACTGGGAGCGGATGGTCGAGCCCCGTCTCACCGGCGACGAGGACATCGTCTTCGACGTGAGCCACGCCGAGAAGGTCGACCTGCTGTGCCGGGCCCGGGGCACCCTCTGCACCATTCAGTGGCCCGAGCCGTTCGGCCTGGTCATGATCGAGTCGATGGCATGCGGGACGCCGGTGATCGTCCCGCCCATGGGGGCGGCGCCCGAGCTGGTCGTCGACGGTGTCACCGGGTTCATCCGCACCGACATCGACGACATGGTCGCCGCCGTCGGTCGCCTCGGAGAGATCTCGCCCGAGGCGTGCCGAGCCCGGGTGGCCGACAACTTCAGCGCGGCGACGATGGTGTCGGGCTACGAGCGGATCTTCGAACGGGTCGTGGGCGCCGCCGGGGCCTGAGGAACCCGGCTTCCCGCTATTAGCGGATCGCACCTATTGAGCGGCGCGCGGTCGGCTGGGGTACTCCCTCCCAGGCGGCGCCGCCCCGGCGCTCACCGGTCGTCGCACGAGGAGACCTCAATGTTGCATGAGCGCAGCCGTCGTCGGCTCCGTACCATCCAAACCATCGCAGTGGCGGGTGGACTGCTCGGGTCGGTGCTGGTATGGAACGCTCCTGCCCAGGCCGTCGGAGGCGTCAAGGTTCCTTGACACCAGGTCGGCGAGCAGATTGGTGACGACGGTCTTGTTTCGGTGTCGCCCAGCCACAGGCGACCGGAACTTGGTCCCGTCGGTGCAGATGGCCAGGGCCACCACGCAGCACTGCCCGGCGAACATCAGGTCGTCGATCATCATGGCCGCTACCGCTAACTCGCCCAGGGTTCCGGACCATCAGCTCCTCCAGCGCGGTGGGCCGTGGCTGGCCTTGAACTGGCGACTGACCCGACGAGCGCGACGTCGGCGGCCCTCGGCCGCTGCGCTCACCGGCTCGGTCACGGCCCAGTGACGACGGGTGGCTACCCCGGCCAGCATCCGCTCCACCACGACGTCACGCAAAAAGTCGTCGGAGGCGAACGTGGCGTAGGTGTTCCAGCGCCACCTCGGTGCCCCTCGACGGTGCAGCCCGAGGTCGTGACACCGGTGCCCGCCGACCGCCCAACACTACCGAGCCGGGCGCCGAGGCGTGGCGGCTGGCGGTGCGGTCGGGGATCTTGGCGTGCTTGGCACCGACCCTGTCGGTCAACTCGGCCTCCATCATCTCGACCATGACTCGCAGGCGACGCCCACGCTCATGGCCAACAGGCCTTCTCGGCCCAGGGCGGCTACGTCGGACAGGCCAGCTAGAACTCGGCCGACAATGCCGGACCTCATCGTCGTTGACGGGGCGCAGGGTCGGTACGGTCTTGTTCATCGGTCGTGATTCCCCTTCCTTGTTGGTGTTCCGGATGCACCGCCCCACACCTACCTGGTGTTTGTTGTGGGGCGGGGGCCGGCCACCTTCACTTCAACAAGCTCTGAGACAACGTTGGGCGGGGCCGCTGATCTACTGACGACAGGGTTGCTAGCCCGGTGGGGTACTGAGCGCTGCGTTGGACTCCGGAGAGCCCACGGGAAGCATGTGTTGCGTGCCCGCACCCGGCGGTGGTGGTAGTGCCAGGTTCGCCTGGGCCTGGGTTGCCTGGGCAGCGGTGGGCGTCACCCCGTCGAGGCGGTGATCCACAGGCGGCAACTGGGCCTCGATGGCGGCGGTGTCGTCGGCCGGGGACACAATCTCGGTCCTTCCACCGTCGGAGGTGTTCTGCACCTTCCGCTTCAGGTGGATTGTGACCTCGTGGTACTCCCCGTTGCGCCACACCGTGAGAATGGTGGTGTCGTTTGCCCTGATCGCCAAGGGGATCTCCGGCCCCACGTTCGTGGGGACGGGCGGTCGCTTGGGGACGTTGGCCCCCCCAGAGCTACCTGTGGCGACCAGAACGGCTACGGCCGCCGCCATGCCGCCCAAGGCGATGAGAGTGAATCGCTTCTTCATGTCGTGCTCCCTTCGTTGATGTTCGAGTTCGGCATGTTCTGCTCCTCGTTCGTGGGTCAGATCACGGGCAGTGGCAGTGACCTTCGGCCGGTCTGCGGGAGCCGCTGTCCCACTGGGCTCGGCCGCCCCAGGTGTCGTAGGAGTACCACGTCGAGTCCATCGTGATGTAGGTGTTGACCCCGACACCGCGGTTGCAGCCCGACCAGAACACATCGACGTTGCTGTCCCATGTCAGCTGGGTGGCCCAGCCCGAGTTCTGGATCAGCCCAGTACCGGTGCAAGGCCCTACGCCGTCGTGGTAGAATTGCCCATCCACGGCGAGCCAGCCCGGAGGAGCGTTGTATTGCCGGGCGAAGTCGCAGGTTCCCGTGGCGGGATCACCGGCGTACACGCTCATCCGCTCGTAGGAGTGGTCAAGCCCGGAGTAGCCGATCGTCGTCTGCCCTGGCAGACATGTCACCGATGCTTCGTGGGCGGTGTAACTGGGGTGAGCAGACGCCGATGGTGCGGTGAGCGCTGAGCCCATCACCATGGAGGCGACTGCCGTGAGCCAGACCAGCATCTTCGCTGGCGCTCTCGTGGTTGTCATCCCTTGCTCCCCTTCCCGCCAGCCGATCTGACCGGCAAACCGGAAACTATCATCAACCGTGTTTGAATTCACTAACTACTTCGACCTGAGTGTGTCCTGAAAGTGGAGGGATGACGATGTAGAAGATCGCCAGACCAAGACGTGCTGTGCCAGTGATGGAGGTTTGGCCCTCCGGGTTCGCCGAGTAGGCGGAGAACTCAAACCACCGCAAGCTGCGTCGGTCA
>JBBSIS010000254.1:0-4485 GCA_038231955.1 Acidimicrobiales bacterium
GGCGACGCCGGCGTCGCCGGCCTCGGTGATCGCCGCCGCTGCGAACCGAGCGGGCACGAAGACCAGGCTGGCATCGGCGCCGGTGGCCGCCACCGCCTCGGCGACGGTGTCGAACACCGGTATGCCCTCGACGTCGGTGCCGCCCTTGCCCGGAGTGACGCCGGCCACCACCGACGTGCCGTAGGCCCGGTTCCGCAGGGCGTGGAACCGGCCCTGGCTGCCGGTGAGCCCTTGCACCACCACCCGCGTCCGACCGTCCACGAAAATGCTCACGCTCTCTACCGCGCCAGGTCGACCGCGGTGCGGGCGGCGTCGAGCATAGTCGGACGCGACACCAGCCGGTCGGACTCATGAGCCAGGAGGATGGCCCGGCCCTCCTCGGCGTTGGTCCCGTCGAGGCGGATGACGATCGGGCTGCGCAGCTCGACGCGACCCAGGGCCTCGACGATCCCCTTGGCCACCTCGTCGCCCCGGGTGATGCCGCCGAAGATGTTGACGAAGATGGCCCGGACGGCGCCGTCGTCGTTGATGACCTCGAGGGCGGCGGTGATCACGTCGGCGCCCGCCCCGCCGCCGACGTCGAGGAAGTTGGCCGCCGTCCCCCCGACCTGGGCCACCACGTCGAGCGTGCTCATCACCAGACCGGCCCCGTTGCCGATGATCCCCACACTGCCGTCGAGGCCGACGTAGGTGAGGCCCTTCTGGCGGGCCGCCCGCTCCCGGGGGTCGAGATGGTCCAGGTTGCGCCACTCCTCCCAGTCGGGGTGGCGCCACGCGGCGTTGTCGTCGAGGACCACTTTGGCGTCGAGGGCCAGCACCCGCCCGTCGGCCACCACCGACAGCGGGTTGACCTCCACCAGCTCGGCGTCCTCGGCGACGTAGGCCTGGTACAGCTTCACCACCACCGCCGCCATCTCGGCCGCCGCGCTCCCGCCCATTCCCGCCTGCTCGACGGCCGCCGCTGCGCCGACCTCCGAAAAGGTCGCCAGGGGGTTGACGTGGAAGCGGTGAATGGCCTCGGGGAACTCCTCGGCCACCGCCTCGATGTCCATACCGCCCCGCGCCGACAGCATCCCCAGGTGCAGCTTGGCGGCCCGGTCGAACGTGAACGACGCGTAGCACTCGCGCGCCGAGGTCAGCGCTTCCTCGACCCACACCCGGTGGACGACATGGCCCTTGATCGACATCCCGAGGATCGCCGAGGCGGCCGCGGTGATCTCGTCGGCGTCGACGGCGAGCTTGATCCCACCTGCCTTCCCCCTCCCACCCACCGGCACCTGGGCCTTGACGACGACCGGGTAGCCGATGGCCTCGCCCGCCGCCACCGCCTGCTCCACGTCGAGGGCGAGGTGCCCGATCGGCACCGGGACGCCATGGCCGGCGAGGACCCGCTTGCCCGCGTGCTCCAGGAGATCCACCGCCCCGCATACTAGAGGTGTGGCCGCCAGCGACTCCCCGTCCGATCCAGCGAACCCGGAGTTGCCGCGTGCCCGTACCAGGGTGCTGGTGTTCACAGTCCTCGGCGCCGTCCTGACCGCCGCCCTGCTCATCGCCATCGTCGGACGGGTCGGGACGGGTTCGACGTCGGGCGCCCGCAGGCCGGGCAGGGCCGAGTCGCCGACCTTCGACGTCGGGTCGGCCAGCCAGCGAGCGGCATCCATCGCCCGCTCCGGCCCCCTGTTGTTCCCCGACCCCCGGGGCGGCACCCTCGACATCTACGTCCAGCACCTGGGCGGGGCCGATTGGTTGGCCTTCGCGGCGCGGGCGACCGGGTCACCCCGGCAGTGCGTGCTGCGCTGGAGTCAGGGCCCCAAGCACTTCACCGACCCGTGCGACGGTCGGATCTACCCGTCCGATGGGACCGGCCTGATCACCTTCCCGGCCGGGGTCAACGACAAAGGCCGGGTCATCGTGGACCTCACCCGCCCCACCGATCCGCCGCCGGCGGTCGTCGAGGAGCCCACGGTGCCCGCGTACTAGCGACGTCACAGGGACGTCGTTTATCCCTTGACACGATGTCGTTGTGACGTCATGATGAGGTCATGGACCTGACGCGGCACGTCGATGAGTTGCGGCACCAACTCGAGCTGGCCGGCCACGCCGGCGGCGATGACGCCCGGGTCGTCGCCGGCCGGCTCACCGCCGCGCTCGAATCGGCAACCCGGCTGGTCCTGCTGGATGCGATCTCGGCGGCGGCGGCCGAGATCACGCTCGATCTGGCGCCCGGCTCGGTCGATGTGCGCCTCCGGGGCCGCGACCCCGAGTTCGTCGTGACGCCCCCGCCGGTCGACCATACGGCAGAGAGCGGCCCGACCGACGCCGCTACTCCGCCGCTCACCAGCGTTGGAGCCGCCGTCCCAGAGGGCGACGACACTGGCCCGTCGCGCATCACACTGCGCCTGCCCGAGCAGCTCAAGGGTCGGATCGAGGAAGCCGCCGGGCGCGACGGCCTGTCGGTCAACTCGTGGTTGGTGCGCACCGTCTCCGCCGCAGTCGGGACCATCGGCCCGCAACAGCGCAGCGTGAGGCCGAGTCCGCTCGGCGGCCAGAGCTTCACCGGCTGGGCCCGTTAGCGGCGCCCCGCCTTCCGCATCGTTCACCTTCGAGGAGACCTCCATGCCCACATTCGAATCACCCGACCCGATCTCGATCTCCATCGACATCCTCGGCAACACCCACGTCACGGCGAGCGACCGCACCGACACCGTCGTCACGGTGGGACCGATGGATCCGACCAAGTCGTCCGACGTAAAGGCCGCCGAGCAGACGGTGGTCAACTATTCCGGCGGCCGGTTGTCCGTGAAATCGCCGCGCAATTGGGCCCGCTTCAGCAAGAGCCAGACGGTGGTCGTCACCCTCGAGGTCCCGACCGGCTCGGCGCTCGACGGCACGTCGGCGATGGGCGACTTCCACGCCGAGGGTGAGCTGGGGTCCACTGCGGTGAAGACGTCGATGGGCAACGTCCGGCTCGACCTCACTGCCGGGCTGCAGGCCAGGACGTCGTTCGGCAACGTGACGGTGGACCGGGTCGGGGGCGACGCCGATGTCTCCACGTCATCGGGCGACATCCGCCTCGGCACGATCGAGGGCACCGCGGTGGTGAAGAACTCGAACGGCAGCACCCAGCTGGACTGGGTGGCCGGCGATGTGCGGGTCAAGTCGTCCAATGGCAAGGTGCTGATCGGCCACGCCGGCGCCGGGGTCACCGCTCGCACCGCCAACGGCGATGTGCGGGTGGCCGAGGTCGGGCGGGGCGAGGTGGTCATGGAGACGGCGGCCGGCGACCTCGAGGTGGGCATCGTCCCGGGGGTGGCGGCGTGGTTAGAC
Organism: Acidimicrobiales bacterium; assembly: GCA_038231955.1. Lineage (GTDB taxonomy): Bacteria > Actinomycetota > Acidimicrobiia > Acidimicrobiales > AC-14 > CADCTB01. Next base: position 3,328 of record JBBSIS010000254.1, read on the forward strand.
GTGAGCACTCGGTTCGGCTCCGTGCGCAACAGCATGGACAGTGCCGACGGCCCGGATCAGTCCGAGGGCACCGTCGAGGTGCGGGCCCGATCGTCCTTCGGCGACATCGTCATCCATCGCGCGTCGGCCGGCGCATCGACGCGGGCGTGGTGAGGGGGCGACGATGAGGACTCTCTCGATCAGTGAAAAGAGCAACGCGCCGGCGATCACAGCAGTCGGCATCCGCAAGTCCTATGGCAACGAGGTCGTGCTCGATGGCGTCGACCTCAGCGTTCCCAAGGGGACGGTGTTTGCGCTGTTGGGCCCGAACGGCGCCGGCAAGACCACGATGGTGCGGATCCTGTCGACGCTGATGCCCGCCGATGGAGGAGAAGCGCTAATCGGTGGTCACGACCTGGCCAGCGACCCCGACGGGGTGCGCTCGGTGATAGGGGTGACCGGCCAGTTCTCGGCCGTCGACAACCTGCTGACCGGCGAGGAGAACCTGATGTTGATGGCCAAGCTGCGCCATTTGAGTCGCACTGAGCGCGAGCGCCGGGTGACCGAGCTGCTGGAGCGGTTCGAGTTGGTCGACGCGGCGCAAAAGACACCGGTGACGTATTCGGGTGGCATGCGCCGACGGCTCGACCTGGCCATGACGCTGGTCGGCGATCCGCGGGTCATCTTCCTGGACGAGCCGACCACCGGGCTCGATCCACGCAGCCGCCATGTGATGTGGGACATCGTGCGGGGCCTGGTGGCCGACGGGGTGACGGTCTTCCTGACCACGCAGTACCTCGAAGAGGCCGACGAGCTGGCCCATCGAATTGCGTTGTTGGATCAGAGCCGGATCGTGGCCGAGGGGACACCGGCCGAGCTGAAGCGGCGCATCCCCGGAGGGCATGTGCTGTTGCAATTCGCCGACCGGGCCGCGCTCGACGCGGCGGCGAGCCGGCTGGCGACGGCGACAAGGGACGACGAGGCGCTGACGCTGCAGGTGCCGAGCGACGGTGGTGTCCGGTCGTTGCGGGCGCTGCTGAATGACTTGGACGAATCGATCGAGCTCGAAGCGTTGTCGATCTGCACGCCCGATCTGGATGACGTGTTCTTTGCCCTCACCGGGCAGGCCAACGTGGAAGGAGCTGGGCGATGACGACGCTGACGGATGCTATGGGGGAC
>JBBSIS010000255.1:0-4477 GCA_038231955.1 Acidimicrobiales bacterium
CTCGGCGGTGACGGGGACGTCGTTGCCGCCCCCTGCGGTCACGCGCCACACGCGGATGCCGCCCGTCCCGTTGTTGGCGGCGAAGGCGATCTGGCTGCCGTCGGGCGACCAGGCCGGGTCGGCGCCATCCGAAATCTGGTCCGGCGCGTAGTGGTGGTGGATCAACGGAGTCTGGTCCGACCCGTCGGCGCGCATGGTCCAGAGATCGGGCCCGACCGTGTCAGGACCGTGCCCGGCCAGGTCGGTGCTGGTGTAGGCGATGCGCGACGCGTCCGGCGCCCACGACGGCTGGGTTTCGCCGACGTTCGGGGTACGGGTCAGGTTGGTGATCCCCCCGCCTCCGACGTTCACCGAGAAGATATCCTTGTCGCCGAGGTTGTTGCCGCCCTCCCGGCTCGACACGTAGGCGATCTTGGAGTTGTCGGGCGCCCAGTCGGGGTCGAAGCTCGACGCGTCGTCGGTCAGTTGGACGCGATCGGTGCCATTGGCCTTCATGGTCCAGATGTTCGGGCCTCCGTACGAGAACCCGTCGGGGCGCTTGTCGGTGTCGAAGGCCAGGGAGGTGCCGTCCGGCGACCACGAGGGGTTGCCCTCCGAACCTACGCCGACCTGGTGGCGGTTCCCTCCGTCGATGTCCATGATCCAGATGGCGCCGTCGTGGCGGAACGCGATGCGGTGACCATCAGGGGAGACCGCAGGCTGGTCGTCGCCGTAATTGGAGCCCGACAGATCGCGTGACGGGCCTCCGGCGGGGTCCACCGCGAAGATCTGACTGCCGGGCGCCGAGCTCACGAACGAGGCGTAGACGATCACCCCGTTGGCGCCGGGATAAGAAGCGGCGGCCGGCCCGGGCGTCAGGACGGTGATGCCGGCGCCGACTATCAGCCCCGTCGCCACGGCGACTGTCACCAACCGGTTGGACCAATTGCGCGTCCGCATCACAGAAAACCCCCCCGGCTGGGTCGCCGAGCTCCGGGAGCTCGCCGACCGTTCGTCATGTTCTCGGCTCCGCCCCGGGGCGTCCCAGCTCCGGGGTGGATGGAGGAGAATACGTCGAGTTCCACCCGAGCGTCAAAGCTGGCGGCTCCGACCTCGCGGCCCGCCGGGGCGGACCAGCACCGGCCGGGATCGAGGGCCTTTCCGAGCCCGTCCATGAGGCGGTCGCCGCCGAACTGCCACAGGGGATACAGGTGCTGGCCGTCTGAAGTGATCATGCGCAACGGGCGCCGCCGGGCCACCTTGGCGGCAATGGCCTGGCGGGTGATCCCGAGGCGGGCCTGCAGCCCCTCGGTTCGCAGGAACGGGCCGACGAGCTCGTCCCAGGGCGACGCCGTCGGAGCGAGATCGCGGACCGCCCGCTCGGCGAACTCCATGGGGCCGCCCAGCACCCATACCGCCGGCCGGCCCGCCCGTTCGTGTTCGGACACCACGCGTGACAGGGCTCGCTCGGCCGGTCCGCGCTGCGCCCAGACCAACTGGTGACAGATAGACGTGCCAGGACGTGTAGAACCGTCACCTGTCGGTCCGGGTCAGGCGGACGTCGTTATTTGAGCGCCAGCCCGTCGCCGGCGACGTCGACACCGACGGTGTCGCCCTCGGTGTAGCGGCCTTCGAGCAGGGCCAGGGCCAGGGGGTCGGCGATCTTGCGCTGGATGACCCGCTTCAGAGGCCGGGCGCCGTAGCTGGGGTCGTAGCCGGTATGGGCCAGCCAGGCCGCGGCCTCGTCGCTCACGTCGAGGCCCAGGCGGCGGGCGGTCAGACGATCGCGCAGGTGGCGGAGCTGGATACCGACGATGCGCTCGATGTCGGCCTCGGTGAGGGAGCGGAACCGCACGATCTCGTCGATCCGGTTCAGGAACTCGGGCCGGAAGAAGGCGGCGGGGTCGCCGGGCAGGTTCGACGTCATGATGAGCACGACGTTGCTGAAGTCGACTGTGCGGCCCTGGCCGTCGGTGAGCCGGCCGTCATCGAGGAGCTGGAGCAGGACGTTGAACACCTCGGGGTGGGCCTTCTCGATCTCGTCGAGCAGCACGACCGCGTAGGGCCGGCGGCGAACGGCTTCGGTGAGCTGGCCGCCCTCGTCGTAGCCGACGTAGCCGGGAGGGGCGCCGATGAGGCGGGAGACGGTGTGCTTTTCCTGGTACTCGCTCATGTCGATGCGCACAGTGGCCCGCTCGTCGTCGAAGAGGAAGTCGGCCACGGTGCGGGCCAGCTCGGTCTTGCCCACGCCGGTGGGGCCGAGGAACAGGAACGAGCCGATGGGGCGGTGGGGGTCGGACAGGCCGGAGCGGGAGCGACGGATGGCGTTGGCCACGGCCGAGACGGCCTCGTCCTGGCCGATGACCCGCTCATGGAGCACCTCCTCCATGCGCACGAGCTTGGCCACCTCGGCCTCCATCAACCTGGATACGGGGATGCCCGTCCAACGGCTGACCACCTCGGCCACGTCCTCGGCGTCGACCTCCTCCTTGAGCATGCGCCGGTCGGCCTGGAGCTCGGCCAGCGCCGCCGACGCGGCCTCCAGCTCCCGCTCCAGCTCGGGGATGCGGCCGTAGCGCAGGCGGGCGGCGGCCTCGAGGTCGACCTCCCGCTCGACCTGGGCCCGGACCGACTCCAGCTCCTCCTTGAGCGGCCGGATGCGGCCGATGGCGTCGCGCTCCGACGTCCAATGCGCCTTCATGCCGTCGGACTGCTCGCGCAGGTTGGCCAGCTCGGCGTCGATGATCGCCAGCCGCTCCCGGCTGGCGCCGTCGGTCTCCTTTTCGAGGGCGACGTGTTCGATCTCCAGCTGGCGCATGCGCCGCTCGACCACGTCGATCTCCGTCGGCATGGAGTCGATCTCGATGCGCAGGCGGCTGGCGGCCTCGTCGATGAGGTCGATGGCCTTGTCGGGCAGGAAGCGCCCGGTGATGTAGCGGTCCGACAGCACGCCGGCGGCGACGAGGGCGGCATCCTGAATGCGGACGCCGTGGTGGACCTCGTAGCGCTCTTTGAGGCCGCGCAGGATGGCGATGCTGGCCTCCACCGAGGGCTCACCGACCGTGACGGGGGCGAAGCGGCGCTCGAGGGCGGCGTCCTTCTCGATGTGCTTTCGGTACTCGTCGAGGGTGGTGGCCCCGATCATGCGCAGCTCGCCCCGGGCCAGCATGGGCTTGAGCATGTTGGAGGCGTCCATGGCCCCCTCGGCTGCGCCGGCGCCCACCACGGTGTGCAGCTCGTCGATGAAGGTGATCACCTGTCCGGCGGCGTCGGCGATCTCCTTGAGGACGGCCTTCAGGCGCTCCTCGAACTCGCCGCGGTACTTGGCTCCGGCCACCAAAGAAGCGAGGTCGAGGGCGACGATGCGGCGGTCGCGCAGGGACTCGGGGACATCGCCCTCGGCCACGCGACGGGCCAGCCCCTCGACGATGGCGGTCTTGCCCACCCCGGGCTCGCCGATGAGGACGGGGTTGTTCTTGGTGCGGCGGGAGAGCACCTGGATGATCCGGCGGATCTCCTCGTCGCGCCCGATGACGGGGTCGAGCTTGCCGTCGCGCGCCGCCTCGGTGAGGTCACGGCCGTAGCGCTCGAGGGCCCGGTAGGTCTCCTCGGGGTTCTGACTGGTGACCCGGTGGCTGCCGCGCACGTCGCGCAGCACGGCCAGCAGCTCCTCCCGGGAGACACCCAGATCCACCCCGCTCCCGGCCGCTCCGGCCTGGTCCCCGAGCGCCAGCAGGATGTGCTCGGTCGACAGGTACTCGTCGCCGAACTGGGCCCGTTCACGGTCGGCGGCGTCCATGACGTCGCGGGTCTCCCGCGACAGCCGGGGCTCGCCACCCCCGTAGGCCCGGGCCAACTTGGCCATGGCCGCGTCGTTCCGGCTGCGGAGCGCGGGCACAGCCACCCCGGCCTTGGCCAGGGCGGGCAGGACCACGCCGTCCTCCTGGCTCAGGAGGGAAGCCAGCAGGTGCTCGGGGGTGACCTCGGCGTTGCTGCGCTGGCGGCTCAGGTCGATGGCGGTGGCCACCGCCTCCTGGGTCTTCTGGGTCCAGCGATTGGGATCGAGAGGCATCTTCGCTCACCTCGCTAACAGGAAAGTTGATAACACCGTACTCAACGTTGTCGTCCCTGGGAACGTTCCCGCCCGCGACTGCGAAGACACCGGAACACGGCGAACCTCCCGTCGGGACGTCAGCCCGGGCTGTCCCCGGGGCCACCGGGCCGGCTTCGGCGACCCCCGCGTCGGGACCGGCGGCGGCGGGCGCGGTCGGCGGCGATGCGGGCCTGTTCCTCCGGGGACCGGCCCGCCGCGTCCTGGGCCGACTCGAGGTCCTCGCCGGCGGCGTCGTCCTCTTCGACATCGGTCTCCGGAGCGGTTCGGCGGCGCCGACCCCCTGCGGGGCTTGGAGTGTCCGCCAGGAGGTCGCTGACGAACAGGTCGCACTCGCCGTCCTCCGGCCCCCGGGCCGGGTCGGACGGGGGTCGCCGGGCGGCCGGC
>JBBSIS010000256.1:0-4468 GCA_038231955.1 Acidimicrobiales bacterium
CGTCGTCGTGGCAGAAGATCAGGAAGGCCGCGCCCTGGACGGTGTCGAGCACGTCGTTGGCGGCGGAGGCGAAGCCGGCGTCGCGTCGGGACTGGGCCGGGCGGCGGAGGAAGGCCTCGGGCAGGACGGCGGCGACCCGGGCGCTGATGTCCCGGTCCGAGGCCCGTTCCGAGGCGCGCCCATCGCCGCCGCTGCCGTCGATGACGAGAACGGACTGGGTGGGGTAGTCCTGGCTGCCCACCGCCTGTAGGGCTTCCTCGAACGACGCTCCGGGCTCATTGGCCATGACGACCGCCACCAGTGGCGGTGCAGAGGTCTGCGGATCCATGTGTCGCCCGGAAGGCTACCGCGACCGCTCCGGGCCACCCCGGCGCCACCGTCGTCCGGGACCTGGTCGCAGCCACGGCCGGTGGTTCGTGGTTTGCTGGTGACATGGACGATGTGGCCGGCCGCCTGCGCGAGTCGCTCTATACCGCCGTGGGTTTCGGCGTCCTCGGCATCCAGCAGGCGGCGGTCCAGGGGCGGATCCTGCGGCGGGAACTGTCCAAGCTGGCGGTGGAGGTCGACGAGCGGGTCGATCCTCTTCTCGACGACGTCGAGGCCAAGGCGCCCGACGAGTGGCGGCCGCTACTGGTCCAGGCCCGCACCGCGGCGCGCAGCCTGCAACAGGCCCTCCTCGGGGTTCCTGCCCGTTGATTGTCGACCGGCTCAAGGGGCGACTGCTGGTGGCGACGCCCAACCTGGGCGACCCCAACTTCGAGCGCACCGTCGTCCTGGTTCTCGAGCACGGCGACGAGGGCGCGCTCGGGATCGTCCTCAACCGGCCCAGCCAGATGGACGTGGCCGAACCCCTGCCGGAATGGGCGCGAGCCGCCGCCCACCCGCCGGTCGTCTTCATCGGCGGGCCGGTGGCGCCCAGCGCCGCGGTGTGCCTGGCCCGGGTCGTCGCCGGGGGCGCCGAGGGCTGGCAGGGGCTTCTCGGTCCGGTGGGCACCATGGACCTCGACGCCGACCCCGACCAAGCCATCCCCCGCCTCGAGCACATCCGGGTCTTTGCCGGGTACGCCGGCTGGGGCCCCGACCAGCTCGAGTCCGAGATCGCCGGCGGTGGTTGGTTCGTGGTCGACGCCGACGCCTCGGATCCCCTCTCGTCAGCGCCCGAGGATCTGTGGGCCGCGGTCCTGCGCCGCCAGCGGGGCACCCTCGCCCTCTTCGCCGCCTACCCCCCAGACCCGGCAATGAACTGATCGCCCGCCACCGATGACGATCGGTGTCGGCTCACCGTTGTGAGGCCATTCCCTCGTGGGAGGGTGATCGTGAGGTGGCAGCGAGTACTACTGCTGTTAGCATCGGGGTATGATAGCGAAGAAACACCGCCTAACAGTGACGGTCGACCCGGAACTTGTCGACGCCGGCAATCGTGCGGTTGCCGATGGCGAGGCAGATTCCCTGAGCGGCTGGGTGAGCGCCGCACTGTCTGAGAAGGTTCGTCGGGATCGGCAGCTTGAGCATCTGCGTGCCGCGATCGCCGACTACGAGGCTGCGTTCGGTGAGATCACGGCAGAGGAGCTCGCCGCCAGCCGTCGCGCTGATCGGGAAGATGCCGTCGTCGTCCGCGGTCGCGGCTCGGGCACCCCCCGTCGAGGCCGCGATGCCAAGGCGAAGTCCGCTTGACGCTCGTGCTCGACAGCGGCGCGCTGATCGCGCTCGACCGGAACGAACGGCAGATGTGGGTACGGCTCAAGGCGGCTCACGCCGCTGGCGAGCCACCCGTCACGCATGCTGGTGTGCTCGGCCAGGTGTGGCGTGGCGGTCCGCGCCACGCGCGGCTGTCACGAGCCATCCAAGGTGTCGACATCCGGCCTCTGGACGAAGCCCTCGGCCGTGCCGCCGGCGAGCTGCTCGGTACGTCTGGGCTCGCCGATGTCATTGACGCGGCGGTCGTGCTCCTGTCGAGAGACGACGACGAAATCGTTACGTCGGATCGTGACGATTTCGAGCATCTCGTGGCCGTGTCCGGGCGCCACGTCGAACTGATCCATCCCTGACCGCCGGCCTTGGGACGCGTCGCCAACCCTTCAGCCCCGCCTTTCAGGGTCGCGTTCGAAAGCCGATGCAGGCCCCGGCCGGAACCCGAATGTCTGCCGGCGGCGCTTGTGCCACCACTGTCGCAGAGGCGCCAGCGGGATCGCCGCCCGACACGCCGGTCCCGACCAGTTGTAGGCCGCTGGCTCTTGCTCTTGCGGCGGCGTCAAGCAAGTGCTTTCCGATCAGATATGGGACGGACACAAGGTCCTGCCCTTCAACCTGGCACGCGACTCGATCGTCGCCCGATCGGTCTTCAGTCGATGACATGACCGGCGAGCGCCGGGAGTCGTTGTGGAACGACGGATAGCCGATGCCGACCCCGGCGATGAAGGCGATCGCACCGATGAAAGCGAACCCGACATAACGCCGCACCTCATCACCATAGTGCTGCCGGCGCGGCGGTGCGCCGCCCTGGGCCAAGCCTTGACCGGCGCCCCCCGGGCTCCATGGGCGTGGCGTCGCTGCAGCGCCTCCCCTTCCCATAACAACTCGGCCGGTCATGGGCTCGGGTGCCCGCACAACGCCGGCCCGGTCATCGCCGGTCGGTGAACCTCTTGGACATCATGAAGCCGACGTGGCACCCGGTGACCGCCTCCCGGACCTGGGGCGCAGGTCGAGGCGAGGCTCGTCGAGCTCGACGAACAGCTGGGGGATGCCGTTGAACGAGGAGCGCCAGAAACGCAGGCCAGCGAGGGGCCCGTTGAGCATCGCATCGGTCTCCGTCTCGTAGAGATCGGCGTCGTAGACCCACTGGAACAGCAGGTTCGGCGTGTAGCCGAGGTGGTACCAGAACCCTACGGCTTCGTCGGTCCCGAGGGCGACGGAGAGCGCGCCGAGCCGGCGAGCCTCCGCCTCGACCCGCTCGACGAGCCGGCGGCCGATACCTCGGTGGCGGAACGCCGGGATCATGCCGATGATTCGCAGGGTCACCGTCCTGTTGTCATCACGGAAGGCGAGCGCGCCGCCGACCACACTGCCCTCGGCGGTGGCGAGGACCATGAGCGGCTGGTCGGCAGCGAAGCGTTCGACGAGGTCCTCGATGCGGTGGTCACCGCTGTCGATCGGCTCGGGCAGCTGCGCCCCGGCCAGGTCGAAGACGGCCCTGAGCTCAACGAGGTCGCGCACGAAGCGCACTTCGATGGCCGTGGCGCCCCTCGTCTTCTCCGGACCAACGCCAAGACGGCAGCGGACCTCCGCCAGCGCCTCATGTCGGCTCAAGGTCTCCGCAGTCAGCGAACGCTCCCAGCCGTCCACTGCGTCGGCTGATGGCTCGACAAGGAACTGGCCGATGTCGGCCAGCCCGACGCCGGCTCGTCGCAAGAGGCGCACGGTGTCGGCCTGCTCGAGCTGGGCCAGCTGGTGGTACCGGTATCCCGAGGTCGGATCGACGAGCGCCGGTACGAGTACCCCCGTCTCTGCGTAGGTCCGCAGCACCTTGGGCGAGAGTCCACAGCGACTGGAGAAGTCACCGATCGTGATCATGTCGTCCACGACGACGATCATGAGGCTTCACCCCTGGACAAGGTCAACAGCTCCATGCGCCTGGGCCGGACGTCGACGTCAAGGAGTGTCTCCTGACCAGTTGAGCATCTGCCGACCGGCTTCGTGGTCACCCTGTGGGAGCGGCTCGAACCCGTCGACGCACAGGCGGCCGACCGGTCGATGTCGCACTCCCTGGCAGCACTCCACGCAGCGCTGGCAAGGATCCGAACCAAGCTGCCGTCGTTTCGGGCGGAACTGATGCGGGCCCGAACGGCGCTCGACGACGACACCTTCATGGCCGCGCTCGCGCCGGCCGATCGGAGCTTCCTCCGCGCTGTCTACGATGCCGGCCTGGCTGACCTCGACGGAGTCGACCTCGACCGCCAACGACTTCACGGCGAGCCGCACGACGGCAACCGAGTCCTTACCGCTCAGGGCGTTCGCTGGATTGACTTCGAGAGCTGCTGTGTCGGACCCCTCGAATGGGACCTTGCCTTCCAGTCCGCCGAGGTCACCGCGACGTTCTCCGACGTCGATCGTGACCTGTTGCGGCGCCTGAGGCGCCTGAACAGCGCCCGCGTCGCAACGTGGTGCTGGGGGACGGCGCGCTTTCCGGAGATGGGGCGGCACGGTGAGCTCCACCTCCACGCCCTCCGGACAGAACCGCCCGGGAACCGACGCCCGGCTCCTGGCACGTGAACCCCCCGGACCGATGAGATCTACCGGCGAACCGTCGTTGTGCGATGAGTTTCGCGGGGCGCAGTCGTCCAGCTGATCGTGAGCGTCCGCTTGGGGCGCCGGGGTTGCAGAAGGAGGAGTCGACCACGAACTCGATGGCACGCCGGATGCGGATCCTGGGCAATCACGTCGACTCTCGCGCGTTCGCACGCGCCGCTGA
>JBBSIS010000257.1:0-4463 GCA_038231955.1 Acidimicrobiales bacterium
CGGCGCCCTTCACGCTCCAGCGTGCCCCGGTTATGTCCATGCGATCAGCCACGAGATAGCGGCACGTGCCTTCGATCACCCCGGTGGCGATGGGCCAGCCAGCGGCCAGGGCCGCCGGGTAGTCGAGGTAGGCGGCCTTGTTGATCAGTACTTGGCGCAGTCGTCGGCCTTCTTGCGCTTCGCCTTGGTCATCCCCGCGGTCGTGGCCCGCCGCCGGATGCCGGCGGCGACATCGAGGGCCTTCCCCTCCAGCACAGCCAGGGCCCGGTCCCGGACCCAGCGCTCGGCCGCGGCGTCGCCCTCGGCGAAGAAGCACCACGCCGCCCCCCACAGGTACTCCAGCACGTGGATGAGGTCGACCACGACGGTGATGCTCACCTTGCGCTGCTCGGCCTGGGCCTCGATGCGTTCGATCTGATGGCAATTGCCGTCCACCAGGCCCACCCATGGGCGCTGGTGCTCCGGGTCTCGCCGCTCGGCCTCGTCGAACACCCGGCCGATCACCTCGGCGGCGTCGTCGGCCACACTGGCCGTCACCCACTTGGCCTTGGCCCGTGGCGCCGGCGGCGGGTTCTCGCCGGCCTTGGAGGCCAGCACGTCGGCGGGCCTGCGGGGGACGGGCGCGAGGTCATAGACGGCGCCCACCTCGGCCATCCGCTTACGGTTGCGCTTCTCGCCCTTGGACAGGCGGGTCTCGAGCTTGTTGGTGGCCGCCGCAGCCGCCTTCTCGGTGGCCGGGCGCAGCGAGTCGGGGCGCATCACGATGCCCTTGCCGTCGACGGAGACCACCAGCACGTCGTCGTCGGTGGCCGGTCCCCGCTCGACGGAGGCGTAGAAGTCCTCGACGTCGGTGGCGGCGCGCTGGGCGAGCTGCTCCACCTGGCGCTTGGCCACCCCCACGCCGGTGGCCCGTTCGATGGCCTCGGCGGCGGCGTCGTAGGAGCCTCGGGTCGACTCGATCGCCGCCAGGCGGCAAAGACCGTGGGAGTGGCGTTCGGCGGGCAGGTTCAGCGCGGCGTCGGCGGGGTGCAGGTTGGCCGCCCCCCGATGGCGATAGGCCAGGCGCTCGACGCTCACCGTGCCGAACACGGTGGTCAGCCGACGGGTGTGGCCGGCCTCGACACTGCCGTGGACGACATAGCCGAGGCCGATCACCTCGACTCGCTCCTCTCGCTGGGCGCGCAGGTCGAGGTGGTCCTGGAGGAGCCGGCGCAGCAGCTCCCGGCCCCGCCGGTCGAGACCGTCCTCCAGCTCGCCGTGGGCCAAGGAACCGGCTTCGGTGGCCGCCAGCCAGCCGACGACGTCCTCAAAGCACGCCCGGGACCCGCCGAACGCCGAGGCGTCGGGGGAAGTGGCACCTTCGCCGGCGCTCGGCGAGGTGACCGCAGCGGTCCGGGCCGCGCTCATCGGGACTGGCGGCGCTGGGCCAGACGGTCCCGCAGGACGGCCACGCCGGCATCCGCACCGGCATCCAGCTCGGTCCGGGCCGCGTTGTAGCGCTCGAGGGCGGCGCGCACCTCCTCTACGTCTGCGGCCGGGAGGGTCATCGTCTTGGTCCGCCCTCCTTCGGGATAGGCCAGTGCCGGGCTCTCATGGCCCGACTCGTTCGCACAGTGGCAGCTCGGCTTGCCGCAGCGGCGTCGCAGGGTGAACAGCGTCCCTCGCACCATGAACGGCTCGGGGCGGGCTCGGCGGTTGGCCATGGTGACCTCTCCAATCTGTTGACAATCTACCAACAGACATACGAACATGCCGCCCAGCCGAAGTGGTGGATCTTAAGTCCAGGGGATCCCTCAGGCGCGGTCGGCTACCGGCCGCCGAGCGTCACTCCTGCGGAGCCGCACCCGAATGGGAGTGGGTACGGTGGTCTCCGTTGACGCAGCGGGAGGGACGGACCCGCTGTTGGTCGGCTCCGACGATGCCGGCGGCCAGGTCGGCGAGCTGGGTGACCCAGGCGTCCTCGGCGTAGCGGGCCAGGCCGGCGACGCGCCGGGGCGGCAGGCCCGACAGGTCCAGTGCCTCCACGCCGAGCGCCCGCACCTCGCCCAGGCGTTCCAGGGCCTGGACCAAGCCCGTGATGGTCGGGCTGAACGGGGGGCGTCGCAGCCGGTCCAGCTCCGAGCGGCGTTTGCCCTCGGGCACCACCAGGAGGCCCTCCAACCGCTGCACCAGCTCCGGCGAGGCAACCTTCGCGAGCTGGGTCCAGAGGCGCTGGGTGGCCCGCTCCCGCACGCTGGCCACGGTGCGGGTGAGCACGTTCTCGCTGGGCAGGATGACCCGCTCGTCGAGCAGCCGACGATGGGCGACCCGGAACAGGGCCGTGGGGACGAGGTCGTCGGCCCAGGCCTGACGGTAGAGGTGTCGCAGCAGGGACACATGCGCCGGTTCGCTGGTGAAGTCCCGGTAGCCGTAGCGGCGGCGGATCTCGGCGGTGTGCTTCCAGCGCACCGGCGCCTTGGCGTAGCCGGCGAGCAGGCCAGGGTCGGCGATGTCGAGCTGGCGGGCAACGGAGGCGACGATGGGGTCGGGAACCGCGGCGGGGTCGGCCAGGAACGTCCCGATGGCCCGCACCGTCACGAGCTGGGCGGCGAAGCCGAGGCGGGTCACGTCCCCGGCCCGGCGCCGGGCCAGGCGACGTCGGCCTCGCTCAGGTGGCACCACCGGCCCAGCCAGTCCCGCTCGATGCGCTCGGGGAACCGGCCGTAGTCAGCTCGGTCGACCGTTTCAGCCGCGGCGAGGCGCACGGGATCGCGGCTTCGAGGGACGAGGTGGAGGCGTCGCCGGCGTCGTCGCCTCGGAAGGGGCCGCTCCGGCGGCGACCGACGGGGCATCGACGAGGTGGCGGTAGATCGAAGCCCGGCTCACGCCCAGGACCTTGGCGATGGCCTCGACGGTGTACTTCTTGGACTCGTACATCTGGCGGGCGGTGACCACTTTGTCCGGGGGCATCACCGTGGGGCGGCCGCCATGGCGACCCCGGGCTCGGGCGGCCACCAGGCCGGCGTTCGTGCGCTCACGGATCAGCTCTCTCTCGAACTCGGCCAGCGCCCCAAAAATGTGGAACACCAATTTTCCCCCGGAGGTCATCGTGTCGATGCTCTCGGTCAGGCTGCGGAAGCCGACATTGCGCGCCGACAGGGCGTTCACGGTGTCGATCAGGTGGCGCAGGGAGCGGCCCAGGCGATCGAGGCGCCACACGACCACGGTGTCACCGGGACGCACCTGGTCGAAGAGCTTGGCCAGCTCGACCCGCTCGTCGAGTGACCCCGAAGCCCGGTCGGTGAAGACCCGGTAGCACCCGGCCGCCTTGAGGGCGTCGGTCTGGAGCCGGGCGGACTGGTCGAGCGTCGAGATCCTGGCGTACCCAAGGAGGTCCCCCACCGGGGCGACCGTATCAGAACCGGTAGGTCAGAGGCTCTTTGAGACGATGATTGTGGCCACGGGTTGTGAACGCGTTCGAGACGCCTTCGGAGCCGCTCCGGGCGTCGTCGCAGAAACGAACGATTTTGCGAACGCCTCAGCGTGGTGCGCAGGCTAAGCAACGAGGATGGAGGTGCTCACCTCCAGAAGCGGATGCTCGCGATCTGGGCCGTAAGAGCGTCACCGACACGCTCCGCCAAACCCTTGTGGTTGCCATCGACCGCGTCAGCGGTGAGGGCCATAAAGCGTGAGTCTTGCGGGGCGCCAGTGACCGGCTCCCACAATTCCACCACTACTCGGCCAACGTAGCGCTTCGTGTAGCCAGCGGTGCCCAGCACTGGCTTGCCACGCACGCTACCAAAGATGTCTGGCGCGGAGGTCAGGGCAGTGACATTCTCTCCCTGCGTGGGCGGAGTGGTGTTCGGCGATTCATCCATGGTTTTCTCCTAATGACGAGCGGTACTTACTCAACAGGGCTCATAATCGCATTGTGCGTTGCAGCCGCCTCCAATTACGGGTAGCCACCACAACACCGCCCTTTGATATCCACAATCGCAGTCACCCGAACACGACCAGTCGCAGCGCGCTCCATAACCGATGGCCGTGCTCTGATGAAGGTCGCAGGGACCAAAGACGGGCGAAGGACAATCCGCGGCATATGCCGGCCCGGCCAGCCTTATGGCAGGGACGCCAAGCGCAAGGAGCCCAACACCCACCTTGGCAATCCCACCCAGAAAACCGCGTCGGGACGCGCTCTTCTGGAGGATCTCCGTCACCAAGCTATTACGATCGCTCTCCATCTGGACGACACGCCTCCTGTCTCGCTTCACTTCGCAAGCTCTTCTCTCACCTTCACAACTCGTCGGCCACTTCTATGTGCAGGAGCGCGGCGCGGTCGATCGCTCGACAGTCGCTCGAAAAGCCACGCCGCCCGCGCCGATGCTGATTGATCGAGAAGAATGCCCCCAGAGTCGAACGACATAGCGGATGGCACCGTTCGTATTCCCAGTTGCGACGTCATTCGCATGTGCTTGTCCACCACG
>JBBSIS010000258.1:0-4447 GCA_038231955.1 Acidimicrobiales bacterium
CGGTCGTCGGAACGCCGGCTGGCGAGATTGAGCGTCGCGTTGGTCCTGCTGGTCGCGATGGCGGCCTGTGGTGGCGACGACGGGAAGGAGACGGCGCGCACCGATGTGCCCGAGCCGGCCGTCTCGCCGCCTGTCACCGGACTCCCTCCTGGCGCATCGTGGCTCTGCCCGGTAGCCCGAGGGCCTGGCTCTGGACAGCCGGACCGGAACGCTTGCCGTGGCGGTGCGCAAGCCCGATGGGGTAGCCCTCGTGGACCTGGGCAGCGGGATCGAGCGGGCCCGCATTCCGCTCGGCGGCTCACCCCGCCAGCTGCAGCTCGCCGGTCCGGGCGGGCCGGTCCTGGGCCCCGAGGGCAATGACCGCCTCTACCGGATCTCCCTGCCGGCGGGAACGGTGGTCAGCGAGACGGCGGTCGGCCGCCAGCCTCACGACGCGGCGGCGGCAGGGGGAGGAGTATTCGTGGGCGACGAGTTCGCTGACACCGTCACGCTCATCGCTCCCGACGGGACGACACGGAATCTTCCGGCGCCGGCGATGCCCGGAGGGGTGGCGTTCGGGGTGCCCCTGGCCGACGACGAGCAACTGGAGGCGCCGTGGTCGTGCACGGCATGCGGGAGCCACCGTGGGTTCCGCCGGCGCGGGTTCCGGCCCAAGCCCCGCAAGGTCATGACCGCCTGCGGGCAGGTGGCGTTCCGCTCCCAGCAGCTCGGCTGCGGCGCCTGCGGGCGCCGCTTCGCCCCGGCCGCCGAGCTGCTCGGCCTGCGTCCCCACCAGCGCCGCACCGGTGCGCTGTCGGACCTGGCGGCGTCGCTGGCCGTCGAGGTCGCCACGCCAAGGCGTCGAGGCTGCTGGCCGAGCTGGCGGGCCCCAGCGTGTCGGCCCGCTCCATCCGCCGTGACGTCATCGCCATGGCGCCTGAGCGCATCGGCCCTGAGGTCACCGACGTGCCCGTGCTGCCGTTCGACGGGACGGGCGAACGGGCCGGCAAAGCCAAGGGCGGCGTGGCCCTGCACCTGGCCATCGGCCTTGTGGCACGGCGGCGCAAGGGCAAGAAGGTGTGCGTGGGAGGCCCGCCTACTGGGGGCCACCGTGGCCGAGGGCTGGTCGGTGATGGGCGACCTGCTGGGGGGCCTGCGCCCGGGGCTGATCCTCGTCGACGGCGAGGAGGAGCTGTCCGCCCTGGCCGCCGAGCGCTTCCCCGGCGTGCCCGTGCAGCGCTGCTTGTGGCACCTCGCCCGAGGCGTGTACCGCGCCGCCCGCTACACCGACCGGGCCAGCCACGAGCTGGCCGAGGACTTCCGCCGCCAGCTCGAGGCCCTGCTCCTCGCCGCCTACCGCGGCGGCGGCCTGGCCACCGCCCAGGCCGCCTACGCCGATCTGATCGACGACGCCGAGGGCTGTGGGGCCCGGGCCGCCGCGGGCCGCCGAGGGCGAGGTGTTCACCTTCCTCACCCACCCCGATGCCGGGCGGCTCGTCTTCGGCGACAAGGGCCGGCCCGAGCTCGGCACCGGCGTGCTGGAGCGGGTCATGCGGGAGATGAACCGGCGCACCGACGTCGGCGTGCGCTGGTCGGTTCCCGGCGTGCGGGCCATCCTCATGGTCAAGCTGCAGCGCAAGTACGCTCACGGCCCGTGGTCACTGAATCCGGTGGCTGACCAACCCCCAGCAGTGCGGTTCAGTCTCGTGGCTTGAGTCCGGTGTCAACACTTCGCCTCGCTACCGAATGTTCGACGGCTTCACGGGGCGCGGGAGGGTCACCATCCTGGATCCCGACGGCGTCGCCGCGGAAGCCTGGGAATAGCCAACACCGTCTGCGGGTACCGCTCCGGCGAAGCACGGAAGGAGCCAGCGTGCAGCAACAAGAGACCGATGTTGCGGGTCTGCCGGCCCGCTGGCTCGAGCACGGCGAAGGGCGTCCAGTCGTGCTGTTGCACGGCATCCCAACCTCACCACTGCTGTGGCGACACGTGATGCCCCAGGTTCGGGGCAGGTGCTTGGCGCTGGAGATGCTGGGCTACGGCGCCAGCATTCCCGACGCCGACCACCACGACATTGGGCTGTCGGCGCAGGCGGATCGTCTGCTGGCCTGGCTGGATGCCCTCGACGTGGAGGCTCCGGTGCTCGTTGGCCACGACTTGGGCGGCGGCGTCGCGCAGATCGCCGCCGTGCGCGCACCCCGACGGTTCTCCGGGCTGGTGCTCACCAACGCGGTCTGCTACGACTCGTGGCCGATCCCCAGCGTCAAGCTGATGCAGCGGACGGCGGCGGTGCTGCGCTACCTGCCCGAGGTGGCGCTGTACCCGTCCTTCGTGCAGCTGCTCCACCGCGGCCACGACGACCGCCAGCAGGCCCGGGAGTCCATCGGCATGCACTGGCAGCCCTACGTCACACACGGTGCCGCACGGAGTCTGATGCGCCAGGTCAGCTCCCTCAACGTCCACGACACCCTCGCCGTCGCCGACCGCCTGCCCACCCTCGACCTACCCACACGAGTGGTGTGGGGAGAGGCCGACCAGTTCCAGAGACTGCACTACGGACAACGCCTCGCCGCAGACCTGCACACCGACCTGGCCCCGATACCCGGCGGCAGGCACTTCACCCCCGAAGACCACCCCGAACCGATCGCAGCAGCGATCAACGAGCTGGTCACCCCGTAGAGCATGCAGAGGATGAGCAGATGAGCCGTACGCCGTCGGTGCTCGTGTTCGACGTCAACGAGACGCTGTCGGACATGGCGCCGCTCGCCGGCCGGTTCGTCGACGTCGGCGCGACCGAGCACCTGGCGAAGCTATGGTTCGCCACCCTGCTACGCGACGGCTTCGCCCTTACCGCAGCCGGGTCGACGGAGCGTTTCTCCACCCTGGCCGAAGCAGTACTACGTAGCCTGTTCACCGGCGTGGCGCTGAACCGTGACATCGCTGCGGCCGTGGAGCACGTGATGGCGGGGTTCGCCCGCCTGCCGGTGCACCCCGACGTCACCGACGGCGTCAGGGCCCTGCATGGGCTCGGGTTCCGCCTGGTCACCCTGACCAACGGAGCCACGCAGGTCGCCGAGCAGCTGCTTACTACCGCCGGACTGCGCGGCGAGTTCGAGCAGCTGCTGTCGGTCGAGGACGCCGGCGTGTGGAAACCCGCGCCGGCGGCATACCAGCACGCCGCCCGAGCCTGCGGCAGCGACCTGGCCGACATGCTGCTGCTCGCGGTCCACCCGTGGGACATCGATGGTGCAGCCCGAGCAGGCATGGGCACCGCATGGATCAACCGTGCCGGCGCTTCCTACCCCAACTACTTCACTCCACCGCAGCACACGGTCTCAACGCCGGGCGACCTCGCCGCCCGTCTCGGCTCGTGATCCCGGGAAGTGCTCGGTGGGACGGGTCGGATATTCGAGCGCCTCCTCCACCTCCACAATGCCGGCGTGTGTGATCGAGGCCTGGTTGCCGATCTCGTGCTCGATCAATCCCTCGGCGTTGAGGTACTCCACGACGGCCGAGGCCTCGCTGTCGGGCCACCCCAACTCGATGGCGAGTTGGTCGATCGAGACGACGTTCAGCGTGCGTCCCTCAGCCACCTCGTAGAGCCGGTTCATGAACTCGAGTCGCCTTCGCCTGCGCTGAGCAAGCATCACGCTTCACCTCCGCTGGTAGCTCGGGTGGGATGACGTCAGCCAGGAACACCCAGAGCGCAGTCGGCCAGTCGTGATGTTCTCACCGACGTTCGCCCAAAAGGCGCGAGCGTCGCCGCTGGCCAGGTGCTCGGCGAGCAGCGAGTTGGCCTCGATTCCGTCGACGGCACAGCGGGCCTCGAACTCTGCCTTGAGGGTGTCTGGAGGCCAGTACTTGGAGCCGTTTGCCGCGTAGTCGAGCATCTGGCCCACGACTTCTCGGCGGAGGCGGGTGTCAGTCGAGCGCTTGACCTCGACGAGGGTGGGGATGCCGTCTTGGTCGATGAAAGGTGGTCCAGGCTGAACCGGCTTGCTTCGCCCTCCTTGCCGGGCACCCCCAGCTCTCGTCGCACGAGAAGCCAACGCCGCGGGATGTCGCGATCCATCTTGCTGCCGCCAGTAGGTCAGGGTGCTGGGCAAGGAGCACCTGCAGCAGGTCCTCGGACTCGTACGGTTCGCTTCGCATCTCCACGAGCTCGTCACCGGACATCAGGTAGGTGCTGTCGTTGGCCAATGGAACCTCCTGTAAGTCAGCTGCTCCGAGCCGAGAAGGTGACGCGAGTGGTGTCCAGATCGACGCTCTCGGTCCGGCGTCCAACCAGCCAATCGCCTGGAAAGGACTCCTTCGCGAAGTTGACCTCGCCCCTCAGCTCCCGGAAAGGATCGAGCTCGCCGTCGACGAGCGTCGCCGTCGCAAAAGGCCAGGCCGAGGCCGCCCAGCGGGCGCCCCAGCGGGGCGACGGCTGCGGGTCTGGTCGGTGACGGCTCACCTTCCGCCACG
>JBBSIS010000259.1:0-4401 GCA_038231955.1 Acidimicrobiales bacterium
GAGCGGGAGGCGATCGAGGCGCTGGCGTCGGCGTCGACCGAATCCCCTCGGGCCCACTTCGACACCAGAGGCGGGGCCGGGTGACGGCCAGGAGCATGGGACCCCTCAGCGGCGCCGAGCGGGGCGTCTACGTGATTTCCGTCGCCGCGGAGCTGGCCGGTGTCCACCCCCAGACGCTGCGCATCTACGAGCGCCGGGGGCTGCTCGATCCGGCCCGAACCGGAGGCGGCAGTCGCCGGTACAGCCAGCGCGACATCGACCGTCTCCGCCGCATCCACCAGCTGACCGAGGCGGGCCTGAACCTGGCCGGGGTCAAGGCGGTCATGGAGCTGGAGGACGAGGTCACCCGTCTCCGGCGCCAGCTGGCCGAGGTCGTCGCCGACGCCCGGGACGCCATCGAGCGCACCCATCGCCAGTACCGCCGCGACCTGGTCCCCGTGAAGCAGACACCGGCGCCGTATCTGAGGCCCCGACGCTGATCCGGTGTTCCCGCCGCCCGGGGTTCCCTCGAGGCTCGCGGATGCGCCAGGATCGAGGTATGCGTCGACTGCAGTGGTTGGCGGCTCGCCGACCGAGCCAGACTCGCCCGGCGGTCGTCATGGCCGTTCTCGGACTGGTGATGACGGCCTGTTCCTCCGTCCCCGCCGTCACTCCCGGCATCGCGTCGCGCCCGGCGGCGCCGGCTGCGGCTCCGGCTCCGGCTGCCCGACAGGGTGATGTGCTCGCCTCCCTGCCGCTGGCCTTCGAGCCCGTGGGTGGCGAGGGGTTCGCCTCCCGGGGCCCGGGGTTCTCCGTCGCCCTCAGTCCCGTCGATGCCCGCGTGGCGGTCGACGGGGGCTCCTTCCGGCTGCGCCCCAGCGGCCCGGCGGCCAACCCCGCGGCTCGGCTGGTCGGGCGCGACCCCCTCCCTGGTACGGTCACCCGGCTGCAGGGCGACGACGCCGCCCGATGGAGCGCCGGGGTGCCCACGTAGGGTGCCGTCGTCGCCGGACAGGTCTGGCCCGGGGTCGACATGGTCTGGCACGGCGACCAACGCCGCCTCGAGCACGACATGGTGGTGGGCCCGGGCGTCGACCCGTCGGTGGTCGCCCTTGACATCGATGGCGCCGACGGCTTGACCATCGACGGAGCCGGCGACCTGGTGATCGACCTCGGGGGGACCACCAGCCGGATGGCCAGGCCCATCCTCTACCAGGACGTCGCCGGTGAGCGCCGCGTGGTCACGGGCAGCTTCCTGCTGCTGGGCCCGAGCGGCCCCACGAGCGGGGACCTGGGCCCGAGCGGCCCCACGAGCGGGGACCTGGGCCCGAGCCGGATCGGCTTCCAGGTGGGCGCCTACGACGCCACGCGGCCACTGGTGATCGACCCCACATTGGTGACCTCCACCTACCTCGGCGGCAGCGGCGCCGACAACGGCTACGGGATCACCCGTGACAAGGAGGGCAACACCTACGTCGTCGGGGCCACCGAGTCGAAAGATTTCCCGACCGTCGCGCCCTTGCAGGCCAAGCCGGCCCCGGCCTCGGCCGCGGGCGGGCCCAACAGCGACGTGTTCGTGGCCAAGATCAACCCCTCCGGCACCGGGGCGGTGTGGTCGACGTACCTGGGCGGCGGGGGCCGCGACACCGGCTACGGCGTGGCCGTCGGCCCCGATGGCGCCGTCTACGTCGCCGGGGCCACCGAATCGGTCGACTTCCCCCTGGTCAAGGCGGCCCAGGACCGCTACGGGGGTGGTGCGAGCGACGGCTTCGTGGCCAAGATCGCCGCCAACGGGACGGCGCTGGAGTGGTCGACCTTCCTGGGTGGCAGCCAGACCGATCGCGTACGTGGGCTGGCCGTCGACCCCTCGGGCGGCGCCTACGTGACGGGTTCGACCAGTTCGGTCGACTTCCCCAGCATCAGCGCCCAGCAGGGTGGGCCGTACCGGCCCGACGATGTCGACGCCTTCGTCGCCAAGTTCCCTGCCACCGGGACCGCCCTGGTCTATGCCACCCGCCTGGGAGGCAGCAACGACGACCACGGCCTGGCCGTCGCCGTCGACTCCCAGGGCAGCGCCTTCGTGACCGGGGACACCCTGTCGCCGGGGTTCCCCACCGTCCGCCCCTTCCAGTCCGGTTCCGGGGGCAGCGCCAGCGGGGTGGCCGGCAGCTTCCCCGACGCCTTCGTGGCCAAGTACAACCCGACCGGCTCCGCCCTCGTCTACTCCACCTTCCTCGGGGGCAGCGACTTCGACCAGGGGACGGCCATCGCCATCGACGGCTCCGGCGCCGCCTACGTCACCGGGAACACCAACTCGCCCAACTTCCCGACCGCCGGCCCTCTGCAGGCGCGCAAGGACGGCGATACCGACGCATTCGTGGCCAAGCTCGACCCGCCGGGGAGCGCCCTGGTCTACGCCACGTACTACGGGGGAAGCGGGGCCGACGGAGGGAACGCCATCGCTGTCGACCCTACCGGCGGCGTCGTCGTCGCCGGGACCACGGGGTCGCCGAACCTGCCGATGACGCGTCCGGTGCAGCCGGCCAAGGCCGGCGGCTCCGACGCCTTCGTCCTCCGGCTGAACGCCGCCGGCAACGCTCCACTGTTCGCCACCTTCCTCGGCGGACGCGACGAGGACCAGGCGATGGGCGTGGCCCTCGACGCCCAGGGCATGGTCCACGTCCTGGGCCTCACCTCCTCGGGGGACTTCCCGACGGCCAAGCCGCTGCCCGGCACCAGGGCCGGCGCCGCGGGGGACGCGTTCCTTTCCGGTGTCTCGCTGGCCGACGCCACCGTGCCCGTGGCTCTGCCTGCGGCGCCGGGCTCGTCCTCCAGCCACGACCGGCGCCTGCGGGCTCTGGGGATCCTGACCCTCCTGCTGCTGGTGCTTGCGCTCGCCCAAACCGCGTACCTTCGCCGTCGCGACCGCGCCGCCCCGGTGGCCAGGCCGGTCCCGGCGGGGGCGGGCCGGAGCCCTCCCGGTGCGACAGCCGGGCTCAAGGTGCTCTCCACACCTCCCAGCAAGGCCGCGGCCGGCGCGGCGGTCGGGGTCGGCGTGGCAACGTCGGGGGGACCGGCGAAGCCTGGATCGTCGACCAGATCCCGCACCGCGACGAGGAGCGGCTCGTCCAAGCCCGGCCGGGCGCCCAAGTCCCGCGGTGGGGTCAAGGGCGGGGCACCCAAGTCCCCGCCCGTGGCGCCGCCGGTGGCGCCGCCGGTCCTGGTACCCGGGAGCCGGAAGCCCCCCGGGGCCACTCCGCCCAACGTCCTCCGGCCCGGCCAAACCGGAGAGGACGAACCCACCGTCGCCGCGCCTGCCGGGCCAACCGTGCCCAGCCCGGTTTCCGAACCGGCGATCGCCCTACTGCTCGAAGAGGACATGTGGCGGCCGGACCCGTCGCCCCCCAAGGCGATGCCCTTTGCGTGGGAGCTCCTGGCCGACGACCGCTCCGGTGAGACGGAGGCGGTCTCGATCGACGACCAGTCGACACAAGCGACGCCCGCCGCACCATTCACATTCGGCCAGCCGGTGGCCCCGAGTGACGAACCGGCATTGCCGGCGACCGTCCCTCCCCTTCCCGGCGAAGAATTGTCGTTCTGGGATCTGTTCCCCGAGGATCTGCCGCCCGTCCGTCGCGGCGGGCCCACCCCTGACCTGGTCGTCGCAGATGGTCCGCGCGACAACGCGCCGGCGACGCCTCCTGGCTTTGACCCGTTGACAGGCACCGGGCCGGCGGCCGTCCTCCGCATCGACGACGACCTCTTCGCCGACACCGGGGTCCGGCCAGAAGACGCACCCCTGCCACCAGAGGCAACGGAGCTTCCACCGCCTCCCTCCGCCGCCGAGCTGGTGATGGCCGAGCTGCTCAACGGCCCGGCGCCGGCCGCCCGGCGACCCCCGTCCGACCCGGCCCGGCGGCCGGAGGACGGCGAGTGCGACCTGTTCGTCAGCGACCTCCTGGCGGACACTCCAAGCCCCTCAGGTGATCGGCGCCGCCGAAGCGCTCCGGAGACCGATGTCGACGAGGACGACGCCGCCGGCGAGAACCTGGGCCCGAGCGGCCCCACGAGCGGGGACCTCGTGTCGGCCCAGGACGCGGCGGGCCGGTCCCCGGAGGAACAGGCCCGCATCGCCGCCGAACGCGCCCGCCGCCGCCGGTCCCGACGCGGGGGTCGCCGAAGCCGGCCCGGTGGCTCCGAGGACAGCCCGGGCTGACGTCCCGACGGACGGTTCGCCCGCGTCCGGTGTCTTCGCAGTCGCGGGCGGGAACGTTCCCAGGGGACGACAACGTTGAGTACGGTATTATCAACTTTTCTGTTAGCGAGGTGAGCGAAGATGCCTCTCGATCCCAATCGCTGGACCCAGAAGACCCAGGAGGCGGTGGCCACCGCCATCGACCTGAGCCGCCAGCGCAGCAACGC
>JBBSIS010000260.1:0-4391 GCA_038231955.1 Acidimicrobiales bacterium
CGAGTACCTGCGGCTCACCGTCGACCCGGCTGCGCCGGCCGTCTTCAGCTGGGTGCGGGTCCCGATCTGAGCATTGAACGCGGGCCCGGCGCGCTCGTATGTAGTCCCCCGCAAGTGCCCGCAATCACAGGAGCACGCACATGCGTCATCCCGTTCGTCGCGCCGGCGCCCTCGCGACCTCGCTCGTTGCCCTGGGCAGC
This sequence comes from Acidimicrobiales bacterium, assembly GCA_038231955.1. GTDB lineage: Bacteria > Actinomycetota > Acidimicrobiia > Acidimicrobiales > AC-14 > CADCTB01. Next base: position 201 of record JBBSIS010000260.1, read on the forward strand.
CTGGCCGCAGGCTCAGCCTTCGCCGAGGCCCCTGTCGCCATCCGTGCCCGCTTGGCTTCGTTCCCCTGGAAGACGCCCCCCAGCGGTGCAACGCCAACGCCATCGAATGGTCGCAGAGCGTCACGCCCACCAAGGTGATGCAGCGGGGCGATGCGGCGGCGCCCGGGCCGAATGCGTTCTCGTCCCAGACCACGGTCCCGGGTGAGAACGACATGATCGCCTTCGACGCCACCGGCCGCTTTCTCTTCACCGTCTCCGAGACCGGGAACCGCGGTGCGGTCACCAAGCGCGGCACCCAGACAGGCGCCCAGACGATCCTGGCCCAGCGCGCCGACTGGAACCGCCTCGACCCGGTCAAGTGGTACGCGGCGGCGGGGACGCTCCTGATCGCCGAGGAGGACGGAGTCAACGGCTCCGTCTGGCAGGTCGACCCCAACACCGGGGCGTCGACCGAGCTGGTATGGCTGGGCAAGATGAGCCACGAGGGCATCGCCTTCGCCTTGGACGGCGCCATCTGGCAGGGCGACGAGAACCACACCGGCGCGGTGTACCGTGCCGTGCCCAACGACCGCCGGGATCTCACCAAGGGTGGCAGCCTCACTGCCATGGTCGACGGTACGGGGTTCGTTGCCGTCGACCCCGTCAACGCCGTGGCCGACGCGCTGGCCAAGGGCGCGACGCTGTTCGACCGTCCCGAGGACTTCGACGAGTTCGCCGGCCGCATCTACTTCACGGTGACCGAGCCGCGGACACTGCGGCGGCATCCTCCGCAGTTGCCGGTCGCCCCGTCCGAGCAGGCGGGGTCTACACCGTGAATGAGTTCGGCACGCCGCGCGTCGCCCTCTTCGCGGCCCTCAACGACCCGGCCACCGGTGCCCTTGGCCAGCAGGTACCGGCCTGCAGTACCCGGACAACATCGCCATCGACCGGCTCGGGAACGTCTGGATCCACGAGGACATCCCCGACGACACCAAGGCCACGCCCACCAACGTCCACAGCAAGCAGTTCCGAGACATGCAGGACGAGCTGTGGGTGGCCCTCCCCGATCTCAACGGCGACGGGCGGTCCGATGGCATGTACAAGTTCGCCAACATGGGCAACTCCGATCCCGCTGCTCCCTGCCAGAACGAGTGGACGGGCGGGGCGTTCCGCGACCTGGGGACGTTCTTCGTCAACCAGCAACACCTTGGCAACCCGACCTACCAGGTCACCCTCGATCGCCGGCGCGCCGTGCTCGGCCGCTGATCCTGTCGACCCTCAGCGATGTTCCCGGTTGGCGAAATCGGGACGGCACCCCGCGCCCCACGCGGAGCGCTGGTTGCCATGGGCGGGGATGCCGCCGGCGTCCTTCAGCATCCGCGCCATGTGGACAAGGTTCCGCGTCATGAAGGTGGTGTTGCGATTGGTGAAGTCGTTCTCGAGGCCGCCCGAACCCGGATCGAGATAGGAAGGCCCCGGTCCGGCCCCGCCGATCCATCCCGCATCTGCTTGCGGCGGGATGACATAGCCGAGATGCTGCAGGGAGTAGAGCACGTTCATGGCGCAGTGCTTCACGCCGTGGCGCAGGGCTCTCAGCGCCCTTCGTTGGCCCGGCGGATGGTGGCCTTCTTCCCCTTGATGGTGCTGGCCCGCAGGGCGGTGACGACCTCGTCGATCGCCGCCTCCGGCACCTCGACGAGGGTGAACCGGTCGGCGATCTCGATGGCGCCGATGTCGCGCCCGCCCAGGCTGGTCTCACCGGCGATGGCGCCCACCAGATCCTGAGGGCGAATCCCGGCGCTGCGGCCGGCACCGACGAACAGCTTGGTCATCCGCACGCCCGAGGTCTGTCCCCGGCGGGACGGCGGTCCGCCGGCAGGCTTGCCGCCGCTACCACGATCGCTTCGGGGGGCCATGGGCGCGACCTCGGGAATCTCCTCCTCGCCGGCGGCGGCGCCTCCCGCCTCATGCGCCAGCCGCACCGCGGCCATTGCCACCTCCATCACGTCGTACTTGTCGGCCAGCGTCTCCACCACCACTCGGAACCCCTCGAGGTCGTCCTCGAGGATCGACTCCTCCAGGGCGGCCCGGGTCAGCTCCAGGCGCCGGGCCCGGAGGTCGGCGGTGGTGGGCACCTTCTCGATGCTGATCCGTTGCTTCGTCACCCGCTCGATCGTCTTGAGCATGCGGTGCTCGCGAGGCTCGGCGAGGGTGATGGCCACACCTTCCCGACCGGCGCGGCCGACGCGGCCGATGCGGTGGACGTAGGAGTCGGGCGACGCAGGGACCTCGTAGTTTACGACATGGCTGAGCTGTTCGATGTCGAGGCCGCGTGCCGCGACGTCCGTGGCGACGAGGAGGTCGGCCGTGCCCCCGCGGAGACGGTTCATGACGCGATCGCGCTGCTCCTGGGTCATGCCGCCGTGCAGCGCCTCGGCGCGGTACCCTCGCCCGTTCAATGTCTCGGTGATCTGCTCGACCTCGTCACGGGTGCGGCAGAACACGATGGCGGCGGTCGGCGACTCGACGTCGAGAATGCGACCGAGGGTGGCGGTCTTGAACGCCCGGGGCACGACGTAGGCCACCTGGCGCACGAGGGGGGCGTGGCCGGCGTCGACCTGGCTGCGGCCCATCTGGATGCGCACAGGGTTCCGCAGATGCCGACGGGCGATGGCGTCGATGCGCGACGGCATCGTCGCCGAGAACAGGACCGTCTGGCGGGTGGCCGGAGTGCCCTTGAGGATGGCCTCGATGTCCTCGGCGAAGCCCATGTCGAGCATCTCGTCGGCCTCGTCGAGCACGACGACCTCGATACTCTCCAGCGCCAGCGTACCTCGACCGATGTGGTCGAGGGCCCGACCCGGGGTGGCCACCACAACGTCGACGCCACGATCGAGAGCACTGAGCTGGCGCCCGATGGGCTGACCGCCGTAGATGGGAAGGACGCGGGCGTCGAGCTGGCGTCCGTAGCGGTGCACAGCTTCAGAGACCTGAATGGCCAGTTCGCGCGTCGGCACCAGCACCAGGGCCGTCGGCTTCTTGCCCCGTCCCTCCGCAGCCAGGCGATGCAACAGCGGGATGGCGAAAGCGGCCGTCTTTCCGGTGCCTGTGGCGGCCTGACCCAGGAGATCCCGGCCGTCGATGAGGGGCGGAATGGCCTCCCGCTGGATCGGGGTCGGCTCCTCGTAGCCGAGGCCGGCGAGAGCGGCGAGGAGCTCGGGGCGCAGCGCCAGGTCGGCGAAGGTGGTCGAGTCGACAGCGACGGTGCTGGCGCTGTCCTCGGGGGGTGGGGTAGTCATGGCAGAGGCTCCTGGGCCGGAACTCAAGAAGGGCCGGTGCGTGATGCACCGGCCCTTCTGTGCTCTTGTCGTTGGTCAGATGGTCACCGGGGGCGTTGACCTGGCCCAACGATAGCGGGGCCGGTCACATGTCCCCCGATGGAGCCGGCGGGGCGCGGGCTCCGTCGTTCCCACGGGCCCGATATTCCGGATCGTCCGGCTCCGTCGCCCTCTACGCTCGGAAAGCCGTCGCCCTGTGTGAACTACGTCGGTCACCCAGCGAAGGGGTTCCCAGCGCCTTCCTCCCCCACTACAACAGAACGGTCACGACCGTTCGCCGGGCCCGGGTCGAAGGTGTCGCGGAAGCTGCAGCGCCGCTGGAATCAGAGGAATGATGAACGGCTCGAACCGGTCCTCGTCTTCGCCACCTGAATGCCGAGGACCATGCTCGAACATTGATCACGACCAGGAGGATGAACGATGGAGGTTCAGGTAGGCCCGGCGGTGGTCGTCATCCACGCCGACGACGAGGTCGTGGTCTGTGACCTCGATGCCCGGATGTCGAGTACCAAGACCCAGGGCTACTTCGCCTCGGACACCCGCCTCGTGTCCGGCTTCCGGCTCAAGCTCGGTCGGGTCGCTCCCGTCCTGCTGAACAGCTCGGCCATCGAACCGTTCTCCTCCCGTTTCGAGTTCACGAACCCCCATCTCCTCGCTGCCGACGGTGAGATTCCCGCCTCCAGCGTGCACCTCCGCCTCGACCGCACGGTGGGCCACGGGGTCCATGAGGACTACGAGCTCGCCAACTACGGCTCCCAACACCTGGAGATCGACCTTGAGATCAGCGTCGAGTGCGATTTCGCCGACCTCTTCGACGTCAAGGGCGCTGGGCTCGTCCGACGCGGCTCGTTGCAGAGCGAGTGGGAACCGGCCC
>JBBSIS010000261.1:0-4389 GCA_038231955.1 Acidimicrobiales bacterium
GCCACTGCCGCGGTGGCTGGCACCGGCTTCCTGGTCGTGGTGGCCTGGGTGGTGTTCCGACGCCCGTCCGCCCCCCGGGCCGGCGCGGCCCTGTTGGGGGCGCTCCTGTTCGCGGTCACGCCTGTCCAGCCGTGGTACGCCGTCACCCTGCTAGCCGTGGCCACGGTGGCGGCCCGGCCGGCGTGGTCGGCGGTGGCCCTCGCCGGCTACCCGTACTTCTTCGCAGTCATCCTCGACGCCCGACGGGTCGTCGACATCGGGCGCCTGTCCTATGGTTCGGCCCTCCTCGCCGTGCTCGCCGCTGCGGTGGCGGCCAGGCGGGCGGAAGCTCACCGGCACCGGGAGGCGGCCACCTGACCGGCCGGGCTAGTCTTGAATTGTCATCGCAGGGTCCTGTGGTGCAGCCTGGAGTGCACGCCGCCCTGTCAAGGCGGAGGTCGCGAGTTCAAATCTCGTCAGGACCGCGTAGGTACGAAGTAAACAGCAAGAACACGGTCGGGTAGCTCAGTTGGTAGAGCGCGCGCCTGAAAAGCGCGAGGTCACCGGATCGACGCCGGTCCCGACCACGTGCACACGCCTCGCCTCGCCAGATCCCGTCGCCTCGTCCTGCCTGTCGTGCTGGGCCTCGGCTTGGCCCTGTCGGGCTGCGGCGGCCACGCCACGGTCCACCGCACCGTCTCCGCCGCCGACATCAATGGTGGCGTCGGGTTCTCACCGACGCCCATCACCGTCGACAAGGACGACAACGTGGTCCTCACCGTGGCCAACTCCACCGCCAAGGTCCACGGGTTCACCCTCGAGGGATACGCCATCCAGAAGTTGGTCAACCCCGGCCCCGGCATGGACGTCAAGTTCAAGGCCACCAAGCCCGGCACGTTCAAGATTTACTGTCAGCTGCACCCGACCCACCAGGTCGCCACCCTCGTCGTCCAGTAGGACGGTTGCCCGGTAGCGTGCTGTGGTGGACGTCTTCGACCGAATCGGGGCCGACGACTACGAGCAGGTCGTGTTCTGCCACGACCGGCGCAGCAGGCTACGGGCCATCGTGGCCGTCCACTCCACCCGCCTGGGACCGGCCCTCGGTGGCACCCGCTTCTACCCCTACACATCCGAGGCCGACGGCCTGGCCGACGTCCTCCGCCTGGCCCGGGGCATGACCTACAAGGCGGCCGCCGCCGGGCTCGACCTGGGCGGCGGCAAAGCGGTCATCTTCGGCGATCCCGCCCGGGACAGGACCGAGGCGCTCATGCGGGCCTACGCCCGCCACGTCGACGCCCTGGGGGGCCGGTACATCACCGCCGAGGACGTCGGCACCACCCAGGCCGACATGGACCTGCTCCGGCGGGAGACCCGGTATGTCACGGGCACCAGTCCGGAGCTCGGCGGCTCCGGCGACCCGTCGGAGGCCACTGCGTACGGCGTCCTATGGGCCATGAAGGCGGTGGCCGCCCGGCTCTGGGGCGACACCTCGCTGACCGGGCGCCATGTGGCCCTGGCCGGGCTGGGCAAGGTCGGCGGCGCCCTGCTGGCCCACCTGGGCGAGGAGCGGGCCCGGGTCACGGTGGCCGACGTGGCACCCGCGGCGGTCGAGCGGGCCGTGCGCGCCGCGGGTCTCCCGGGCCCGGACGTGGAGGTGGTCGAGGCCGAGAAGATCCACGCCGTCGACTGCGACCTCTACTCCCCGTGCGCCATGGGAGGCTCGCTGAACGCGCTGACCATTCCCGAGCTCCGGTGCGCGGCGGTGGTGGGCTCGGCCAACAACCAGCTGGTCGACGACCACGCCGTCGCCCTCCTGGCTGACGCCGGGGTGCTCTACGCCCCCGACTTCGTCGTCAATGCCGGTGGCCTCATCAACATCGCCGAGGAGCTGGCTCCGGGCGGCTACCACCCTGAGGCGGCACGTCGCGCCGTCCGGCGCATCTTCGACACCGTCACCAGCCTGCTCGACGCCGCAGACCACGCCGGCATCAGCACCGCCGAGGCCGCCGACCGCCTCGCCGAACAGCGGATCACCGCCATTTCCGCCGTTCACCAGCTGCGCACGGCGGGCTGAGCCCGGTGGCCAAGGTCTTCTCCGAGCGGGCCCGGTCGCGCTCGGCTCCGCCGGCGACGTCGCCGTCACCCGCCCGCCATGTCGGCCTCGGGCTGTCCGACGACGACGTCGTCGGTATGTACCGCGCCTGCCTCCTCGCCCGCCTGGTCGACCAGAAGGCGTGGAACATGACCCGGACGGGCAAGGCCCGATTCTTCATCCCGGCCGAGGGCCAGGAGGCGGCCCAGATCGGCTCGGCGTGGGCGGTGCGGGCCGGTCACGACGTCGCCCTGCCCTACTACCGTGATGTCGGCGTCGTTCTCACCCTCGGCATGACCGCCTACGAGGTCTTGTTGGCCGTATTGGCGCGGGCCGACGACCCCAACTCCGGGGGCCGCCAGATGCCCAACCACTGGGGCTCCAAGCGCCTGAGCATCATCACCGGTTCCTCTCCCATCGGCACCCAGTTCCCCCACGCCGCCGGCCTGGCCCTGGCCTCGGTCCTACGCGGTGACGACCGGGTCACGGTCACCTGGTTCGGTGAGGCGGCGGCGTCGAAGGGCGACTTCCACGAGGCCCTCAACTTCGCCGGCATCCACCGGTTGCCGGCCGTCTTCGTCTGCGAGAACAACGGCTACGCCATCTCCGTCGGCATGGGCAAGCAGTCCGCGGTGCCCGACGTGGCCGACCGGGCCGCGTCCTACAACTTCGAGGGCGTGGTGGTCGACGGCAACGACGTCCTCGACGTCTACGCCGCCACCTCCGCCGCCGTCGACCGGGCCCGCGCCGGCGGCGGCCCCACGCTCGTCGAGGCCAAGACCTACCGCCTCCTGCCCCATACCACCGACGACGAGGACAAGGCCTACCGCTCCCGGGAGGAAGTGGCGAAGTGGCGTCAGCGCGACCCGCTGCCCCGTCTCCGGGGCTATGTGGTCGATCACAGCCTGCTGACGGCGGACGAGGCGTCTCTCCTCGAGGCCGCGGTCCGCAACGAGGTGAACGAGGCGGCCCGCCAGGCGGAGGCGGCGGCCGCTCCCGCCCCTCATACCGCGGCGTCCCGAGTCTACGCCCGGCCTATTCGCGCCTGGAGCGTCGACGCGCCGGCCCCTGCGCTCCTGCCGGCGGGCGGCGTCGAGCGCACCGTCCTCGACGCGGTGCGCCACACTCTGCACGACCTGATGGCCGAGGACGAGCGTGTCGTCGTCCTCGGCGAGGACGTCGGCCTGATGGGTGGGGTGTTCCGAGCCACCAAGGGGCTGCAGGACGCCTTCGGCGAGGCCCGGGTGATCGACACGCCGCTGGCCGAATCGTCGATCGTGGGCATCGCCATCGGGCTGGCCCTGGCCGGAATGCGGCCCGTCGCCGAGATCCAGTTCGCCGACTTCATGCACTCCACGTTCGACCAGATGGTGAGCGAGGCGGCGAAGATCCACTACCGGTCGAACGGCGACTTCAACGTCCCTCTGGTTGTGCGCACGCCATGGGGCGGTGGCGGCCATCGCGGCCCGTACCACTCCCAGGCCATCGAGGCCTTCTACGCCCACGTCGCCGGGCTGAAGGTGGTCGTGCCCTCCACGCCGGCCGATGTCGCCGGTCTGCTGCGCTCAGCCATCGACGACCCCGACCCCGTGCTGTTCCTGGAGCACAAGAAGACCTACCGCAAGATCACCGGCCTGGTGCCGGACGGCGCATGGCGGGTGCCCATCGGGCTGGCCGACGTCGCCCGTCCCGGCGACGACATGACCATCGTTACCTACGGCCTCCACCGCCACCTGTCGATCGAGGCCGCCGAGGTGCTGGCCGGTGAGGACTACTCGGTCGAGGTCATCGATCTGCGCACCATCTCGCCCCTGGATCGCCACACCGTCCTGACGTCAGCGGTCCGCACCGGCCGGGTGCTCGTCGTCCACGAGGACAACGTGAGCTTCGGCGTGGGCGCCGAGGTGGCGGCCATGGTCGCCGAGGAGGCCTTCTACGACCTCGATACCCCGGTCCGCCGCCTGGCCATGCCCGACGTGCCGGCCATGCCGTTCGAGATCGGCCTGGAGCGCGCCCTGTCGATCTCCGCCGCCGACATCACCGCGGCGGCGAGGGCCTTGTTGGAGGAGTAGCCGGCGATCGGCCCAACCGAGCCGAACGCCGAACTGGGCTGACTCAGTGTCGTCTGACGACATTGAGTCAGCCCAGTTCGGCACTGGAGCGCTACAGGCGGAGCATGACCCGGCCTCCGCCCTCGACGATCTCGCCGATCTCCACCGAGTCGTGGCCGGCGTCGCGCAGCAGGTCGTGGACGCGGAACACGTCACGGGGAGCGACCACTGCGATCATGCCGACGCCGAGATTGAACACTTTGGCCA
>JBBSIS010000262.1:0-4389 GCA_038231955.1 Acidimicrobiales bacterium
CTTCGCCGTGCCTTGGCCCGAGGCAACCCCGGCAGCGAGTGCTACCAGCATCGCAGAGCCCAACAAGCCACAGGCGATAGTCATGATCCTAGATCTAAGCATTGGATCGATCCTCCTCGCTCTCCCGGCTGATGTTCCTCGACTGCGGCTCACGGATTGTTCGTCATGCGGACAGATTCCATGTCCGTCGTTCGCGCCGACGGCCGTCGCCCTCAGCCCGGCTGGACGCCGGCGAGTACGTTCTCGCTCATGCCGAGGCAGGCATCACAAATTCTAGCTAGGCCGGCCCTCCCCAGGAGATCCGGCGCCCCCAGTTCGGGCGGCCGCTACGAGTGCAGAGCGAGCAACGGTCGCCGGTCCCCTGGACAAGGCCTTGCGACCGGGCCTTCGCCACGCAGCGGTCGCAGATGTAGACACTGGGCCCGGCGACCAACCCGGCTTTCGCCTTCTTCACCTTGCCGCAGAACGAACAGGCGAGAGGACCGCCGCCCACTCGATGTTCTTTGCTTCTCATAAGGAACCTCCTTCGTCCGACCCGATGAACGAGGCACGGAATCGCCCCGGCCCCCGATACTGTCAGTCGACCGCCATCAGTGCGCGCGTCATCCACTAATGCGAGTTAGGAGATGAGTTCTTTTGCCACTTTGGCACGGTTACCCCGGAGCCCCGACTGGCGTCGTGAGCCGGGTGGCCGCGACCGTAGGACCAGCGATCCTGTGTCAACTCTCCACTCGCCGACGACCGATAACCACGAGCACGGCCCCTGTCAGGGCGATCCCACCGACCCACAGCTCGCGAGCCCGGAACGCCGCCCGCTCCTCGCAATAGGCGCGCCGCATCGGCTCCGTGACCCGGCGGAGGAGCGTCCCGCAGGCGTGGGCGGCGTCCGAGGCGGAGGCATTGATCGGGCAGAACAGCAGAACAACGGCGACCACCAGGGCCAGGGCGCCGATTGCCCGGAACGCTGCGCGGTCACTCGTTCCCATCGGTGTGGTCACTCTCGTGGACCCCGAACAGCCAGACGGAGACGGCCGCCCACAGCCCGGTCAACGCCAGCCACAAGAGGAGCCGCAACCCCGGGTGGCGGGCGAGGAAGGGGGCGCCCGGGAACGCACCGCCGACGGGCGCGTAGGCGAACCATCCCTCAATGCCGCTGCTTCGCCAGTCTCGGTGGTCACCCCGAGCGCGATCAGGGCCACACCCCAGCCGAGCTCACGGCGACCCGCTGCGCAACGTTGAGCGTGCGGGCCAACGACACCAGACGCCGCCGGGCGGGTCACCCAGTTCGCCTACGACACCGCCCACCGGCTGACCTCGCTCAGCCGCCTGATCCCCGGCGCCCCGAGTGCCATCACCCGCTACGACTACACAACGCCGGGCCACACCAAGGTCACCGACGCCGACGGCCATCCCGTTGTCGACTACGCCGTGGACGCCACCGGACGGGTCACCGGGGTGACCGACGCCAAGGGGGCGGCCAGTGCCACCACCTACACCGCGGACGCCAAGGTGGGAAGCGCCACCAACGCTTCGGGGGGCATGACCACCAACACCTTCGGGGCCAACGCCGGCGAGAGCCTGACCACCAGCGCCGGGCCCACCGGGGCCACGGTGACCGCCACCTACAACGCCCCCGGCCAGCCCTACCTGCCCGATAGCGTCAACGACTCCATGGGGAACCACTCCACCTTCACCTACGCCGGGCCCGGGAACCTGTCGGCCACGGCCAACGCCATGGCCGCCACCGCCCGGCTCAGCTACAACGCCGACGGCACCGTGGCCACCGCCACCGACCCCGGCGGCGGGGTGACCACCTACGCCTACAACGGCGCCCACCAGCTGGTGACGGTCACCGCACCTGCGGGAACGACCCTGGGAGCCCAGCGCTTCACCTACGACGGGTCCGGGCGGCTCAAGACAGCGGTCTCGGGGAAGGGGATGATCACCACCTACTCCTACGACGCTCTCGACCGGCCCACGGGCGAGACCCACTCCGACGCCACGGCCACGGTGTCCTCCGGCTACGACGCCGCCGGCAATCTCACGTCGCGCTCCGATGCCTCGGGCAGCACCACCTTCGGCTACGACGTGGCCAACCACGTGACCCGCAAGACCCTGCCGGGCGGGGCGGTGCTGTCCTACAGCTACGACGCGGCGGGCAACCTGGCCACCGCCACCGACGCCTCGGGCACCACCACCTACCGCTACGACAAGGTCAACCGCCTCGACCAGGTCACCGAGGCCGGCGGGCGCACCGACGTCTTCGCCTACGACGCCGACCACCGCCGCACCGACACATGGGGGGCCACCAACGGCCCGGCCACCTACGACGCCTCCGGCAACAACATCGTTGCCCCCACCGGCTTCGCCATCCACATCCGGTCCAGCTTCGACACCGCCGGCCAGCTCACTCAGCTCAAGACCACCCGGGCCTCCTCCAACGCCGATGCCTTCCGGGTGGCCGACCTGTCCTACGCCTACACGGTGCCGACGGGGACCACCTGTGCGGGGGCCAGCGCCGGGCGGGCGACGTCGCTGCGCCAGTCGGTGACCGACAACCTGAGCGGGGCGCTGACCGCCTACTGCTACGACGGGGGGGCACGGCTGACAAAGGCGGCCACCGGCGGGGGCGCCACCTACTCCTACGGCTACGACGCCAACGGCAACCGGTCCTCTGGCCCTGAGGGCACCCACAGCTTCAACGCCGCCAACCAGGCCACCGACGCCTCCTCGGCCTTCGACGCCAACGGCAACCTCACCGCCTCGTCCGCCTTCCCGGCCCTGGGCTACAACGGGGTGGGCCAGGCCACCTCCATCACCGCCGCCGGTCAGCCCGCCCTGGCCCTAGCCTACGCCGGGACCGCCAACGCCGAGCGCACCGCCGCCGGGACGACCACGTTCCAGACCGGCCTGCTCGGGGTCCAGTCCCAGGCGGCCGCCGGGACCACGTCCAACTTCGTACGGGACTCCCAGGGCGGCCTCGTCGCCGAGCGCATCGGGCCCGATGAGTACTACTACGCCTTCGACGGGCTGGGCTCGGTCATCGCCCTCATCGATGCCACCGGCACCCAGCGCGCCGCGTACAGCTACGACCCCTACGGCGACCACGCCACGGCCACAGCCCTGAACGGCGCCCTGCCGGCCAACCCCTGGCGCTACGCCGGAGGCGCCCTCGACAGCACCGGGCTCTACCACTTCGGGGCCCGCTACTATGACCCCGCCATCGGGCGGTGGACCCAGCAGGACTCCATCGTCTCCCTGGGGGACCCGGGCAATGCGAACCGGTATGCGTACGCGGCGGATGATCCCGTCAACTACACCGACGCAAATGGCCTGAAGCGAAAGAAGGGCTCCTTCTCAAACGTCGAAGTATGCGCACTCGGCGGCAATCTAAGCGGCGCAGTAGGCGCGGGCGTCGGTGCCGTCAGTGGTACACCCTTCTTCGGTCCAGCTGGCACGCTGTCCGGGGCGCTCGGCGGCTATGTGATTGGATATGCGGGAGGCTGCGCTACCTCTGTTGCCCAGAACTTCATCCGCGACATCATCTGATGACGACACATAGTGCTTGGCGACGTGCGTTCGCCTTCGCGATCGTACTGGGCCTTGCGTCGATCGGATCTGGGTTGTTTCTGAGTAATCTGTCAGTACTCCTCCTAGTTATCGTGGGCGTGGTGACGGGGGCGGTGGTGATGGGGATCATGGCTCTTCTTCAGTACTTGGAGCAGCACTAGTGCTCCCGCCGTCCGTGACGGGGCCCGCTACTACGACCCCAGCATCGGGCGCTGGACCCAGCAGGACTCGATCGTGTCCTCTTCGTTCGCTCCGACGGCCGCCCGTTCACCCGCGGCACCCTCGACTACCTCGTTTCCACGTGGTTCCGGCGTGCCGGCGTCGCACCGCCTCCGGGGTCGCTGGCTCACGCGCTGCGTCATACATATGCGACGCTGCTTGTAGATAGCGGAGCCTCCCTGCCGGAGGTCCAACGGCTTCTCGGCCACCGGGACCTGTCGACCACGCAGGTTTACCTCGGGGTCACGGGAGCCGGCCTGGAACAGACGGCCTTGGCCAACCCCGCCCGAGCCCTGCTCCGCCGGGACAGCCAGGAGCCCTTTCGTGCCAGCCCCGGCCCCCAGGAGCTTCCGTCTCCATAATGCTGGTTATCGAGAAAACCGGCCTTAGCGGCGCACGGTCGTCCCCCGAAGCGAGGAGCACGCCGGCTGGGGACGATGAGCTCGCGTAGAAAGGCACCAGGGCGAGAGCGCGGTCCCTGGGACTGGGACAGCCCCGACGGCCCGCAGCCGCGAGTAGAAGTCGTTCAAAGCGGCGAGGACGGTGTTCACCTTCGTCGGCTTGCGCTTGGCGACGCTCTGGAGGAAGGCGCGGTAGTCC
>JBBSIS010000263.1:0-4385 GCA_038231955.1 Acidimicrobiales bacterium
CCATGGCAACCGATACTCCTGATCCCGACCGGCTGGACCAGCTCGACGAGCACATCGGCAAAGCGAGGTCGAGAGCCGAGGACGCGGGGGTGCTGACCGACCCCGACGAGGAGACCTTCGCCGAGAGCGGCACCGTCGGCGAGGAACTGGACGACCAGACCATCGCCCCGCCCGGCTAGCGCCGGCGGCATCAGAGCCCGAGCTGCAGCTGGGAGGCCTCGGCCACCGGGCGCCGACGCCTCGGCGTCACCGCCCGCGCCTCGGCGGGCCGGGCCGAACGTCCACCGTGGCCCGTGACTAGGGCCCGGATCGTGGCCGCCAGGTCGTTCTGGGTGGTCGTCGGCGCGTAGGCCCGGGGGTAGAGGCTGCGGTACCGCTCGAGCAGGTCCGGCCGGGCGCCGGCGAGCCACTCGAGATAGTGCTCCCGCACCCCGGGCCGGAGGTGCAGCACCAGGGGCGTGATGGACCGGGCGCCCGCCTCCACACACGCCTTGACCACAGCGTCGAGCTGCTCGGGGGCGTCGGAGATGCCGGGCAGAATGGGGGCGACGAGCACGCCGCACGGCACACCGGCCTCGTTCAGCCGGGCCACCGCCTCGATCCGCCGCTGGGGGCGGGGCGTGCCCGGCTCCGACATCCGCCACACGTCGTCGTCGAGGGTGCCGATGGAGAAGTTGACCCGGACCGGGGTGCGGCGTGCCGCGTCGACGAGGAGATCGAGGTCGCGAAGGATCAGGGTGGACTTGGTGAGGATGGAGAACGGGTTGCCAGCCGAAGCCAGCTCGCCGACGATGCCCTGGGTGAGCCGGTACTTGCCCTCGCAGCGCTGATAGGGGTCGGTGTTGGTGCCCATGGCGATGTGGTCGCCCGCCCACCGGCCGGGTGAAAGTTCGGCCCGCACCCGTGCGACGGCGTTGACCTTGACCACGATCCGCCGGTCGAAGTCCTCACCCAGGTTCATGCCCAGGTACTCATGGGTGGGACGGGCGAAGCAGTACGAGCAGGCATGGGAGCAACCTCGGTAGGCGTTGATGGTCCACCGGCACGCCATGTGGGAGGCCTTGGGCACTTCGTTGATGACCCGGCGGGCGTTGACGTGGAGGAACTCCATGCCCCGGAACTCGCCAGTGCCGATGTGACGTTCGACCTCCTGGTCGAACAGGGCGCCCTGGCCGCCATTGTCGTCGGCGAGTCGCCAGCGCAGGTCGGGCGGCCCCGTCATGTCCACTCGGCCATGGTCGCCATTCTAGCGAACGTGCGTTCCCTCTGTGCCGGGCGCATCGAGACCCTAGGCTGACCGGCATGGAGCATTTCCAGGAGTACCTGGCCACCGAAGTCGCCCTCGACCACGCCGACGGGCAGCTCAGCCGGCGGGAAGCGCTGCGCCGTCTCGGGATGATGGGCGTCTCCGCCATGAGCGCGTCGGCGCTGCTGGCCGCCTGCGCCGACAACAAGAGCGAACAGACCTCCGCGCCGGCGGCGCAGCCGTCGACCACCTCCGTGACGACGGCGCCACGCCAGGCGACCCCTCCTGTCGCCACCCAGGACATCGCCTACCCCGGGCCGGAGACGATGCTGTTCGGGGCGTATGCCGCGGCCCCCGGGCCCAAGGGCGCCGTGGCGGTGGTCCATGAGAACCGGGGCCTGACCGACACCATCAAGGCTGTCGCCGGGCGCCTCGCCGGTGACGGCTACAGCGCCTTGGCCGTTGACCTGCTGTCCGAGGAGGGCGGCACGCCCAAGGTGGCGGCGGCCGACGTGGGCACCGCTCTGAACAACGCCGGGCCGTCACGCATCCGGGCCGACCTGCACGCCGCCATCGACGAGCTGGCCAAGCGGAATCCAGGGGCGAAGCTCGGCCTCATCGGTTTCTGCTTCGGTGGGACGGTGGCCTGGGACTTCCTGGCCGACGGTGAGCCCCGGCTGGCGGCGGCCACCCCGTTTTACGGCACCGTCCCCCCCGACGTCAGCTTCGCCAAGAACAAGGCCGCCGTCCTCGGCGTGTACGGCGAGACCGACAGCAGGGTCAATGCCACCCGTGACGCGGCCAAGGCTGCCCTCGACAAGACTTCAGTACCCCACGACATCAAGACCTACCCCGGCGTCGGCCACGCCTTCTACAGCGACACCGGCTCCGCGCAGTCCCAGGCCGCCTATGCCGACGTCCTCAACTGGTACGGCCGGTACCTCCGGTAGGCACGCCCCTCGTAGTGTCCTCGGGATGCACCAGCCGACCGTGCGCTACCGCCGGGCCCTCGAAGGCCTGCTGGGCGTGCCGGCCACCGAGGGCAACCAGGTCGACGTGCTCCGCAACGGCGACCGGATCTTTCCGGCCCTGCTCGACGCCATCCACGGCGCCACGTCGACGGTGGACTTCCTCACCTTTGTCTACTGGGAGGGCGAGATCGGTCGGGAGGTGGCGGCGGCGCTGACCGAGCGGGCCCGGGCCGGCGTGCGGGTGCGCGTGCTGCTCGACGCCGTGGGCGCCTACACCGTGGACCGGACGCTGGTGGGACGCATGGCGGCGGCGGGCGCCCAGGTCGAGTGGTTCCGCCCGGTGAACAAGCTGCGCCTTTGGGACAACAACCACCGCAGCCACCGCAAGGTGCTCATCTGCGACGAGGACCTCGCCTTCACCGGCGGCATCGGGATCGCCGATGAATGGCGGGGTGACGCCGGTCACACCGGGGAGTGGCGCGACACCCATTTCCGGATCCGGGGCCCGGCGGTGGACGGCCTGCGGGCCGCCTTCGTGCAGAACTGGGGCGAGACGGGCCGACCGCTCTTCGACGAGGGTGTCGACCGCTTCCTGGAGCAGCCCCAGATCGGTCCCACTGTGGCCCAGGTGGTCAGGGGCGCGGCGCAGACGGGATGGAGCGACGTGGCCACCCTGGTGCGGTCCCTTCTGACCCTGGCTCAGGAGCGCGTGCGGATCACCACCGCCTACTTCGTGCCCGACGACGCCACCTGCCGACTGCTGGCCCAGACGGCTCGACGGGGCGTGGAGGTCGACGTACTGTTGCCCGGGCCCCACGTGGACAAGAGGTTCGTGCAGTTG
The DNA here is from genome assembly GCA_038231955.1 of Acidimicrobiales bacterium. Lineage (GTDB taxonomy): Bacteria > Actinomycetota > Acidimicrobiia > Acidimicrobiales > AC-14 > CADCTB01. Next base: position 3,059 of record JBBSIS010000263.1, read on the forward strand.
GCCAGCGAGGCCCAGTACGCCCGTCTCCTCGACGCCGGCGTGCGGTTGTGGTCGTACCAGGTGAGCATGCTGCACGCCAAGATCCTCACCGTGGACCGCACGGTGGCCAGCGTCGGCTCGGCCAATTTCACCACCCGGTCGCTCTTGCTCGACGACGAAGTCAACGTCGTGGTCTTCGACCCCGAGGTGACCCGCCTCCTCGACGACGACTTCGACGTCGACCTGAAGCACTCGGTGGCGGTCGATCCTGGGTCGTGGCCCGACCGGGGCCTGGCCCAACGGGCGATGGAGGTGGTCGCCGGGCTCGGCGGCCGGCACATGTAGCGACGGGCGCTGTCATTCACAGTCCTTCGGGCGAGACCACCGGTCGCAGGAGCCAGCGATGGGCCCCGCCGTCAGGATCGGCCTGGCGCCACGCGGCGGCCAGGCCGGGGATCCGGGTCAACAGGACCAGGCGGAAGCTGTCGTGGAGGTCGACAAGTGCCCGGCGCAGGAGCACGGCGTCGGCGAAGGCGGTCCGGCCGGGATGGGCGACGAGGCCGCGGGCCGCATCCCAGCTGAACATGGCGCCCGTGCCGTCCTCACGGATACGCCGGGCGCGTGTCGGGTCGCGGCTGTCGGCGGTCTTGGCGCTGGGCGCCACGCCGGCGGCGACCACGCACTCCTTGAACCGGGGGTCGTCGCCCAGGCGCCACGTCCGCTCAGCCGCGGGCTGGGCCGGCCCGTAGGCCATGGCGCTGAAGCGCTCGACGGCCGACCACAGCAACAGGTAGCCGGCGTGCATGGCGTAGAAGCGGGCCCACGCGTCGGCGTCGTCGCCCCCGACGGGCGCGACCGGGTTGCCGGCATGACGGAGGGCGGTGCGGCGGACAGCGACCAGCCCGAAGCGCAGCAGGGGGTCGTCGGCCGCCGACCAGGCCGAGAACCATTCGTCGGGGATGCCCCGGTCGGGGTGGCGGCCGCGCAGGACGTTGGACCGCACGGCGGGGCCCTCCGCCGGGGCCACCTCGGTCATGTCCCACCGGTAGTGCTGGCGGGGGGCGATCTCGCAGACGGTGGCATAGGCGTCCTTCTCCCGACCGTCGGCGAAGCGGAGCAGATCGCCGTCGACACCCCTCGTCCCGTCGGAGTCGAGCAGCGGCAGGCCGTCGCGGATCCGCAGCCCGGCCGACGCCAGGCGGGCTGGCTCGGACTGGGCCACGACCTCGTCGAGGAGGTCGAAGGCGGGCTGGCCTGGCTTGACCAGACCGTAGGCGAACATCGGGAGATCGAGCCGGGGGGGTGGCTCGAGGAGGTCGGGCATCGTCTCACTGTCTCATGCGGGCGG
>JBBSIS010000264.1:0-4298 GCA_038231955.1 Acidimicrobiales bacterium
CGCAGTCCGAGTCGAACTGCGCCGACGACAGCTTCTTGAGGAGACCGATCGCTACCTCGAGGAGCTCGTCGAGGAAGTGGGCGAACCGTCGGCCGAGGCCCTCGCTCGGGCGGAGGCCCTTGCGAGGCGGGTCAAGCGCCAGAAGAAGGCGAGCTGAGGGTGCTCGTGCTGGATTCCGGCGGAGTGAGCCGGCTGGCACGGCGGAGCCAGGATGCCGCCGCGACGATCACTGTCTTGCGGCGCGAGGGTCTGTGGCCGCCACTGGTCCCTTCGATGGTGCTCGTCGAATCGCTTACCGGCCGCCAGCGCACCGATGCCGTCCCGAATCGATTCTTGAAGACCTGCGACGTGGAGGAAGGCGTCCCGGAGCGACGCGCCCGCCGGGCGGCTGGCCTTCGGGCCCAGTCGAGCCGAGGTTCGGCGGTCGACGCCCTGATCGTCGCCACCGCCGAACCCGGCGGGACGGTGCTCAGCGGAGACGTCGGCGACCTTCGAGCGCTGGCCGCTCACGCTGATGACGTCGTCATCCGGCGAGCGTGATCGGGGCTCCGAACGCCACCTGGCGTATCTGAGCATTCACATCACCGGCCACGTGATCGCCGGAACCGAGCAGATCGGCGCAGGAGTTGCGCCGTCGGCCGTTCGAGAAGGGGCGCTGCGTTACCTCGCTCTCGACTTGTGCTGTTACACGGGCGACTGACGGTCCCTGGCCGGCCCGTGACCTCAGACCGGCGAGACGCTGACGTTGGGGAAGTCGCGAGCCAATGAGCGAAGGTCGTCTGGATCGCCCGTAAGCACGACGCCGCCCCCAAATCGCACCGCCGCAGCCACCACCAGGGCATCGACGACATGGCATGAGTCGAGGCCATCCCGAGCGAGCAGCCGGGCGGCCACGCGGGCCATGGCGCGCCCGGTTGTCACTACTCCGATCCTGGCCCCAGCGATGATCCGATCTACCTCAGCGTCGTCCCTGCCGCCTCGGTAGACCTCAACCAGAACAGCACTCGGCACGACAACATCGTGGCCGCCGCGATTCGCCGAACGCAGGAGTGCCCGCACACCTTCGGCCCGCTGCGAGCCTGACCGAGCACGAGCCAGCCGCCACAGCGGCTCGCTGTCGAGGACCGCTACCGGCACCTCAGTCAGTTGTTGCCGCTGGCGGCGTCGACCTCGTCGAACAGAGAGTCGAAATGCTGGATCAATGATTCGTCGACTGGCCCAAGCTCGGCGTCGAGTTGATCGAGGAAGCGACGGGAGCGAGCACGTTCGAGTTCGTTGCGCACCGCTCGCTCGACAAACTCCTCGATGTGCCCCTCGCCGGCTTCGGACTCCACAGCCTCGATGAGCTCCGGGGCTAGTCGTAGCGTCGGGTCGATGGCGGCCATCTCCCAAAGCGTACCCCGCTAGGCGCGTGGCGGCGTCGCTAGAACCCGGGCGGTCGCGTGATCCCGACCCTACGCCGTGCCCATGAGTGAGCGGTACATTGGCCGCAACTGCGGTCAGCGCCGCCCGAAGCATGTGAGGTGCACGGCGCCGGCCCGGCTCGCTTGCACCGACAATTCAGCAGCGACCCTCGTCCATGGGCAGTGTCCCGGCGTGTTCCCGGGCGCCGCAACTGTGCCGCAGCGTGCGGTTACACGGGTGATCGCTGGAGCCTGCCGAGCGCGAACACGTGGCTTGAGGCCGCGGCCGATGTCGCGCTGGTTCGGCGGGTCGACGCGGCCTCGGTGATTGGTCGGGCCAGCACCATGGCCGCCGGCGGCACCGGCCACCGCGCCGTCGCTGAACGGGTCCGGCGACCGGCCTCGACGGTGCGGGGCTGGCTACGCCGCTTTCGACGGGCGGCGGGCCGGTTGGCAGCGCACTTCGCGGCGTGAACATACCGCCTGGACCCGACCGCAGGGCCCATCGCGCCGGGCCGATCACCGCTGGGCGATGCGGTCCAGCTTCTTGGAGTCGAGCCGGTCGCTCTTGGCGTGCTTGTTGATGTAGTCCCGGAGCTCGGCCGACTGCCCCGGGGGTACGACGACGACCGTCGCACCGCGGCGTCGGAACCACTACCACCGCCAGGTGAGGAGCAGCGACCAGCACATGACCGAGTAGATGTCCGACACCGCCAGCAGGATCGGGCGGGCGGGGTCGTCGGCCGCCAGGTCGAGACGCTCGGGGCTGATCAACTCGACGAGCCCCTCGGCGACAAGAGCCCGCTCGAAGACGACGCAGACCTGAGTCGAGGTCTCCTCCACCGACGCCAGGGTGTCGATCCACTTCCGAGAGACCATGTCGATGATGGCGAAGACGCAGCGCCGGACCGGATGAAGTGAGTGACGTCCCACGCCCAGATGTGGTTCGGCGCCCACACGAGCCAGTCAGGCCAGGGGCGCCGACCGACGGGTTCTCGGGACCCGGCCTCGGGCAGGACGAGCCCGTGAGCAACCAGAACGCGCCGAACGGTGGATGGCGACACCCACACCGCCTCGGTGTAGGAGCCACGATGGGCCAGCTTGCGGTGGCTGCGATCGATCGGGTCCCACCGCTCGGCCAGATCGGGTATGGCTTGTTCCTCCCAGGCCGGCGGTCCATGGGAGGGGCTGCCCCCCGGCGCCCGATCGTTCAGGGTCCGGTGGTCCGCAACCGGGCCCGCCAATGGTGCACCCGGTCATCGGAAACGCCCCACAGCTCCGACACCCACGACTGGGAGAACCCGTCAGCGACAGCCTCGTCGATCGACTCGAGGATCAGCTCGTTGACCTCGGCGGGGGCTCTCGCCGGGAGCGCCGATCAGCCCCACCCGGCCTTTCCCCGGGCGACGGCCAGCTCGATGGCCTGGGCCTTGATGGCTTCGGTCAGCTGGCCGATCTCGGCCCTGGCGGCCTCCAGCGCCCAGTCCGCTTTTTAGCCGCCGCACCGTCAAGGATGCGGCGTTGGCGGCCAAGCCAGGACGTCCGCGCCGGTCCTTGGCCGAGATGGGCACGAACAAGCCAATGGCCGGGCGGCTGGCCTTCGGGCCCAGTCGGGCCGAGGTTCGGCGGTCGACGCCCTGATCGTCGCCACCGCCGAACCCGGCGCGACGGTGCTCAGCGGAGACGTCGGCGACCTTCAAGCGCTGGCCGCTCACGCTGATGACGTCGTCATCCGGCGAGCGTGATCGGGCTCCCGAACGCCACCCGGCGTATCTGAGCATTCACATCACCGGCTACGTGATCGCCGGAACCGAGCAGATCGGCGCAGGAGTTGTGCCGTAGACCGTTTGAGGAGGGGCGCTGCGTTACCTCGCGCTCGACTTGTGCCGCAGTCGGGCGACCCAGCAGCACGGCTCCGCCGAGGGTCCGCCGGGTCGCGCTGATCGGCAACTACGCCCCACCGTCAGGAGACGACTCCAGCTGGTACCACCCATTCGACGGCCTGACCGGTCACGGAAGCGATCAGGTCGAAGTCGCCGTCGTAGTGCAGCACCACCAAGGCAGCCGACTCGGCCGCAGATGCGATGAGCAGGTCCGCGATCTTGGCTCCCCGATGCTCGCTACGAGCCGCGAGCTCATCCTGCACCTCCACGGCACGGTTGAGGGCCGCTTGGTTCATCGGCACGGAGGGCCATCCGGACCGCTCGCCGCGCATCCGGAGGTGTGCCGCCGGGCTCTCGGACGAGAAACCAGCTTCGAGATCGGTCGGCGTGCAACGAGCGACCAGGCCAGCCTCCAGAAGTGGGTTCAGGCGAGCGGCAACGCTGGGTAGGCGACGGCGGGCCATGGCCGAGGTGTCGCCGAGGTAGTACGGCTTCAGCCCCACGCGGCCCGACGCGCATCCGGGTCCCTGAGCAGCTCCACGGCGTTGTCCCGGTCCTCGGCCAGCAGGGCCCGCCGCCGCTGGTCGAGAGCGAGCACCTCATCGAAGGCCTCGTCTACGCTCGCCCTCAGGGTGCCTGTGCCAAGCAGCGCCCGGACGGCCTCAAGCTTCCCGTCGTCGATCTCCACCAATCGCTTTGTCACGTGCTCAGGATATCCCTTGGCGAGCTGTTGTATAGCCCTCCTCAGCAGCATGGTCGGATGAGGGTGGTCACCCGCCATCACGCCAGGGCGACTCGTGACTACCGGGTGCCGTATCCGTGCCGGAGCCGGGTGATCCACCGGGGCCCTCCCGAGACTTCGTTCCCATCTGACCCTGATATTGCAGCCAGGTAGGTCGATTTCGGTGGATTGACGCGACAGGTGCCCCGCCACCTGGGACGATGCGGCTTGCGAACGCGTATCGGTCCGAGGCAAAGGAGCACCTGACAAGTGAAGGCTACCGCGCCGGCA
>JBBSIS010000265.1:0-4295 GCA_038231955.1 Acidimicrobiales bacterium
ACCGTCGCCGTGCTCGACAAGGACCGCAACGCGTTCCACGAGCTTCCCAAGAGCTTCGCCGGCAAGGCCATTCTGGGGTTCGGTTTCGACCGGGACCACTTGGAGCAGGCCGGCATCCGGGAGGCGTCGGCGCTCGCCGCCGTCACCAACGGGGACAACACCAACATCCTGACGGCGCGCATCGCCCGGGAGACCTACGAGGTTCCCCACGTGGTGGCCCGCATCTACGATCCCCGGCGGGCGGTGATCTACCGCCAGCTCGGCATCGCCACCGTCGCTGCCGTCGCCTGGACCACCGATCAGGTTCTGCGCCGGCTCTCGCCGGAGAAGTCGGTGTCGGAGTGGACCGACGCTTCGGGCACGGTCAGTCTGCTCGAACGGTCACTGCCCGACCCCTGGGCCGGCCGCAAGCTCAGCGAGCTGGACGACGGTGACCGTTTCCGGCTAGTCGCCCTGACCCGGGCAGGCAAGGCCCGCCTGGTCAGCCCCGAGCTGGTGGGCCAGGAGGGCGACATCCTGCACTTGATGGTCCGCGGCGATGCCCAGGATGGCATGGAGTCCCGCATGGCCGGCGGCCCCGAAGGGGCCTACTGATGCGCGCCACCATCGCCGGGGCCGGCAACGTCGGCACCCACATCGCCAACGACCTGGCCCAGGCCGGCCACGATGTCCTCCTGCTCGAGCAGGATCCCGACATCGCTGCCCGCCTGCGCCTCGTCGCCGGTGTCCAGGTGGTGGTGGCCGACGCCTGTGAGCCGTCCCTGCTGACCGCCGCCGGCGTCGAAACCTGCGACGTGATGGTGGCGGTGACCGGCGACGACGAGGACAATCTGGTCATCTCGCTACTGGCCAAGCAGGTCTTCGCCGTCCCCCGGGTGGTGGCGCGGGTCAACCACCCCAACAACCAGTGGTTGTTCAACGAGACGTGGGGCGTCGACATCGCGGTATCGACCCCTCACCTCCTCACCGCGCTGGTCGAGGAGGCAGTGTCGGTCGGCTCGCTCGTGCGCCTCTTGCAGTTCGAGGACGCCCGGCTGGTCGAGGTCACCCTGGCCCATGACTCCCCGGCCGGCGGCCAGGCCATCAGCGAGCTCGGCGTGCCGCGCGACGCCACCGTCGTGGCCGTCATCCGGGAGCGCCATGTGATCGTGCCCCGGGGCGAGACGGTGATGGAGCCGGGCGACGAGGTTCTCGTCCTGGTCACCCCCGACTCCGAGGAGCAGGTCAAGACCCTGCTGGTGGGCGCGGCGGCGCCCACAGCTACCGCCGGGGCCCCGAGGCCGACGGGCCCTACAGGAGCTCATAGCGAGGGTTGAGCACCAACAGGCGGCTTCCGGCCCCGTGCGGTGCTCCTCGCCCGCTCAGCACCAGCCGCTTGCCGGGGGCCACGCCCGGGATGTGGCGCCGGCCGGTCCAGACCACCACCAGCGAGCCGCTCCCGTCGCTGACCGTGGCCTCCAGTGAGGGTGACCCGGCACGGGGCACGATCCGCAACGAGGAGATCTCACCGGCCACGGTGATCTCCTTGCGGACCTCGGCGTCGCCGATCGGCGTCACGCCGGGCACGTCCTTGCAGAACCGGCGTAGCCGCTCCCGGTCGAGGTCGGCGTCGGACGTGGTGAAGAAGCCCTTGAGCTTGCGGAACGCGGCCACCTGAACGTCTACCGGTGCAGGATCTGGGCGACCGTCGGGCTAGCGATGGCCGTTGGCCCGCGAGCCCATCGCAGTGTGGCGCATCACCAGGCGCACCGCGGTGCCCTGGCCGGTGGGGTTGAACTCGACCTCGTCGACCAGAGCCCGGATCAAGGGAATGCCGAGGCCCCGCTCGAACTTGAGCCGGTCGGGATCGGTGACCGGGGGATGGTTGGGGAGCCCGGTGGGATCGAACCCGTCACCACGGTCCTCCACGCAGACCTCGATGGACTCGTCGTCGGTGCGGCACCGGACCAGCACCCGCTCCTCGCTACCCGCGGCGCCGTGGGCCTCGATGGCGTTCGTGCAGGCCTCGGATACGGCGAGCTTGAGGTCGTCGATGCGTTCGTCGGCCAGGTTGCTGTCCGAGGCGGCCAGGGCGGAGACAACAAGGCGGGCCAAGGCGACGAACTCCGCCCGTGCCGGGATCTCCAGCTCGATGACCTCGCCCGTCCCAGCCTCCTCCGCCATCGTGCTAGCTGGGGCCCGAGACGGCGGGGGCCCCGCCGACGGCGGCGTCGACCGAGTCGAAGATGGAGAACACCTTGGTGAGGCCCGTGATCTCGAACACCTTCAGGATGCGGCTCTGCGTACAGACCAGGAAGAGGTCACCGTCGTGGCTGCGGAGCCGCTTGAGTCCACCGACCAGCACGCCGAGACCCGTCGAGTCCAGGAAGTCCACGCCCTCGAGGTCGACGATGATGTGGTGCTTCCCCTCGCCCACCAGTTCGATCAGGCGCTCACGGAACCGGGGGGCGGTGTAGACGTCGACCTCACCTCGCACGCTGAGCACGGCGAACCCGTCACGCTCTTCGACGTCCAAACCGAGATCCATGCAGTCCCTCCCAAGGGTTTCGTGGGTGCCACGCTAGCAAGTGCGGGCACGCCCCTCGAATGGGGCTGGCGGCCCTCGCCGGGCTACCGGCTACACGAGCGGACCAGGGGTCGGCGGATCGGGGAAATGACCTCTTCGATCTCGATGTCGTCGAAATCCTCGTCATGCTCGGGACCGTCTACTTCAGGGGGTGGACGCACCGGCCGCCGTTGGTCCGCCGGGCTCGGCGAGGCCTCGGCGACCCGCTCCCACCCTGACTGCCAACCCTCGTCGTGGGACACGTCGTAGAACGTCGTCGCCGGGCCCTCGTGGTCGGTCCCGCCGTCGATCGGATCGACGTCCCCCGTCTCAGGCTCCGGCTCGGGGCCCATATCGGCGACGGGGATCACTTCCGTCTCCGGGCCCGGGAGTGGCTCGGGGCCGCGCTCCCAGAGGGCGTCCGCCTCGGGCTCCGGGCCCAGGTCGGGCTCGGGTTCCCGGTCGGGTAACGGGATGGACGACATGGGCGACCCCGGTGCCGGCACCGGGGCCGGACGGGTGCGCTCAGGTGGTGGGGCCATCGCCGGGGTGGCGGTCTCGATGGGGAGGTCGCCGGTTGCTGCCGGCTTCAGGCGACGGTTGAGCAGGCGTATGTGCATGGCCAGGAGGAGCAGGATAAGGCCACCGGCCACAGGCACGAGGGGGCGGGCGCCGTCAAGGCTCACGACCGGTGAGGACCGGCCCGTCGAGGGCGGTGCTACTGCGTCGGCGTCGCCCTCCTCCAGGTTCTGCCCGGGGGCAGCCGGGTCGAAGGGGAGAGTGGTCTTGAAACCGGGGTCGGGCGGCTCCAGGATCGTCGGCGGAGGCGTAGGCGCCGGCCTATCGCGGGAGGCGAGGAAACCCGACAGGTCCACGCCGGCCGCCGCCCCGGGCTTGACCGTGGTGGCACTGCCCTGGCCAGGGGCGGCCGGCGCCCCCGGGGCCGGCGCAGCTGTCGTGGTCGTGGGCGGCAACGGCACCGACGCCGTCCTGGCCGACGATGGCGTCCCGGCCGTCTCCGGCTTGGTCTCTCCTGGTCTCGCGCCCCCCTTGCGGACAGCCACGACCTGGTAGGCGTAATCGCCGCCGGTGAGCGTAGTGGTGGCATCGGTGAAGGAGATGCTCTTGCCCGCCTCCTTCGGCTGGTCGATCCGCCCGACCGGCAGGAAGGCCGACCCCGTTGGATCCTTCCGGAAGACGGCGTAATACAGCATGTCCGGCTCGCTGTTGCGGGACCAGGTGAGCTCGACGGTGCGGGCGTCGGTGATCCTCGGGGCGCCCACCACCGGCACCGCCGGGGGGGCGTCGACGACGAACTTGCGGCTGAACGTGGACGTCGTGCCGCCGATGACACCGAGAGTCGCCTCGGTGGCCGAGACGGTCAGCTCGTAAGGCCCGTTCGCGGCCAGAGCCGGGCTCCAAGACAGGTCGCAGGACATCAGGCCGTCGCACGAAGGGAGGGCGAGCGACTTGTCGCCCACCTTGAGGGTGACGCCCCTGAGGGTGGCCAGGGAGGAGCTGGAGCGGGCTTGGCCCTTGACGGTGACCGCCGAGCTGTCGAGCGTCTTGCCATCGGCGGGAGTATCGACGGTGATCGTGGCGGCGGCGAAGGCGGAGGGAGTCGGCGCGACCACGAGCAGTGCGGCACCAAGGGCGGCAGCAGCCCCGGGCCGCCCCCCGCGGGGGGGGGGGGGCGGGGCGGGGACGGGGGGTGGGCCCCCGAGATGGTCGATGGGGCCGCCGCCCGGGC
>JBBSIS010000266.1:0-4267 GCA_038231955.1 Acidimicrobiales bacterium
GGCGCGGCCGGTGACGCGGCACGGGGCGCCACGCTGTACACCACGCTCGAGCCGTGTGCCCACGCCGGGCGCACCGCGCCCTGCGCCGATGCCATCGTCGACGCGGGGATCGCCCGGGTGGTCGTCGGCACCGAGGATCCCGACGAACGGGTGAGGGGCGCCGGCACCCGGGCGTTGCGCGCCGCCGGCGTCGTCGTCGACGTCGGCGTATGCCAGGACGAGGTGCGGGAGCAGCTCGCTGCTTACCTCAAGCACCGCAGCACGGGCCGGCCGTGGGTGGTGCTGAAGCTGGCCGCCACCCTGGACGGGCGCACGGCGGCGCCGGACGGGACCAGTCGGTGGATCACCGGCGCCGAGGCCCGGGCCGACAGCCACCGCCTCCGGGCCCAGAGCGATGCGGTGATCGTGGGAGCGGGGACGGTGCGGGCCGACGACCCCGATCTCACCGTGCGCAATTCGCCCGGATCCCCGGCCCAAGGGGGCCGCAGCCGGGGCCCGATGCGGGTGGTGCTCGGCCGGGCGCCGGCGGCGGCCCGGGCGCAGCCCGTCGTGGAGCTCTCCGGCGACCTTGGCGGCGTCCTCGACGAACTGGGCCGGCGCGGGGTGCTCCAGGCCATGGTGGAAGGCGGCGCCACCGTGGCCGGGGCCTTCCACCGGGCCGGCCTGGTCGACCGCTACGTGATGTACCTGGCGCCCGCCCTCCTCGGCGGTGACGACGGCCGCCCCCTCTTCGCCGGTCCCGGCGCGCCGACCATGTCCGAAATCTGGCGGGGACGGCTCGTGTCCGTCACCCGCCTCGGTGACGACGTCAGGTTGGAATGTTCACCGGCCTGATCGAAGAGCTCGGCGCCCTGGCCGCCCGCGACGGGGCCCGCTTCCGCTTCGCGGCATCACTGGTCACCAGCGACGCCAAGGTGGGCGACTCCATTGCCGTCAACGGGTGCTGTCTCACCGTGGTCGACCTCGGCCCGGGCTGGTGGTCGGCCGATGTCGTCGATGAGACCCTGGCCCGCACCAATCTCGGGACTCTGCGGCCTGGCGCGGCGGTGAACCTCGAGCGCCCGCTGCGGCTCGGCGATCGCCTGGGCGGCCACCTCGTGCAGGGCCACGTCGACGCGTGGGGCGAGGTGCAGCTCGGGCCTCCTTGGCTCTCGGTGCTGGTGCCTGATACCCGCTATCTGGCGGAGAAGGGCTCGGTGGCCGTCGACGGGGTGAGCCTCACTGTGGCCGCCGTTGCCGGCGACCGTTTCAGCGTGGCCGTCATCCCCCACACCGCGGTGGTGACCACGCTCGGTCGGTTGCGGCCGGGCGACAAGGTCAACGTTGAGTTCGACGTCCTCGCCAAGTACGTCGAGCGGTTGCTGGCCCGAGGAGGAAAGGTGAAAGAGTAGCCGGCGTGCCGTTCGCTGCCATCGAAGAGGCGGTCGCCGCCTTCGCCGCCGGGGAGATCGTCGTGGTGGTCGACGACGCCAACCGCGAGAACGAAGGCGATCTGGTCGTGGCGGCCGAGTCCGCCACCGCGGAGAAGATCGCCTTCTTCCTGAACCACACCTCGGGCGTGATTTGCATGCCCATGCTCGGCGATCGCCTCGACGAGCTCGACCTGCCGCCGATGGTGGTCGACAACACGGAGAGCAACCGCACCGCCTTCACCGTCTCCGTCGACGTCCGCCACGGCACCACCACAGGCATCTCCGCCGCCGACCGGGCCGCCACCATCGCCGCCCTCGTCGACCCGGCCACCCGGCCCGCCGACCTGGCCCGGCCCGGGCACGTCTTTCCCCTGCGGTGCCGGGAGGGCGGGGTCCTGAACCGGGCCGGCCACACCGAGGCCACCGTCGACCTGGCCCGCCTGGCCGGTGTGTACCCGGCCGGGGTCCTGTGCGAGATCGTCAGCGCCGACAAGGCGTCGATGGCCCGCCTCCCGGAGCTGGAGCGCTTCGCCGCCGAGCACGGCCTGCCGCTCATCAGCATCGCCGATCTCATCCGCTTCCGCCGCCAGAAGGAGCGACTGGTCAAGCGGGTGGCCGACGCCCGCATGCCGACCGAGTGGGGCGAGTTCACCTGCTACGTTTACGAATCGATTCTCGACGGCGAGCAGCACGTCGCCATGGTCAAGGGGGCGGTCCAGGGCGAGAACGGGGTGCTGGTGCGGGTCCACTCCGAGTGCCTCACCGGCGATGCCCTCGGCTCGCTTCGCTGCGACTGCGGTGTGCAGCTGCGGATGGCCATGGAGCGCATCGCCAAGGAGGGCATGGGCGTGGTGGTCTACCTGCGTGGTCACGAGGGCCGGGGCATCGGCATGGCCCACAAGCTGCGGGCCTACACCCTTCAGGACCAGGGCCGTGACACCGTCGACGCCAACCTTGACCTGGGCCTGCCCATCGACACCCGGAAGTACGGTACGGGCGCCCAGATCCTCGTCGACCTGGGCATCACCACCATGCGCCTGCTCACCAACAACCCGGCCAAATTCGAGGGCCTCGACGGCTACGGCCTCCAGATCGTCGACCGGGTACCGCTGGAGTCGGTGCCGAACCCGGAGAACATCCGCTACCTGCGCACCAAGCAGCAGCGCATGGGTCACCTCCTGGAAGGACTCGAGGAATGACCGGTTACAAGTGACCAGCTACATGGGCCGGCTACGGGGCGAGGGGCTGCGCGTCGCCGTCGTCACCAGCCGGTTCAACGACCTGGTCACCGATCGTCTGGTGGCCGGCTGCCTCGACGGCCTCGAACGACTGGGGGTCGACCCCTCGTCGGTCACCCGCGCATCGGTGCCGGGCGCCCTGGAGCTGCCCCTGGCCGCCCAGCGGCTGGCGTCGTCGGGAGACCACGATGCCGTCGTCTGTCTCGGTGCGGTGATCCGCGGCAGTACCGATCACCACGTCCACGTGGGCGGGCAGTGCGCGACCGGCCTGGCCCGCATCCAGCTCGACACCGGCATCCCGGTGGTCTTCGGGGTGTTGACCACCGACTCCCTGGAGCAGGCCCTCGAACGGGCCGGCGGCAAGTCGGGGAACAAGGGGTTCGAGGCGGCGGCCACGGCAGTGGAGATGGTGGACCTCCTGCGTCAGCTCCCCAAGCCCTCGCTCGAACAGCCAGGCGGGTAGCGCCGGTGCTTCGCCTCGTCCTGCCCAAGGGTTCGCTCGAGAAGGCGACGCTGGCCCTCTTCGACGATGCGGATCTGGCCGTCCGGCGGTCCTCCGAGGTCGACTACAAGGCCACCGTCGACGATCCCCGCATCGACTCGGTGCGCATCCTACGGCCCCAGGAGATCCCCCGGTACGTGGCCGAGGGCCTCTTCGATCTCGGCATCACCGGCCGCGACTGGATCGAGGAGACAGCCAGCGAGGTGGTGTCCCTCGGCGAGCTGCACTACTCCAAGGCCACGGCCCGGCCCGTGAGCATCGTCGTCGCCGTGGGCCGCGACGACCCCGCCCAGGACGTCTCCGATCTGCCCCGCGGTGTCCGGGTGGCCACGGAGTACCCCGAGCTCACCCGCCGGTTCTTCGAGAAGCACGGCGTCGACGCCGACATCCGCCTGTCCTACGGGGCGACAGAGGCCAAGGTGCCGGAGATCGTCGACGCCGTGGTCGAGCTCACGGAGACGGGGCGGGCCCTGCGGGCGGCCCGGCTGCGGGTCATCGACACCATCCTGGTCAGCCATACCGAGCTTATCGCCAACCGGGCCGCCTATGACGATCCTCAGAAGCGCCACGCCATGGGCCAGATCCACACCCTGCTGCAAGGCACCCTGGAAGCCCGGGGCCGGGTGCTGGTCAAGCTGAACGTGGGTGGTCCCGAGCTCGACGCCGTGATCGCCATCCTGCCGTCGCTGCGGTCGCCCACCGTCTCCCAGCTCTTCGACGTCGACGCCTTCGCGGTGGAGACGGTGGTGCCCAAGGACGAGATCAACACCCTGATCCCGGCGCTCAAGGACCACGGGGCCACCGATATCATCGAACTTCCGATCTCCAAGATCGTGCATTGAGCGAGCCGGATTCATTAGGTGCGTTTCGCATCTATTGAGCCCGACCTCCCCGGGCAGCAGAATCCTCCAGCAATTGGCGCAGTCGAGGGGGAGCTTCATGAGGATTCGTACGCAACGGGTGGCGGGCACGGCCGCCATGTTGGTCCTGCTCGGAGGCGGCGCCGCGTCAGCCGCTGGAACCGGGACGCTGACCGCGCCGGTCCAGGTCACCAAGGACGACCTGAGCCCCGGTCGCACCTACTCGTCGCCGAACCTGGTGGTCGACCCGTCGAA
>JBBSIS010000267.1:0-4221 GCA_038231955.1 Acidimicrobiales bacterium
CCACCGCGTCGAGGGTGTCGGCCAGGCACGCTTCGGCCAGCGCTGCCGCCTGTTCCGGCGTGCATGGGGGGCACAGGCGGGTCTTCACCCGCCCCGGCACCGGTGCCTTGGCCATCACCAATACGTGCCCGGTCAATGGCTTGTCGGCGCGTGACTGGTAGGCGACTGGGCGGCCAGCACGCGACTCATGTCCCGCACCGCCCGCATCGTCCCCGACACGGTTCCGGTGACCTTGGACCGGCCGGCGCGGGGGGCGTAGGGGATCGGCACCTCGTCGATGCGCCAGCCGGCGTGGGCGGCTCGCAGCACCATCTCCAGGGGCCAGCCGAAGCGCCGGTCCTGCACGTCGAGGGCGACCAGATCATCGCGCCGGGCGGCCCGCATGGGTCCGATGTCGCGCAGACGGCAGCCGGTGCGCCGGCCGATCTCGAAGGCCAGGAAGCGGTTGGCGGCACGGGCGTGGGCCGGCCAAGCTCCCCGCTTCGTGGGCCGGCGGGCGCCCAGCACCAGGTCGGCGTCGCCGTCGAGGACAGGGCCGGCGACCCACGGGAGGTCGGCGGGGTCGAGCGACCCGTCGCCGTCCATGAAGCAGACGATGCCGTCGGCGGCGCCCGCAGCCAGTAGCCCGCGCCAGCAGGCGGCGCCGAAGCCGCGCGCCGGCTCGTCGATCACGGCGACGCCAGCGGCGCGAGCCAGATCGCCCGACCCGTCGGTGGAACCGTTGTCGACGACGATGGCCGTGTAGCCGGGCGGCATGGAGGCCAGGAGGCCGGGAAGGGCAGCGGCCTCGTCGAGCACGGGGATCACGACGTCGGGCACAGGCGAGTTCTACCCCAGCCGTCCTTCGGCCCAGACGAGAAGTGCTGACGATTCGGTGAACTCTCGACTGGTGCGGGGCCGCATGGGAAGGGGTAGGGCACAATCGGGCCATGGCAGTGACGGCGAGCCCGCCCCGGATCCTCGTCGTGGACGACGATCTCACTGTCTCCGAGGTGGTCACCCGGTACCTCCAGCGGGAGGGCTACGAGGTGGAGGTGGCCTACGACGGAGCGGTGGCGCTGGCCAGCGCGCTGGCCGATCCGCCCGAGCTGGTGGTGCTCGACCTAATGATCCCCTCGCTCGACGGCTTCGAGGTGTGCCGGCGACTGCGGGCCGCCGCCCCGGTGCCGGTCATCATGCTGACGGCGCGGGGCGAGGAGGCCGACCGCATCGTCGGCTTGGAACTGGGCGCCGATGACTACGTGTCCAAGCCGTTCTCCCCCCGGGAGCTCACCGCCCGGGTCAAGGCCGTGCTGCGCCGAGCGGGGGGGACGGTCGCCGACGCAGGGAGCGGCGGCGAGCCCTCGGTGTTGGAGGCGGGTCCCCTCACGGTCGACACCGTCGCCCACGAGGCCCACCGCGACGGGGAGCTCGTGGCCCTCACGTCCCGGGAGTTCGACCTCCTCGTCCACCTCATGCGCCATCCCCGCCGGGCCTTCCGCCGGGAGGATCTGTTGGAGCAGGTGTGGGGGTTCGTCTACGGCGACACGTCGACGGTCACCGTTCATGTGCGGCGGCTGCGGGAGAAGATTGAAGTCGACCCCGCCAACCCTCGATACGTATGCACGGTGTGGGGCGTCGGCTACCGGTTCGAGCCATGAGCGGCCCGGGAGGCCGCTCCTGCCGACAATCACGGGCCGAAGGCCTGTGAGCGGCCCGGGAGGCCGCTCCTGCCGACAATCACGGGCCGAAGGCCTGTGAGTGGCCCGGGAGGCCGCTCCGGCCCGCCGCTGGCGCTGGGGGCGGTGACCCTGGTGGGCCTGGGCGCGGCCACCGCCATCGCCGCCTGGGCCGGCCTGGCCCCGGGCGACTCGGCGGTGTTCCTGGGGTGGGCCGTCGGCGCCGCCGCCGTCGCCGGCGTGGTGGCGGCCGGGCTGCTCCGGCTCCTTCGCGACGCCCGCCTGGCCGTGCAGGCCAGCGTGGCCGCCCTCGCCCCGGTCCTGGCCCTTGCCGTCGCCCTCCTCGGCTCGGCCAGCACCATGTTCATCTCCACCCACGACCTGCACGCCCTGCTGGTCGTCACAGTGGCCGCCGGCACGGTCGGGCTGGTGACGGCCCTGGCCCTGGGCCGGCGGGTGGCGGCGACGAGCGTCGGGCTGGGCGACCTGGCCCAGCGGATCGGGAACGACGGGGCGGACGCCGTGAGCGGGGTCAGCGCCGTGCCCCGCCGTGGCCCGAGCGAGCTCGTCGACCTGGCCGCCCCGCTCGAGGCCGCCCTCGCCCGCCTGGCCGAGAGCCGGGAGCAGGCCGCGGCCTCCGAGGACAGCCGGCGCCAGCTGGTGGCGTGGGTGTCGCATGACCTGCGGACCCCGCTGGCCGGTATCCGCGCCATGGTCGAGGCCCTGGAGGACGGGGTGGTGGACGACGCCGAGACCGTCACCCGTTACTACCGGACGATGGGCCGGGAGACCGATCGCCTGGCCGGCCTGGTCGACGACCTCTTCGAGCTGTCGCGCATCCAGGCCGGCGCCCTCAACCTCGACGTCGAAAAGATCGCCCTCGACGAGCTGGTCTCCGACGCCGTGGCCGGCGTCTCCATGGCCGCCGGCGCCAAGGGGATCGATCTTCGCGGCGAGGTCGCCTCGCCCCCGCCGATCGTGGAGCTGTCGATCCCCGAGATGGCCAGGGTGGTCCGCAACCTGCTCGACAACGCCATCCGCCACACTCCGCGCGGCGGAACGGTATTCGTCGACGCCGCTCTCGCCGAGGACCGTTCCGCAGCCCTCGTCTCGGTGCGGGACGGCTGCGGCGGTATCCCTGCGCCCGACCTGGCCCGGGTCTTCGAGCTCGCCTACCGGGGCGACGCCGCCCGTACCCCGGGCGACGGGGGCGCAGGGCTGGGCCTGGCCGTGGCCCGGGGGCTGGTCGAGGCCCACCACGGCGAGATCAGCGTGGAGAACGAGGGCAAGGGCTGCCGCTTCACCATCCGCCTCCCCCTCGCTCACTCGGCGACGCGGTGAGAGTTCTCGTCACCGGGGGCGCCGGCTTCATCGGGTCCCATGTCGTCGATCAGCTGCTGGCCGGCGGGGCGACGGTGCGGGTGGTCGACAACCTCTCGGCCCACGGCGGCCGGATCCCGGCGTACCTGGATGCAGGGGCCGTCGACCTGCAGATCGGGGACCTGGCCGAGCCGAACGTGGCCGAGGAGGCGGTGGACGGCATGGACGCGGTGTGCCACCAGGCGTCGAAGGTCGGCCTGGGCGTCGACTTCGACGACGTCACCGCCTACGTGACCGACAACGACACCGGTACCGCCCGCCTCCTTCAGGCCCTGTGGCGACGGTCCTTCACCGGCCGGCTGGTGCTGGCCAGCAGCATGGTCGTCTACGGCGAAGGCCGGTACCGCTGCGCCCGCCATGGTGACGTGCGGCCCGGGCTCCGCACCGAGGCCGACCTGGCCGCCGGCCGGTTCGACCCCGGCTGCCCCTCGTCGGGCTGCGCCGAGCGGGCCGGTTGGGCGCCGATCGACGAGACTGCGCCCGTCGATCCCCGCAACGTCTACGCCGCAACCAAGCTCCATCAGGAGCACCTGTGCTCGGCCTGGGCGCGGGAGGCGGGGGGCAGCGCCGTCGCCCTCCGTTACCACAACGTCTATGGCGGGCGGATGCCGCGTGACACACCGTACGCAGGCGTGGCGTCGATCTTCCGCAGCGCCCTGGCCGCCGGGCGGGCGCCCGAGGTGTACGAGGACGGCGCTCAGGCCCGTGACTTCGTGCATGTCACCGACGTGGCCCGGGCCAACGTGGCCGCCCTCACCGCCTCAGGTTCCGTCGCCGCCGGCTTCCCCGCCGGTAGCTTCAGGGCCTTCAACATCGCCAGCGGCACGCCCCGCACGGTGGGGGAACTGGCCGTCGCCCTGGCCGCGGCCGTCGACCCGACGCTGGCCCCGGTCATCACCGGGAAGTGGCGGCTGGGCGACGTGCGCCACGTGGTCGCCTCACCCGCCCGGGCCGCCGACGCCCTCGGCTTCGTCGCCGAGACCGGCTTCGCCGACGGCATGGCCGACTTCGCCCGTGCCCCTCAGCGCTCCTGAGGCCTGAGCGCTTCTTGGCGCGCCCATCAGTGATCCGCGCTGACCAGCGCCCCAGGAACCGGGCCGCTCCAGCCGCGTTCGCGGTGGCCGCCTCCGTCGGCGTCGGCCTCTGTCTGGTCGTAGTCTCAGGGGAGCAGATCCTCGGAGCG
>JBBSIS010000268.1:0-4193 GCA_038231955.1 Acidimicrobiales bacterium
CGGGGCTGGCGCAACCTCTTCGTCGATGACATCAGCGACGTCGCCCTCGCCGACCCGGCCGCCGCATGGGAGACCGCCGACAACTACAACGCCTCCAGCCCGTTCAACTCCATCGATCATCTCAGCACCGCCGCCACCTAGGTAATACACGGCGAGCTCCCGAAAACTGCCTCTGACCTGCGGGAACACCGAGCCACCACGCTGTAGCCGGGAAACCCCCGCCTAGGAGAACTCGTCCACGACGGCGATCCAGGTAAAGGCGTCTTCCTTGCGGTGGAGGACGTCGAGGGGCAGTGGGCGCGCCTCCGTTCCCTGGTGGCGGGACATGCTCCGCGAACGCATGCCGTGTCTCCGCATGTGACCGTCGTGCACCCCCGCACCAGCGGTCTGGGCGAGCTCGCCTGGGCGGAGCGCCAACCGGCCGAACCGAGTGCCTCGCGTCTCGCGTTCGGCTCGATGGCGGTCACAGCCTTTGACGGGCGCCGCTGGCGAACGGTCGCAGAACGCCCTCTCGGCGGCAGAAACTGACGCCGCCCGCGCCGCTCAAGGACCGACCGGTACTGCCGGATCCCGTCCACGTCGCTCCAGTCCCGTAGTGAGCGGTAACGCGCGGACGTGGCCCCCTACCGCGCGCCCCCGAACGTCCGGCTGCGGCGCTTGATCCGCGTCCTGAATGGCCGTTCTCGGCGTACGCGCCGTTACGCGCTCCCGGGCGGTCGGCCGTCGAACACCAGGTCGATTAGGGCGCCCATAACGCCCTAGACCAGCGGCCCGTTCGTGCCCGGCCCAAGAGCGCATAGGTGCCGATGTCGCGCCTCTTGACGCCGGCCGGCAGCTGTCCGGAAATGCTCACAGCGACACATGGGTTGACCTCTGGTCACTCGGCGTGCTCCGCGGTGGTGTCGATTTAGGATCGTCGAGCGGGACTCGCTCGGCGATCCGCGTGCAAGACGAGCGTCCATTGGCCTCCGGGCAGCGCTCCCCTCCCTCGCTCCGCCCGGTGAGTAAACGCGCATAGCCGGCCCGAATCGAATCAGGCCTGCCAGCCGAACAGGGCCCCACCCAGGGTGACGAAGGCCACCCAGCCCACGACCGAGACCACCGGCACCACTGGCACCCATCTCCGGTGGCGACGCGCGCCCGCTACAGCCGTCACCGTGAGGCCGACGCCGGCCAGGTTGAGCACGACCCACGCGGCCGCTGGAACGAGCAGCCCGGCGGGGAGGTAGAGAAACACCGTCACCAAGCCCTGGGCGACGACTCCGACAACGACGGACCAGCGGCGCACGGGACCGACGGTAGATCGCTGTCGAGTGCGGAGGACCTGTCTGGACCCGAACCGCTGCCTCGAGGGGCGATCGCCCACGGCCGGTGACCATCCTCGCGACGCGATGCCGAATGAGCACCGCTGAGTGCTGCCAACGCGTGATCATCCAGCGAGGCCCGCAACAACTGTCGTTCCGAAAGGCGATCCCTGATCGGACACGCGGAATTCTTTGGCTTGACGGCGGCACCGGCCGCACAGGGGTCGACGAAGACCACCGTCTCGGGAGGATCGAGAGTTGAAGCGGCCCGCCGGCCGGGTGTCCGACCGGCCCCTTCCCATGGCGAGCGCCATGGGCCCATGCTTCCCGGGTCGCCGCCGGGCACGGGCTCGTCGTCCAACGACCGGAGGATGAGCGCCCACGACGCCAGCCCGTGCCCACACCACCGTCGGGCCGGACGAGGCAGCCGTCGGGACACCGGCATACGCCGTCGGCCAGCCACTCGGCCAGCTCGTCCTCGTCTGGCGGGCCCCAGCCGCGATTGACCTCGACCAGTCGTGGGGCCTGCCGATCGCCTGCGCCGCGGTCATGCCCCGTCGCGGGCATGGTCGCGCAGGTCCTCTTTCCAGCTCCGGAAGCGGTCGTGGACAGTGCCGCTCGGGCCGCCGCCTTCGCCCGTCCCGTCCTGGAAGAGCCGGAAGCAGTGCTGGAGACCGCCATCGTCGGCGGCCACCGCCATGTAGCGGGCGTCGTCCTTGGTCGCCGGCCCGACTCGCCACAGCAACCAGCCGTGGATGCGACGGATATACCCGGCCTCGGCCCCGCCCAGGTCGGAGCCCAGCGCCAGCAGCTCCGCCGGCGCCTCCACCCACGCCCGAGCCGGGATCCGCCGATCCCGCTGCGGCGTCATTGGCAGCTCGTCGGTGTGGACCGGCGTGTCGTCCACCGGCCGATCGTCGAACAGAAGGGCCACGACTCCAGTCTGCCCGCGGCAGCTGGCGACGCGTCAATCGGCTGTCCCCGGTGGGCGGCCCGCGCAAGGCTTCGACGAGCCGCTCGAAGTTGCGCTCCGGGCCGGCGGGGATGGGCAAATCCGGTCCGGAAACGCTCACCGGGCCGGCCGAGGCAGGGAGCGCGGCTCGGACGTTGTTGGGCGGCGGAACCACGTCTTGGCGCGTGTGGTATTCGGCTATGACGACGCGCCCAGGTCGAGGTACCGAACTCGTACGTGCTCCTTCCATGCCTCGAGGTCATTGGAGAACGGCAGCGCGTCGAGGAAGCGTTCATATGAGAAGCTGATCAGCAGGTCGTCTGGCTCCTCAAGGCATGCCCGTACTGATCGGATCGTGCTCTGCGCCTCGTCGTCTGCCTCGCAGGAGAGCACTAGGCATCGAGCGAGTCCCTCTTCGAATCCACGGTCCTCGCTCAGCTTGAGCGCCAGCGCGCAGTTGTAGATGACCTGGCAGCTGGCGGGCTGGCGAACCGCCTGAAGCGCCTCCGATCTGAAGATCTGCGGCTGTGCCCGTATGAGCTCCTCGTAGGCGGGGTTCGTCGACACCTTCTGACGACGGAGATCCTCGGAGTACTTGGTCTCGATCCCCAGAAATCCCTGCTCACCCTGGCCCGTCCGGTATTCGATATAGCAATCGAAGGCGGACCCGCTCCGGTAGCCCGAGATCCGGGGGGCGTATTCGATCCTGAGATCCACGATCTCATCAACGTCGTGGTCGAGCAGCTTCGAGAGGCCGAGAGCCAGTTCCTTCGGGTACCACTTGAGCATGCCGAACAGGTTGAAGCAGAGGGGCTGGCTGGATAGGAGGTTGTGGAAAAGGCGGTTGGGCTCGACGATGCCGCCCTCGCCTCGAAGACGGAGCCGCTGGAGCACTGCAGCGTGGACCTCGTCGCTCACCACGAAGTTGAGCGTCGGGTCCTGGTCGACCGCCCACTGCGGCAGGAGGCTGGCGACGGGCCGCCCGTCATGATCCCCCGGCGGGAGCCCGAGCACGATCTCGCGATACCAAGATTGGTGACGACGGAGGCGTGCGGTCCACGGCCCGTCGCCTGCCTCCGCCAGTAGGTCGGCATCGCTCCAATCCGGAAACCCGGTCCCGTTCGCCTGCCGGATCGTGTTCTGGACCACGTCGTGGCCAGCGATCATGAACATGGCCGGGACGTTGGGCGTAGATCGCTCGCTCAGATCGCCCCGTACGTACAGGGGAACGTCGGTGAGCATCGGCGCGCTCATGGATCCTTGACGGGATTCCCGCCATCCAGAGACTTGCCCCCGGAACGCCGCTGTCTCAGGCACCGTTGTCTCCAATCGCCCATGCGCCGATCTCACATACCTTCCTTCGGAATGCGGTCGGGGTCAACCGGCGGAGACGACGGCGTGCCGCCCGGAGGCGGACGGATCGGGCGAGCGACCCTCAGGCAGATGGTCGAGCGGGTACCGCAACAGGATCCCGTCGCGGGATCGGTTTCCGAGGTCCTCGTCTCGGCCCGGTCACCCAGGGGGCGGTCGCGAACGAGCGGATCGCCTAGGCCACTGGCAGCGACTGCGCTCACACGCGGGCCGGTGTCAGGCGAAGGCTGTCGGTGGCAGCCCGTCGAGTGGCGCCAGAGCGGCAAGCCACTATGCGCCTTGCCGCTCAGCCCGACGGCGCCCCACACACCTCCTGGCTCGACATTGTCGGGAGGAAGCGGGGCCGGATGCCTCACTGCTGGCGTGGCGCACACGTCCAAGATCAGCGCCGGGTGCATGAGGATCCCCACCCTCGCTCAGCACGTGTCGGCCCAGTGCTCGGGTCCGTGTCACCAGGGGCAAAGTAGCGATTCCGGGCGCGCACCCGAACTCGCCCGTTGCCGACCGCCTGTCTCTGGTGTGTAATCCGGCGATTCCTATGAGGCTGCAGGGGTCGTCAAGAAGCC
>JBBSIS010000269.1:0-4188 GCA_038231955.1 Acidimicrobiales bacterium
GGTCGTGGAGTCGGCTCGGCGCGCCCAGTTTCGTTTACCGCCCGAGAGCGCGGTGGCGACGGTTTGGGGGCCGTCGGCCGCCCGCGTCGTCGACGCCCATCCAGCCCTCGTCGGCCTCGACGTGCTCGGACCGTCCGCCGATCGGTGGCTGCTTCGCGCCACCACGCACCGCATCCTCTGCGATGCGATCGCCTCCACGCCGCGGCCCCCGGGGCGGCTCCGAATCGAGATGGATCCGTTGCGGGCCTGAGTTTCTGCAGGGGCGGCCCGGGTAGGCCATCCGCAAGTCTGGCTGTTCGTCGATCTTGGTGTGACCCAGGCGTTCCGCCGGTCTCCCGAGTCTCCCGGCTACATGCTGTTGGCGCTGGGCCTGGTCGTGATCTCTGCGGGCTGGCACGAGTTCGGCCACGCCGCCGGCTGCGCCTACGGCGGGGCCCGGCCCGGCGTCATGGGCGCCGGGATCTATCTGGTGTACCCCGCCTTCTACACCGACGTCACCGACTCCTACCGGTTGGACCGGCGGGGGAAGCTGCGCACCGACCTGGCCGGCGTGTACTTCAACGGTCTGTTCATCCTGGCCAGTGCGGCCGTCTACGCGATCACCGGGTTCGAGCCGCTGCTGCTGGTCATCGTCGTCCAACACATCGAGGCGGCCCATCAGCTACTCCCCTTCCTGCGCCTCGACGGCTATTACATACTGGCCGACGCCACCGGCGTTCCCGACCTCTTCTCGCGCATCAAGCCCATCCTGGTCAGCGTCCTGTCCTGGAAGCCGGCGGGGCCGAGAGTCCACGAGTTGAAGCCGTGGGTGCGAATGGTGGTCACGGTCTGGGGCATGGTCGTCGTACCCCTGTTGCTGTTCCAGGTCGGGATGATCCTGCTGCACATCCCTCGCATCTTCGCCACGGCATGGGACTCTCTCGGCAAGCAGACCGACTCGGTCAGCAAGGCGGTGGGCAAAGCCGACGTGATCTCGGCCGGCATCGGGATCGTGCAGTCGCTCATTCTCGTGCTGCCCATTCTCGGCATCGTCCTCACCTTCGGCCGCCTCGGGAAGCGGATGGCGGTGAAGGCGTGGACGGCGACAGAAGGCTCGGCCGCGGCCCGGCTGGCCCTCGGCGCCGTGGTCGTTGTCGGCGTCGGCGGCCTGGCCTGGACCTGGCTGCCGAACGGCGACTACCGGCCGATCGCGCCGGCGGAGCGGGGAACCCTGGGCGAGGGCCTGACCGCCGTCATGCAGGTCCCGACCGGCCGGCCCAGCCTGGTTCCCGAGCAGAAGGCGGTCGAGCGGGCGCCGGCGGAGACCCCCCCGACCGACAAGCCGGCGCCGGCCGGCAGCCCCACTGCGTCGACCAGCACCACGGCGGTGATGCCGACGACAGTGGTCGAAGCGACCTCGACCACGGTGGCGGGCACAGCGACCACGGTGGCGGGCACAGCGACCACGGGGGCGGGCACCTCCACGACGGTAGGCCGGGCTACGACGACGACGTTGGTTGAGGAGACGACCACCACGTCGGCCCGGCCCCGGTCGACGACGACCACTGTCCCGTAGATCGACGTACACGCCACCAGAAGGACGCCCGATCGTTTAGCCCGGGCGCTACCCTCGACCGCATGGCCGTGTACCCCATCCGTACTTTCGGCGACCCCGTGCTCCGCCAGCCCTGCGCGCCCGTCCGCGCCTTCGACGCCACGTTGCGAAAGCTGGCCGAGGACATGCTGGAGACGATGTACGACGCCCCGGGTGTGGGCCTGGCCGCCAACCAGGTCGGGGTGCAACGGCGGCTCTTCGTGTACGACGTAGGCGACGGCCCCGCCACCATCGTGAACCCGGTGCTGTCCGGCCACCGCGGCGAGTGGGAGTACACCGAGGGGTGCCTGTCGGTGCCGGAGCTGGCGTGGCCGATCACCCGGTACCACGAGGTCCACGTCGACGGGTTCGACCTCGACGGGCAGCCGATCTCCTTCGCCGCCGAGGAGCTCATGGCCCGGATGCTCCAGCACGAGGTCGACCACCTCGATGGCCACCTCCTCCTCGTCCACCTCGACCGCCGTCAGCACAAGGAGGCCATGCGGGAGCTTCGCCGCCGGGCCATGGGCATCTCCGAGCCGGTGCGGTAGCGCCCTGCGCCTCGCCTACCTCGGGACCCCTGAGGTCGCCGTCGGCCCTCTTCGTGCCCTGGTCGGCGCTGGTCACGACGTCGCCCTCGTGGTGTCGCAGCCCGACCGCAAGCGCGGCCGGGGCGGCGCGCTGGTGGCCAGCCCGGTGAAGGCCGCCGCCCAGAAGCTGGGCGTGGCGGTCACCGATCGGGTCGACGACCTGGTCGGCGTGGGGGCCGAGTTGGGTGTGGTGGTCGCCTACGGCCGGCTGATCAGGCCCCATGTCCTGGACATGCTGCCGATGGTGAACCTTCACTTCTCGCTGTTGCCGAGGTGGCGGGGGGCGGCGCCGGTGGAGCGGGCCGTCCTCGCCGGGGACGCGGTGACCGGCGTGTGCGTCATGGCGTTGGAGGAGGACCTCGACACGGGGCCGGTCTACGCCTCCGCGACGCTGGCGATCGGCGACGAGGCGACCGTCGAGGAGCTTCGCTCGGAGCTGGCCGATTTGGGGACCGCAATGCTCCTGGATCTGCTGGAGAGGGGCTTGCCGGAAGGCCGCCCCCAGGAGGGCGAGCCGACCTACGCGACCAAGCTCGGGCCTTCCGAGCACCGGCTCGACTGGTCCCGCCCCGCCGCCGACGTCCATCGCGTCGTTCGCCTCGGCCAGGCCTGGACGACGTTTCGCGGCAAGCGCCTGAAGGTCCTCCGAGCCCGCCTGGCATCGCCGGGTGCGCAGCGACCGGCGCCACCGGCGGAGATCGACGCGGACCGGCTCCTCGTCGCCGCCGGCGGGGGAGCGCTGGAGCTGGTGGAGGTGCAGCCCGAAGGCAAGGCTCCACAGGCGGCGGCGGCGTGGCGCAACGGCGCCCGGCCCGTGCCCGGGGAGAGGATGGGGGAATGACGATCAGCGAGGACCGAAGCGAAGCGGAGGACCGCAGCGCGATGACGATCAGCGAGGACCGAAGCGAAGCGGAGGACCGCAGCGCGATGACGCGGCATGCGAAGGTGTTGACCGTCTCCGACGGCGTCATCGCCGGGACGCGCCAGGACCGCTCCGGCGAGGTGCTGGCCGAGCGGCTGGTCGCGGCCGGCTACGGCATCGTCGACCGGCGGGCGGTGGCCGATGGCGAGGAGAACGTAGCCGCCGCGTTGCGGGAAATGATCCACGGTTTCGCCGGCCTGCTCGTGACCACCGGGGGGACGGGGTTCGGACCTCGCGACCTGACCCCGGAAGGCACTCGACTGGTGCTCGAGCGCCACGCGCCCGGTCTGGCCGAAGCCATGCGGCTGGCCAACCCCCCCAAGGGTCGATTGTCCCGGGGACTGGCCGGCACGATCGGCCAGTGCCTGGTGCTGAACACCCCGGGGTCGTCTGTGGGGGCGATCGAGTCGGTGGAGGCGCTGCTCGACATGCTGCCCCACGCCCTCGACCTCCTGGCCGGGCGGTCCACCGGCCACCCCCGATGAGTGCCACCCGATGACGGGCGATTACCGGTACATGGCCCGGGCCATGGCGCTGGCCGCCGGCGTGCGCACCACCACGTCGCCCAACCCGTGGGTGGGCTGCGTGATCGAGCCCGGGGGCTTCGAAGGAGCCACGAACCCGCCGGGCGGTCCTCACGCCGAGGTCGTCGCGCTGGGCGCGGCCGGTGACGCGGCACGGGGCGCCACGCTGTACACCACGCTCGAGCCGTGTGCCCACGCCGGGCGCACCGCCCCCTGCGCCGATGCCATCGTCGATGCAGGGATCGCCCGGGTGGTCGTCGGCACCGAGGATCCCGACAAACGGGTGAGGGGCGCCGGCACCCGGGCGTTGCGCGCCGCCGGCGTCGTCGTCGACGTCGGCGTGTGCCAGGACGAGGTGCGGGAGCAGCTCGGTCCTTACCTCAAGCACCGCAGCACGGGCCGGCCGTGGGTGGTGCTGAAGCTGGCCGCCACCCTGGACGGGCGTACGGCGGCGCCGGATGGGACCAGTC
Source organism: Acidimicrobiales bacterium (assembly GCA_038231955.1). Taxonomy (GTDB): domain Bacteria; phylum Actinomycetota; class Acidimicrobiia; order Acidimicrobiales; family AC-14; genus CADCTB01. Next base: position 4,080 of record JBBSIS010000269.1, read on the forward strand.
GGTGGATCACCGGCGCCGAGGCCCGGGCCGACAGCCACCGCCTCCGGGCCCAGAGCGATGCGGTGATCGTGGGAGCGGGGACGGTGCGGGCCGACGACCCCGATCTCAC
>JBBSIS010000270.1:0-4160 GCA_038231955.1 Acidimicrobiales bacterium
CGACATCCGAGCGGGTGTGGTCGGGGTCAGCGACCAGACGATCCGACTGGTGCTCGGCGCACTTCGACGGGCGGGTCGGGTCGCCGTCGATGGCGTCGGGCGGGGGGCGTCGTGGCGCCGGTCATGAGTCAGCAGTCGGAGAGGGCGGCGAAGGCGTTGAAGATCCGGGCGCGCCGGGGCGGCCGCCGCCGGCCTGCCTTCGCCTTACTCCCCCTGCAGCTGGCGGGCCCGTTCGTCGGCCAGGAGGCCGTCGACCAGCTCGTCGAGGTCGCCCTGGAGCACCCGGTCGAGGTGGTAGAGGGTGAGGCCGATGCGGTGATCGGTGACCCGGTTCTCCTTGTAGTTGTACGTACGGATCTTCTCCGAGCGGCCGCCGCCGCCGATCTGGCCGCGGCGGGCGACGGACATCTCGGCGGCCTGGCGGTCCTGCTCGGCCTTGAGCAGCCGCGACCGCAGGACCTGCATGGCTTTGGCCCGGTTCTGGATCTGGCTCTTCTCGTCCTGCATGGCCACGACCAGGCCGGTGGGCAGGTGGGTGATGCGCACGGCCGAGTCGGTGGTATTGACCGACTGGCCGCCGGGACCGGTGGAGCGGTAGACGTCGATCTTGAGGTCGTTGAGGTCGATGTGGACGTCGACCTCCTCGGCTTCGGGCAGCACGGTGACGGTGGCCGAACTGGTGTGGATGCGGCCCTGGGACTCGGTGACCGGCACCCGCTGCACCCGATGGGGGCCGCCCTCGAGCTTCATGCGGTTCCACACGTCATCACCCTTGAGCAGGAAGGTGATCTCGTTGAACCCACCCATGTCGGACGGGTCGGAGCCCAGCACCTCGAGCTTCCAGCTCCGGCGCTCGGCGTAGCGGGCGTACATGTCGTAGAGGTCCTTGGCGAAGAGGTTGGCCTCCTCGCCGCCCTCGGCGCCCCGGAGCTCGACGATGACATTGCGGTCGTCGTTGGGGTCGCGGGGCAGGAGCAGGACGGTGAGCTCGTCGTCGATACGGGCGATGGTGGCCTCGCCCTCGTCGATCTGGGCCTGCAGGAAGTCACGGTCCTCGCCCGATGACTCGGCCAGCATGCCCCGCGCTACCTCGAGGTCGCCCGAGGTGGCCCGGTGCTCGCGGAAGGCCAGGACGATCGGCTCCAGTTCCTTCAGCCGCCTCGACAGCTTGACGTAGGCCCGCTGATCGGCGAAGACATTCGGGTCCGACAGGCGGACCAGGATGTCCTCGTACTCGGTCTCCAGGCCGACGAGGCGCTCGAACATTCCTCTCAGGCTACCGTCGGGCCGGTCTCGTCGACGAGGACGTCGGGGGCGAGCGCCGGCCGCGGCCCGCTTCCGGTGGCGGCTCGGTTACTCTCTAGGGAACCGAGCGAGGCGGCCGGGCACGCAAGTCGACGGTGCCCCGAGTCATTGATGGCCACGGCCGGGAGAAGCGACCTATGGAAAACACCGGTGTACCAGCCGAACAGGTTGGACCGCCCCCCGACGGCGCCGACGACGTGTGGACCGTGCCGTTCCCCGACTCGACCCTGCACCTGCCTGTCCCTGCTCCCCCCGTAGAGGGAGCTGCGCACCCGCAGACGGTGGCGCCCCTGCCGAGTCTGGACGGGGATATCTGGCAGACCGACGCCGCCGACCACGCTGGGGTCGAGCTTGCGGGCTCGAGGGCACCCTTGATTGCCCCGTCGACACCCCTTTTCGCCGGCCCCGGCGACACCTGGAACCTCGACGCAGATCCCGAATCCGGCGGCCCTCCGACACTCGCCGACAACGTATGGGCCGACGATCGACCGACCACGGCCGTACCGATACAAGCGGTCGACTGGAAAGGCGCCGACGCCTCGAACGTTGCGCCCGTCAACCGCCTCCGGCCGTTGTCAGCTCCCCCGTCGCCGGCGCCGTCGAGATTCGCCCGGATGGGAGGGCACGCGGACCCCCGCCAGCGTCGTCGCTGGAAAACGGGCCTGATCGCTCTGGGGTCGGTGGCCGCTGCCGCCGCGGTGGGGCTGATCGTGGCCGGGGGGCCCAGCACTGACGCTCCCCGCCGGGTCGTAGCGGCCGCCGAGCCACGCACCACCCTGCCCCCCATTGCCTCATCACCGCGAACTATTCCGACATTTGCCCTACCGCCGGTCGTCGTCCCGTCCGACGCGTCAACCACCACCCCTCCGGGCTCGCCGGCCACGACCACGCCGAGTTCGCCGGCCCCGCCACCCATGGCGACGAGCGAGCCGGCATCAGCCCCGCGTGCCGCCTCCGCCCCGGCGCCTGCTTCAGCCCCGCGTGCCGCCCCGGCGCCGGCTCCGGCGCCTGCTCCAGACCCGGCGCCTGCTCCCGCTCCGACGACACAGCCCGCAGCGCCTCCGGCACCCGCCACTCCTCAGGAGACAACGGCGCCCGTCGTGCAGCCGCCCAGCTCTCTGCCGACCAACGAAACCCCGTCCACCACCGATCCTGCGAGCTCGCGGGCCGACCGGCGGACCCTGCCCCATCCGGACACGACGTCGACTGTCCCGACCACGACATCCACGACTGTCGACCTCGCCGCACTCACGAAAGGCCCGTAAACCCGGAACGACAGATGCCCCCGGGGCGACGCCGTGCGGCTACGTCTACGGCTGTCTGGAATCGAACCATTCAACGGCCCGCCGGAGGCCGTCGTCGAAGCCGACCTGGGGCTCGAAGCCCAGGGTCTCCCGGGCCAGGGTGACGTCGGCCCAGCTGTTGCGGATGTCGCCGGGCCGAGGCTCGACGTGCTTCGCATTCGGGTCCACGCCGATGATCCGGCCCAGCGCTTCGAGCAGGTCCATGAGGCTGTAGCTCTGGGGCCCGGCGATGTTGTATACCTGGCCGGCGCAGGCAGGCGCGGGAGCGGCGGCGGCGGCCAGGTTGGCGGCGACCACGTCGTCGATGTAGGTGAACGCTCGGCTCTGGCCTCCGTCGCCGTGGACCATGGGCTGCTCGCCGCCACGCAGGGCCTCGATGAACAGGGGGATCACCGCGGCGTAGGCCGAGTCGGGCCGCTGGCGGGGGCCGAAGACGTTGAAGTAGCGAAAGGCCACCGTCTCCATCCCGTACAGCCCGGCGAATACGCGGCAGTAGTGCTCTCCGGCCAGCTTGGTGACCCCGTAGGGGGACAGGGGCCGAGGCATCGCCGTCTCGGGCGTCGGCATGGGCGGGTCGAGTCCGTACACGCTGCTGGAGGAGGCGTAGATGACCCGGCGCACACCGGCGTCGAGGCCTGCCTTCAGCACCGTCAGGGTGCCATGGGTGTTGGCCGTGTCCGTGGCCAGAGGGTCCTCGACCGACCGCAGGACGGCTCGGTGGGCGGCCAGGTGAACCACCAGCTCGACCCCGTCGACCGCCGTGGACACCGTGCCCCAGTCAGAGACCTCGCCCTCGATCAGATCGGCCTTCCCCGGCACGTTCTCGGCGAAGCCGGTCGACAGGTCGTCGAGAATCCGCACCTCGTCGCCCCGAGCGAGAAAGGCGTCGGCCAGGTTTGAGCCGATGAAGCCGGCGCCGCCGGTCACGAGAACCCTCATCAGCCCGACCGTAGCGGGGTTTTGCTAGCGATCGACGAGACCGGCAGGCCGCCGCGTTCCCGCCCGGCTCGGCCGGTCACCGGGTTCCCACGCCAGGATCGGTCGGGAACTCCGGACGACGGCGAGCCTCCGCCGGACGGCGATCGTCGAGAAGGTGGCGCCCACCATCAGCAATCCAAGGGCCACGAACGGCACGACCGTTCGGCCCGTCGGCGACGGTTCCCACGCCGGCCCGCGCGGCGACCCCAACCCGTTCACGGTGAGGATCTGGGCGCTGTTCGGCGCGCCGCACGGCGGCGGGTAGCACCCCTGCGCTTGAGCCTGGGCCGGAGCAGCCCAGAACAAACCCATCAGTAAACACGCCATGACCGCCGCAAACCTACGCATCTTCGCCCCCCGCCTGGGAACCTACTGCCCGTTCCCCGCGACGGCAAGGCAGCACGCGGGGTGGCCCAGTTCCACGCGAGTCGTTCGGTACCGTGGGCGACGTGGCCGCGGCGTCGAAGCGACGACGTCCGATGACCTGGGCTGCGGTTGCGGTGGCCGTTGTGGTCCTGGCCGGAGTCCTCAGCGCCCTGGCGACAGCCCGGCTGGCGTTCTGGGGCCGGACCG
>JBBSIS010000271.1:0-4141 GCA_038231955.1 Acidimicrobiales bacterium
CGCCACTACGGGTCGTCGAGCGTCTCCCCGAGGATCTCGTCGAGCTTGAGAATCTCTGCGGTGGTGACGACGCCGACGAACGACTCACCGTCGAGCACGGGGAGGAGGTCGACGTCGACGCGCTCCATCAGGGTGAGCGCATCGCGGACCGACATCGCCGACGTCGCCGTCGGGAAGTCGGTGCGCATGTGGTCGCCGACGTCCTCCGCCGGCCACCGCTCGCCGGGAACGCTCCGGAGCTCCTCGATGCGCATGACGCCGAGGTAGCGGGCACCGTCGACCACGGCCACCACCTTCTCCCGGTGGCCGAGGAGGTGGTCGGAGAAGAACTCGTGCAGGGTGGTGTCGGACGGGACGGTGGCGATGTCGGTTCGCAGGACCGACGTCAAGGGTAGGGCGAAGCGACGCTCGAGATGCCCAGCCCGCGCCGCCACCTGGTACGGCGAGGCCGACGCCCGGCCCATGAAGAGCTGGGCGACCACGGCGGCAATCAGGCCGGGCACGATGAAGCCTGGGCGCCCCGACGCCTCGGCCGCGAACATCACCCCGGCCAGAGGCACCCGGTACCCGGCGCCGAGGAACGCGGAAACGCCGATGAGGGGGAAGAAATGGCTCCCCGAAGACGCCGTCCGGAACAGCCCGCCCATGGCCCGCCCGAGCAGGGCGCCCTCGACGACCAACGGGATGAACAGGCCCCCGACACCACCGCCGGCGACAGTGGCGACGGTCGCCGCGGCGCGCAGTAGCAACAACAGCAGGACCAGGGCCACGGCCCGGCGGGGGTCGAACGCCCAGTCGAGGTTGTCGTACCCGGCGCCCAGGGTGAGGGGATCGCCGAAGGCGACCTGGGCCACCAACGCCAGGGCGGCGAGGACGGTGCCCGCGGAGAGGGCGCGCACGACCGGGTGAAGCCCGGCCGCGAGTCGCGTGGCCCGCACGAGCGCCATGGCCAGCAGCCGGGCGCCCACGCCGCAGAGCACCCCGAGGAGGGCGGCGCCGCCGAGGTCGCGGAGGTTGAACGGAGGGGCGCCGGCCACTGCGAACAGCGGGGTGGTGCCGGTGATGGCGACGAACACGATGTAGCTGACCGCTGATGCGATGCCCGCGGGCAGCAGCATGCGACGGGCAAAGTCCTCCTGGTAGGGAACCTCCAGGGCGAAGACGAGCCCGGTGGCGGGCGCCTTGAAGATGGCGGCCACGCCGGCGGCGGCTCCGGCGACCAGCAGTACCTTGGCGTCCTCCCGGGAGAACAGGCGACTGAACCGCCGCTGCAGCGCCGATCCCGCGGCGGCGCCCAGGTAGACCGCCGGCCCCTCGTACCCCATGGCCCCGCCGAAGCCCAGGGTGGCGACGCTGGCGAGCAGGCGGCCGGGCACCGGGCGAAGGCTCAAGCGCGAGCCGGGCTCGTGGAAGTTCTTGATGTACTCGTCGGCCGTGGCCGGTCCGGCGCCCCGGGCCACGAAGTGCAGGGCCAGCGCAGCCAGGGCAAGGCCGACCATCGGCGCGAGAACCCGTAGCGCCAGCGGCGTCTCCTGCAGGTGATCGAAGATCGCCGTCCGGGTCAACGACTCGAAGCCCGCCACCCCGAGGCCGGTCACGGCCCCGGTGATCGCCGCGAACAGCACCACCTGGCGCGTCTGGCGCCCCAGGGCGAAGACGTGTTCGCGCTGGCGGGCCAGCTGGGCCCGCAACAGCCCGTTCGACTCACTGTCGCCCGGCCGCCTCTCGCCGCCGGGCGGGTTGCCGGCCGCGGTCACTCCCGCCGCTCGGCCAGCAGGCCCTCGAGCATGGCGTCGACGGCCCGACGGACGTTCGGCCAGCGGAAGCCGGCGGGGTCGAGCACCCGGTGGAGCATGAGGCCGTCACCGAGGGCGAGGAGCACCGCGGCCAGCCCGTTGGCCGGGACGTCGACGAGATCCCCGCTGGCCACCGCCGCGTCGATGAGCCCGGCCAGCCGGACCCGTCGCTGCTGCATCGCCTCCAGGAACCGCGAGCGCAGCGCGTCGTCAGAGGAGATCTCCGCCCACAGGTCGGCGCGCAGCTGCACGGCGGCGCTGTCGGAACCCCGGCCGACCAGGCCGGCGACGAAGCGGCGGATCTGCTCGACGCCCGGCGGCTGGTCGGCGGCGTCGGCGACCACCTGGCTCAACCCCGCGGCGTCGTCGTCCAGCAGGGCCAGCAGAAGATCGTGCTTGTGATCGAAGTACGTGTAGAACGCGCCCTTCGACAGGCCGGCTGCCCGACAGACGTCGTCCACGCTGAGCGTGCGGTAGCCGCCCCGGGCTACACAGCGCCAGGCGGCCTCGACCAGTTGCTTCTTCCGTTTCTCCTTGGCCGCGGCGGCCAGCTTCGGCATTGCGCCAGTGTAACAAACCGTCCGGGCGGTTTTTATCCTGCCGGCTGTTGCGCCTCGTCGTCGCCCGGTTCGTCGACGGGTGGAAGGAACCACCGGGCGACCACCACGTCGGTCGATGCGTGGGCGAGGATGGAGAGGGCGATGACGACCGCGACCAGGTGGAAGAGCCGGTCGGCGTCGGCCACGCCCGACTCGAGGATCAACAGGCCGTACACGACCGACGCGAACCCCTTCGGCCCGAACCAGGCCGCGGCGACCCACTCGCGCCGGTCGAGCCCGCCATGGAACAGCGCGACGGCCAGGGCCACGGGCCGGACGACAACGAGGGCGAGCACGGCGAAGGCGTAGCCCGTCAGCGGTATCTCGGCCAGGAACGAAGGAGAGATCAGCGCCCCGAACAGCAGCAGTGCGGCCAGCTTCAGCAACTCGGCGATGAGGTCGCCGAACTCGTGGAAGGCGGCGCGCATGGCCGGGCTGAGGGTGGCCACGGTGATCCCGGCGGCGAAGGCGGCGAGGAACTCATTGGCGTGGGTGAGCGACGCCACCGACAGGACGATCAGCCCGAGGGCGAAGGCGTTGAGCGGTTGGTAGAGCGCGGCGGCGCCGAGGACGGGCAGCCGCTCGAGGCGAATGGCGATCCACGGGATGCCGATGCCGAGGGCGATGCCGCCGGCGAGCTCGGCCGCCAGTCGGGCGCCGTGGACCGGGCCGCCGGCGACGACCGCAAGCAGGACGACCACCACCGGCAGGGCCAGCCCGTCGTTGAGGCCGCTCTCGACGTTGAGCAGGCGGCGCAGGCGGTACGGGACCTCGTCGCGACCGACGATCGCCGCCGCGAACACAGGATCGGTGGGGCTCAGCACCGCTCCCAGGAGCAGGGACTCGCTCCAGTTCTGCCGGGCGACGAAGTGGGCAAGGGCTGCGGTCAACAGGAGGGTGATCGGCAGGCCAAGCGCGAGGGCGCGGCCGGGAAGCGCCGCCGACCGCAGGTCGTCGGTGGTCACCCGCATGCCATCGGTGAACAGCACGCTGAACAGCGCCAGTTCGGCGAAGGTGGACACCAGCGGGCTTTCGGGGCGGACCCGGACCACGTTCAACACGCCCGACCCCAGGACCAGGCCGGCCAACAGGAAGAGCACGGCCGTCGACAAGACGCTGCGATGGGCCAGCGCCGACACCAGCACCGCGACCAGCAGCGTGGCAGCGAAGGCGAGCACGACGACCATTGGCCCAGGACTCTACGGCGGCCCGCCGGGCGCGCCGACGACCCTCAGGTCAGGGGCCCTCCCCGCGGCCGTTCACCGGGTGACCTCGGCGATGGCGGCCTCGAGCTCGGTCTCCGTGGCCACGTTGTCGAAACGATGCGCGATCCGGCCGTCACGGCCGACGACAAACACCCAAGGCTCTCGGGCGTCATCGCTGCCCGGCGGGTTGATCCACTCCGCCGCCGCCCTGTTCAGCTCCTTGGCCTCGAACGATCTCCCGACGGCGGTGCCCTGCGCCCCGTCGAGCTAAATGGTGACGACCTCGCTCTCGGCCGGCGCGGAGCCGAAGCTGCCGAGGTAGTGGACCGCCAGGATCTGGGTCCGGGCCGGGAGCTGGCGCCTGAACTCCAGGCCGAAGCGACCGTTGCGGACCTCGCCGTCCACCGTGAACTGCTGGCCGAACTCCTCCTCCTCGCGCACGATCACCAGCACCTTCCCGTCGTTGCACGGGCTGCCGTCCTCGACGTGGGTCACGGTGCCGATCACGGATTGGCGGTCGGCCCGCTCGATGCGCACCTCC
>JBBSIS010000272.1:0-4132 GCA_038231955.1 Acidimicrobiales bacterium
ACCCGAGCCAGCGTGTCCATCGTCTCATGGGCCTGGTCGACATCGCGGTGGATGGTGCTGGCCACCGTCCCCCGGCGCTCGAAGGCGTCGATGGTGGCGTCGGGCATGGTGTTTACGGTGTCCGGGCCGATCAGACTGTCGATGTAGAGGGTGTCGGGGTAGGCCGGGTTCTTGGTCGACGTCGACGCCCACAACGGCCGCTGGACCCGGGCGCCCCGGTCGCTGAGCGCGTCCCAGCGCGGGCCGGCGAAGCGAGTCGTGAACAGCTCGTAGGCCAACTTGGCCTGGGCGATGGCGGCCTTGCCCCGCAGGGCCAGGGCGTCCTCCGTGCCTTGTCCAGCTCCGCGGGCAGAGGCAACTCTCTGGAGTCGACGGTCCACCTCGGTGTCGACCCGGCTGACGAAGAACGACGCCACGCTGTGGATCCGGCTCAGGTCGCCGGCGCATTCCTCCAGCCCGGACAGGTAGGCCTCGATGACCTCGGCGTAGCGCTCCAGGGAGAAGATGAGGGTGACGTTGATGCTGCGACCCTCGGCGATCATCTGGCGGATGGCGGGGATGCCGGCGGCGGTGGCCGGGATCTTTACCAACAGGTTGGGAGCGGGGATGCGCTCGTCGAGCTGGCGGGCCGAGGCGATGGTGGCGGCGGTGTCCTGGGCCAGGCTGGGGGACACCTCCAGGGACACGAAGCCGTCGCCCCCCGCGCTGTCGTCGTAGGTGGGCAGGAGCAGGCCCAAGGCGTGCTCCACGTCGTCGATCACCAGGTCCCAGTAGGCGTCGTCGACCGACTCCTTGCGCTCGACGACCAGGGACCGGAACTGGTCGTCGTACTCGGCGTGGCCGGCGATGGCCTTCTGGAAGATCGTGGGGTTCGAGGTGATGCCCCGGATGCCCTCGTCGACGAATCGGGTCAGTTCGCCGCTGGTGATGTAGCCCCGCTGGAGATTGTCGAGCCAGGGGCTTTGTCCCTGCTCGTGGAAGAGCCGCTCGAGTCGCGTCATGACCCCCACGCTATTCCTCCGGCGAGCCGCCTATCGCGCGTCGGGCGCGAGCGAGAGGAGCACGACTGATGCGGTGAAGCCGTGCATGAAGTTGCGCCCACCGATCGGGCCGAGCTCCCCGGCGCAGAACATGCCGGCGACGGGCCCCCCGTCGAGGGCGTCGGAGACGACGGACGCGTCGTGGTGGGGCTCGGGGAAGAGGTTCGTGCCCCGCCCGTTGCAGGTGAAGATCAGGGCCGCCTCGGCCGAGCGGCCGCCGACCATCCGGCGCAGGTCGTCGTCGGCCGACACCGCGTCTCGCACCTGGAACTGGGCGGTGGAGCCGACGTCGACGACATCGGCCACCCGCAAGGCCCCGCTGTTGGGGTCGGCGCCCACCACGTTGCGCACCAGGAAGTCACCGGGGCCGAAGTCGACCTTGCGTTCGTCGATGACCCGGCCGATCTGTACCAGGCCGGCCAGCAGCTCCCGATCGTCGTCGGGCAGGGCGGCGGCCACCTCCTGGAGGCGCTCGACGGCCGGGCGACCGGCCAGCTCGTAGACGATGGTCTGCTCGGCCCTGGTGACCACCAGAGGGTGGCCGACGGGCCGGCAACCCTGTGAGACCACCGTGGTCACCTCGACGTCGGGGCCCAGGAAGGCGCCGACGGCGCCCTCGGTGACCACGGCACCGTCGATGACCAGCCGGTTGCCCCCCGGCGCCCGGGCGGCCGAGGCCATCCCACCAACGACGGGCATGCCCGGCCGGTCGGTCTCGAGCCGGCGGAGCAGATCCTCGGTCGGGAAGCTGAACGGGTCGGGGATGAGGAGCAGGGCGCTGGCATCGTCGGGGATCACATCGGGCCAGCCGGTAAAGGTGGCCCCGTCGGGCGACGCGCCGACGGTGAGGTGGAACGGTGTAACAGGACCGGTCCGTCCCGCCCACAGTGAAATGGCCGGGCCTCGCTCCACCTCCCGATCACCGCCCACCACGGAGACGGCGGCGCAACCCAGGAGGGCGCCCGGCGCCAGCGTGGCCTGCACCGTCCGGGCGATCTCCTCGATCTGGGGGGCGTGAGTGGGCGTCACGAACACCATGGCCAGGTCGGGCGGCCGCAAGAGGTCGCCCAGACCTTCCAGCACGCGGCCGACCACGTCGCCGGTGGCCACCGCCGCATTGGGGTGCTCGGAGAGGGCGGCGGCGAACCGTCGCCCGGTCACGCCGGCGGTAGGAGGGTGAGGGGCACGACCACCGGGGCGCCCCCCGTGAGCTGGACGTGGGCCTCGATGGTGCCGTAGTCGGGATAGGTCAGCTCGCCCTTCACCAGCAGGCGGCCGAACTTGCCCGGCTGCACGGTCACCGGCTGGGCGTTGCGGGCCACTTCCTCACCGGTGGCGTTCTTGAACTCGACCTCGAGGGTGGCGGTGCCCGGCTCGTCGGGCCCGCAGCGGACGAAGACCACCAGGTGAGGGGAGACGTGCACCGGCAGCTCGCCCGTCGCCGGCAGCGAGAACATCACACCGTCGAGGTCGAACCGGGTTGACGGCCCGGGCACCTGCCGCTGGTTGATCCCCTCGACGAACAGCGCAGCCAAGATGTCCATCCCCTCAACTTAGTGGCCGGTTTGGGCTGGTCGAGCCGGAAAAACATAGGATCGAGGTCATGGACGAAGAACAGAAGCAGTGGCAGGAGATCGGGCAGCAACTGCGGGTGGACGCGGTGCGGGTCAGCGGGGTCGCGGGGTCAGGTCACCCGACCTCGTCCATGTCGGCCGCCGACCTCATGGCCGTGCTGATCAGCAAGTACCTTCACTATGACTTCGACGAACCTGAGAACCCCGCCAACGACCACCTGATCTTCTCCAAGGGCCACGCCTCGCCCCTCCTGTACGCGATCTACAAGGCGGTCGGCGCCGTCACCGGCGAGGAGATGGCCACCTACCGTCAGCTCGGTAGCCGGCTGGAGGGCCACCCCACCCCCGACCTCCCCTGGGTCGACGTGGCCACCGGCTCCCTCGGCCAGGGCCTGCCCATCGCCGTGGGCGTGGCCTTGGCGGCCAAGAAGCTCGACCAGCTCGACTACCACACGTGGGTCCTCTGCGGTGACTCCGAGATGGCCGAGGGCTCGATGTGGGAGGCCTTCGAGGAGGCCAGCTTCGCCGGTCTCGACAACCTCACCGCCATCATCGACGTCAACCGGCTGGGCCAGAGCGGCGAGACCCGCCACGGCTGGGATCTCGACGCCTACCGCAACCGGGCCGAGGCCTTCGGCTGGCACGCCATCGAGATCGACGGCCACGACGTGGCCGCCGTCGACACCGCCTTCGCCGAAGCCGTGGCCATCAAGGGCAAGCCCACCGTGATCGTGGCCAGGACCAAGAAGGGCAAGGGCGTGAAGTCGGTCGAGGACCAGCTCAACGCCCACGGCAAGGCGGTGCCCGACTACGAGGACGCCATCATTGAGCTGGGTGGGGACCGCAACATCCGCGTCGACGTCCCCAAGCCCCCCACCGGCCAGAAGCCCCACGCCTTCGAGACCGTCGCGTTGGAGCTGCCGACGTACGAGAAGGGCGGCGACAAGGTCTCCACCCGCAAGGCCTACGGGGAGGCGCTGGCTGCGCTCGGCTCGGCCCGGGGGGACGTTGTCGCCCTCGACGGCGAGGTCTCCAACTCCACCTTCTCCGAGATCTTCCGCAACGCCCACCCCGAGCGCTACTTCGAGTGCTACATCGCCGAGCAGCAGATGATCGCCACCGCAGTGGGCTTCCAGGTGCGCAACTGGGTGCCCTACGCCTCGACCTTCGCCGCCTTCCTGAGCCGGGCCTTCGACTTCATCCGCATGGGTGCGGTCAGCCAGGCCCGCATGAACATCTGTGGCTCCCACGCCGGGGTGTCGATCGGGGAGGACGGCCCGTCGCAGATGGGCCTGGAGGATCTGGCCAGCTTCCGCGCCGTTTGCAACAGCACCGTGCTCTACCCGAGTGACGCGGCCCAGACCGCCCAGCTCGTCGCCCTCATGGCCGACATCCCTCAGGGCGTCGCCTATATCCGCACCACCCGGGGCAACACCGAGATCATCTACGGTCCCGAGGAGACGTTCGAGATCGGCGGGTCCAAGGTGCTGCGCTCCTCCGACGACGACAAGGTCACCA
>JBBSIS010000273.1:0-4062 GCA_038231955.1 Acidimicrobiales bacterium
CCGACCACGAAGTCCTCCACCACGTAGACCCGGTCGCCCGACCAGGCGACGCCGATCCCGATCCGGCTGGCCAGCGGGTTCACCAGGTTGAGGTAGTGCCCATGGCTGGCGACCAGTACGTCGTGCACGGCCTGGATGCTGGGCCCGACGCCGACGTTCTCGGCCACGCCGGTCGGCCCGCTGTTGACGACGGCGAAGTCGGGGTTGTGGGAGATCTCGCCTCGAGCGGCCACGGTGGCCGCCCATCGCCGAGCGGTGACCGCCAGCGTCTCGTCGAAGGCCAGGCTCGGTACCCCGACCGAGCTCCGGAGCCGGTTGGAGAGCCCGAGCACCGTCGCCTCGTCGGTGGTCACCGCGCTGGCCGACGGCATCGAGGCCAGCACGGCGATCAGGGCGAGGACGGCCACGCCGGCCGCAGCCCTGCGTTGCCCTCGATGCCCGCGTTGCCCTCGATGCCCGCGTTGCCCGCGTTGCCCTCGATGCCCGCGTTGCCTTCGATGATCGTGTCGCACCACGTCGCGCCCTGTGTTCACCGGATCGATTCCTCCGGTACGAGGATCGGTCGATGGGGGGAGAACCTTGAGGGCCGACGCAGTGCGAGGTCGCTCGTGCCCTTGTGAAGCAGCGCACGAAGTCGCGTAGACTGGGGGCAATGCAGGACCGGGAGCGGGAGACACGCACCTCGTCGCCCGGCTGGGGAACCCCCTGGCGGGCCGACGCTCCTGTCGCTCCGGCCGCCGCCGGCAACGGTGGCCCGGCCAACGGCCGGCCCGCCGAACCGATGGTCGCAGATGACGGAGCCGACGTCCTCGCCCCCGTCACGTCGACCGCCCTGGCCGCGTCGGCCCGGAGCCAGCGGCGCATCCCGGAGGCAACGGTCACCCGCCTCCCGGTCTACCTGCGCAGCCTGGTCGAGGTGGCCGAGGCCCACATCGTCACCGTCTCCTCGGAGCGACTAGCCGAGATGGCCGGCGTGAACGCGGCCAAGGTGCGCAAGGATCTCTCCTACCTCGGCTCCTACGGCACCCGCGGCGTGGGCTACGACGTCGAGTTCCTCCTCGTGCAGATAAACCGGGTTCTCGGCCTCACCCAGGACTGGCCCGTGGTCATCGTCGGCATCGGGAACCTCGGTCACGCCCTGGCCAACTACAAGGGCTTCTCGGCGCGAGGTTTTCGCATCGCCGCCCTGGTCGACGCCGATGCGAAGCGGGTGGGCGAGGTGGTGTCCGGCCTGACCGTTCGCCATCTCGACGACCTGCCGGCAATCGCCGTGGCCGACAGCATCGCCATCGGCATCGTGGCCACCCCGGCCTCCTCGGCCCAGAAGGTCGCCGACCTGCTGGTCGCCGCCGGTGTGACGTCGATCCTGAACTTCGCCCCGGCGCTGATCTCGGTCCCCTCCGACGTGTCGCTGCGCAAGGTCGACCTGTCGATCGAGCTGCAGATCCTGTCCTTCTACCAACAGCTGCGGGTGGTGGCCCCGCAGGTCGCGGGGGCGTGATGCAGTACCCGGTCAACCTGGTGCTCGAGGGCCGGCGCTGCCTGGTCGTCGGGGGCGGGCGCGTGGCCGTGCGCAAGGTCGAAGGCCTTCTCGCCTGCGGGGCGCAGGTGCAGGTGGTCGCCCTCCGGCTGGACCCGGAGCTGATCGACAATCCCGCGGTCACCTGCGACCAGCGAGCATGGGAGGTCGACGACCTCCTCGGCGTATGGCTGGTGATCGCGGCCACCGACGACCCCATGGTGAACCGGGCGGTCTACCAGGCCGGCGAACGGGCCGGCATCTGGGTCAACGGGGCCGACGATCCGGCCAACTGCTCCTTCACCCTGCCCTCCGTCGCCCGCCGGGGCGACCTCCAGGTCGCCGTCTCCACCGGCGGTCGTAGCCCGGCCCTCGCGTCCTGGCTCCGGCGCCGCTACGAGGCGGAGCTCGGCCCCGAATACGCCGTCCTCCTCGATCTCCTATCCACGGAGCGGGAAGGCTTCAAGGTCGCCGGGCGTTCCACCGAAGGCCTCGACTGGCAGTCCGCCCTCGACTCCGACATGCTCGGTCTCATCCGAAATGGAGATCTTTCCCACGCCCGTGAACGGCTGTTGACATGTCTGTCGTCGTCGTCGGACTGAGCCATCGCACCGCCCCGGTCGACCTGCTCGAACGGATGGCGGTCCCCGGGGAGCGCCTGCCCAAGGCGCTGGCCGACCTCGTCGCCCGTGACTTCGTCAGCGAGGCGGTGGTCCTATCCACCTGTCACCGTATCGAGGTCTACGCAGTGGCCGAGCGCTTCCATGGCGCCATGGCCGACGTGCGCCACTTCTTTTCCGAGCTCTCCGACGTGTCGCCGGAGGACTTCTCCGATCATCTGTACGTCCATTACGACGACGCCGCCGCGTCACACCTCTTCAGCGTGGTCGCCGGGCTCGACTCCGTGGTGCTGGGCGAGAGCCAGATCCTGCGCCAGGTGCGCGACGCGTGGGAGCGGGCCCGCGTGGAGGAGGCGGCCGGTTCGTCACTGTCGGAGCTCTTCCGCCGGGCCCTCGAAGTCGGCAAGCGGGCCCGCACGGAAACCGCCATCGGCCGGGGCATCGCTTCGCTGTCGCAGGCTGCGGTGGCCATGGCATCCGACCGTCTGGGCACCCTGGCCGACCGTAACGTTGTCGTGCTCGGCGCCGGGGAGATGGGCGTCGGGCTGGTCGACGACGTCGCCGACGCCGAGGTCCCCGGCAGCCAGGTCACCGTGGCCAACCGCACATGGGCCCGGGCCGAGCAGCTGGCACAACGAGCCGGCGGCCGGGCCGTGAGCCTCGACGGGCTGCCCGCCGCCCTTCACGACGCCGACCTCCTCCTCACCAGCACCGGCTCGTCCTCGGCCGTGGTCACCTCCGCCGCCCTCGAGGCGGTGTGCGCGACCCGCGGGGGCCGGCCCCTGCTGATCATCGACCTGGGCATGCCCCGCGACGTCGACCCCGCGGTGGCCGGGCTGGTCGATGTCGACCTGCTCGGCCTGTCCGACGTGGAGACGTTCGTGGAGGCCAACCTCCAGGAGCGCCGCAAGGAGGTGGTTCCCGTGCGGGCCATCGTCGCCGAGGAAGTGGGCCGCTGGGTCGACGCCGTCACCGCCCGCCACGCCACCCCCACCATCGCCGCCCTCCACCAGCGGGCCGACGACCTGCGGACCGCCGAGCTGCACCGGTACCGCAGCCGCCTGGCCGACCTCGAACCTCGCGAGCGCGACGCCGTCGAGGCCCTCACCCGGGGCATCCTGGGCAAGTTGTTGCACGATCCCACCGTCCGCCTCAAGGACGCGGCGGGATCGGCGCGGGGCGATCGCCTGGCCGGCGCCCTTCGCGAACTGTTCGACCTGTAGCGCGGGCCTGCCCGTGCCCGTGAACGCGCCGCCGCGGTTGCGCGCCGCCACCCGAGGGAGCCGGCTGGCCCGGTTGCAGACCGAGCTGGTGGGTGCGCTGCTGGGTGTCGACGTCGAGGCGGTGGTGGTCGAGACCGAGGGCGACCGTCACCTCGACGTGGCCATCTCCGAGCTCGCCGGGCGGGGCGTCTTCGTCAAAGAGGTACAGGCGGCAGTGCTCGACGGCCGGGCCGACTTCGCCGTCCACTCGGCCAAGGACCTCACTTCGTCGCCGGTCGAAGGCCTCATCATCGCCGCCGTCCCCGAGCGCGCCGATGCCCGTGACGCCCTCGTCGGTCGTCGCCTGGACGCGCTGGCACCGGGCGCACGGGTCGGTACCGGCTCCGTCCGCCGCCGGGCCCAGCTGGCCTGGCTGCGCCCGGATCTCACCTTCGCCGGCCTGCGGGGCAACATGGACACCCGCCTGTCGAAGGCCGGCGACTTCGCCGCCATCGTGGTGGCCGCCGCCGCCCTCGACCGCCTGGGCCGGGCGTCGGAAGTCAGCGAGGTGCTCCCCGCTACCTTGCTGGTCCCCCAGGTGGGCCAAGGGGCCCTGGCCGTCGAGTGCCGCACCGACGACGACGCCACCCGGGCCGCCCTGGCCGCCATCGAGCACTGCCCGTCCCGGCGGGCCGTCGACGCCGAGCGGGCGTGGCTGGCC
>JBBSIS010000274.1:0-4048 GCA_038231955.1 Acidimicrobiales bacterium
ACGTGGCGCCGCTGTACAACGTGCTTGTGACCGCAGGCGCCCAGGGGTTCGTCGAACGACTGCCGGCTGACGCCGTCGTCCCCCTCGGCACCCCGGCCGAGGTCGCCGCTTTCGCCAGCGGACCGGCGCCGGCGTGGGCCCCCGCCGGGCGCGCCCCGTGAGACGGGGACGTTGGCTCGCCGGCTACGTGGCCGCCCAGCTCGGCTTCCTCACGTTGCTGCGAATCATGGCGCCCCGCTTCTTCTGGGTCGACGACGAGCAGGCGCAGTTCGTCCCGACCTTCCATTGGTTCGGTCACCACCTCTCCGGCATCCGGCCACCTCTGATGGCACCGGGCCTCGGTGCGGCCGGGAACTTCGTGGCCGATCCGCAGTACGGGGTCTACGACCCCGTGCACTGGCTCATCAGCTGGGGGGTCAGCCGGTTCGACCACCTCAACCTGGCCGCCTGGCTCCTGGGTTGCCTCGCCGTGTTGGTCCTCGGGCTTGGCATATGGGCCGTGCTGTCGGTCTATCGGTGCCCGCCGCCGCTCGCCGCCGCCGTCAGCCTGGGCGTCGCCAGCACCGGCTTCTTCCTGTGGTTCGGGGGCTCCTGGTGGCCGCTCATGTGGAGCACGGCGTGGTTGCCGTGGCTCTGGTACGGCGTGGCCACCAGGGGACGGTTGGGTGTGATGGTCACCGGCGTGTCGGCCTACATGATCATCGTGGCCGGCTACCCGTACAACTACGCATTCGCGGCCGTCATAGTGCTGGCCCAACTCGCCGAGCGGGCGCTCTCGGGCGGATCCCAGGCGCTGCGGGCACGGGACACCACCATGCGTCTCCTCGCCGCCGCCGCCGGCGTGCTGGCCGGCGCCCCGACGATCCTCTCGGCCTTGCAGATGCTGCCGTTCGCCACCCGTCACTTCGCGACAACGGCTCTGGGCAATCCGGGCACGTTCATTCCCAATCTCGGTGACGTTCTCATCGGCGGGAGCACCCTGACCCCGGGTGTGTCCCAGTACTGGGACGGGACGATCGTCCTCGCGCCAATCGCCGCCACCGCCGCCTTCGCCCTGCCGGCCATCGCCCTGATCTCCTGGAGACATGTCTGGCGGCGGCCGGGGATCATCACCGCAGGCCTGCTCCTGGCGGTGGCTACCGCCGCCACCCAATCACCGACCAACGTGGGCCCGCTCCGGTATCCGTTCCGCTACCTGACCTTGGTCGGCCTCGGTCTCCCCCTCCTGGTCGCTCTGGGCCTGACGTACGCCCGGACGGTGACAAAGCGGAGGTTGGCGGGCGCAGGCGGGTTGCTGGTCCTGCAATGGGTGCTCGCCGTCTCCCGTGCCCCCGCCCTCGCCTCGTGGCACCTGGTGGCGCTGGCGGTCGGCGGTGTGGCCACAGCCGCCGTCGTGGCCTTGACGATCGGAGCGGCGTCGCCGCCGCAGGTCCGGTTTCGGCACGCCATGGTGGTCGTGGCCCCGTTCGCCCTGATCCTGTCGTCGTTCGGTGGCGCCGTCGTCGGCGAGCGGTCGGCCGAAGCCGCCCAATCCAGGATCGAAGCGGCTTCGGGGCAGCCCGCATCGGGCGCGCCGGCGCGGAGCCTTCAGACCAGGCCGGCCTGGGGCTCCACCATCGCCGATTTTCGCCGACAGTCGCTCTTGGCCGATACCGAGGTGACGGTCCTGGCATGGAAGGACGACCTGGCCGCGCCCGATGCCGGATGGGGGTCGGGCGTCCTCCTCGGCAACGCCAACCTCCTCGTCGACCTCCAGACCGGAGTGGGCTACACCGCGGCAGCCCAAGGGGAATGGGTGGGCCGCGCGTGCATCGACTTCATCGGCCAGTATCAGCCCAATCCGGGCTGCGTCGACCGGATCCTGCAGCCGGTGCCGTCCGCCGGCGACGGGGCCTGGATCGACCTGGCGAGCTCCGATGTCGTCCTGCTGTCACCGGCGGCACCGGCCGAGCTACGCGCTCATTTCGAGAGGGCGTGGATACCGGCCGGGCCGATCGGCACTTTCGGCTACCAGCGCTACCTACGCCCGCCGCCGCAACGACTGCCCGGTCGGGTGACGGCCACCACCGGGGACGCCGACGCGCTGGGCGTGGGCGGAGGTTCGGGCGGTCCCGGCTTCGGTGGCAAGGCCTTCGATTCGTACGTCGTCTCGACCGGCTCAATGGGTGGATCGTTGGTGATGCGGGTTCCCTACTGGCCGGGACTGAGGGCCACCATCGGAGGCAGGAGCCTCCCCGTCGCGGCCGTCGAGGGGACGTTGACCTCGATTGCCCTGCCTCCGACCCTGGACCGCGCCACCGTTCGGATCCAGTTCCGACCGGTCGGGGAGCGCATCCTCCTCCCATGCTTTGCCGTCGCCATCCTATTGGTCGGGGTGGCGGCGGTCGCCTGTGGCCGCCGAGACGGCGGCGCGGGGACGGCGCCAGAAATTGACGAGGGTCCGTGAGAAGCCTCAGGAGAGGTAGTACCCACGGCCGAAGGCGAGGGTGAGAGCGAGCAGGCCCGCTCCGCCGATCGTGTAGGTGGCGGCGGCGACCCTCGGCCGTTCTGCGAGCAGGTCGCCGGCGACCGCGAAGCAGGGGAAGGCGGCCATGACGTAGCGCGCCATGCCGAAGAAGTTCTTGGTACCCAGACAGCTCAACCCGATGACGAGGAGGGCGTAGGTGCCGTAGCCGTAGCCGAACCGGCGGAACACCCGTGGCAGGAGGGCGAAGCCGGCGATGGTGAGCAACGGGTGGGCCAGGTACGCCATGGCCGGGAAGGGATAGCGCAGCGTGGGCAGGTCCTCGAAGAAGCGGACTTTGAACCAGGTGCGCGGTCCCGCGCCCTGGCCCCACGCCCGCTGGGCGGAGGCGAAGATCAACGGGTCGCCGAAGCGCCACCAGAGGTAGACGCAGAACCGGAGCAGGCCCAAGACCGAAACGAGTACGCCGGCATCCCGACGGGCGAGTCGGATGGCGCCGTCCTGCTGGCGACGCTCGACGGCCCGCACGGCCAGTCCGACGACGAGGGCCAGCCCGATCGGGCCGGCGGCCGTGGCTACCGCCCCGGTCAGGCCGGAGAGCCAGGGATGCCCGTGATCGAGCAGGACGAAGGCGCCGATGGCCGCGGCCAGGAAGAGTGCCGTCGGGTACACGGCGCCGTAGAGGTAGTAGGCGTAGGGATACAGCAGCAGTGTCAGCAGGCCGGCCCAGGCCGCCCGAGGCGACAGCCGCTCTCCGGCCCAACGGAGGAAGAGGGCGGCAGCGGTCGCACCGGAGGACAGGGTGACGACGATCCCGGCCACGAACGCGCCGCCCACGACGACGGAGACGGCCCGGACCAGCATCGGGTAGGCCGGGAAGAATGCGGCCGTGGACTGCCGGCCGGGGACGTAGTCGTACCCATGGTCGGCGATCGTCGCATACCATCCGAGTCCCATTGGGCCCAACCCCGGAGCCATTGGAGCCCCTGGTACCGCCCGATGACGTTGACGCCCGGACCCACGACGCCGAGGCCGGCCATCGCCGCGAACACGACGGCGGCGATGCCCAGGAACGCCAGCGCGGCCCGCCAGCTCGGTCGGGCGACCCTGGTCGCGACCGAGGCGGGCGTCGTCCCGATCACGCTGGTACTCCCTACGTTCGGAAGCTGGGCTCGGCTCAGCGGGCCCACGCTACGTGATCACCACCACGACCTGCTCGTTGTCGAAGGTAAACGCCTCGTAACGGAAATTGACGTGCTCGTGATCCACGAACTCCACCCACGCCCGGTGTTCGTGCTCTTGCCATCCGGGATAGTTGAAGAACTCGTCGAAGACGACGACGCTCCCCGGCTGCAGGCGAGGACCGACGTGGTGGAGCACGCTCGCCGCCGAGCTATAGAGGTCGGCATCGACGTGCAGAAAATCGACCGGGCCGGGATGGCTCCGCAGGAAACCGGGAAGGACGTCGTCGAACCAGCCCGGCACGATCTCGGCGCCGGGGACGTCGGGAGCCGCCGGTGCGGCGAACGTACCGGCGGGGAACCCGGGTCGCCAGTGCTCCGGCAGGCCGTCGAACGAGTCGAA
>JBBSIS010000275.1:0-4045 GCA_038231955.1 Acidimicrobiales bacterium
CCGCCGCCAACGACGTGCTCGACACCGTCCAGGGCGCGGCCTTCCTGATCTTCTGCCACGACGACGTCGCCCCTGCGCCCGATGCGCTGCGGCTGATGGTCGAGGAGTCGCTACGCTCCAACGCCGGCATCGTCGGGCCCAAGTTCGTCGACTGGAGCCACCCGGAGCGCCTCCTGGGCGTGGGCCTGTCGGTGGACAAGACGGGCGCCTGCGCGCCCCTTGTCGACCGGGGCGAGCTCGACCAGGAGCAGCACGACTCGGTGCGTGACGTCTTCGCGGTGTCCTCGGCGTGCATGCTCGTGCGGGCCGACCTGTTCACGGCGCTGGGCGGCTTCGACCCCGCCATGTCCGACTACGGGGCCGATGTCGACCTGTGCTGGCGGGCTCAGGTGGCGGGGGCGAGGGTGGTGGTGGCTCCGCAGGCGCGGGTCCGCCACCGCGAGGCCGGGAGCGAGCAGCCCGACGCCGATCCCCGCCGAGCGCGCCTGGAGCCCCGCCACCATCTGCGGGCCATGTTCAAGAGCTACTCCTGGCTCCACCTGCTCCGCGTGATCCCCCAGGCCCTCGTCATCACGTTCATCGAGGCGCTGATGGCGCTGTTCACCCGCCGGGGCCGGGAGGCCCGGGAGCTGGTCGGCGCCTGGTTCTGGAACGTCCGCCACTTCGGCCAGCTTCGGCCGCTGCGAGCTGCGGTCCGCCGCACGCGCAATGTCCCCGACTCGGAGGTCAGGCGACTACAGGCGCGGGGCAGCGTCCGCCTCACCCTGTACCTGCAGCGTCGCTTTCACGCCGAGGAGCGGGCGCGCGCCCTGGTCGAGGCCGGCCATGAACTGGTGGATTCTGTCGGCCGGGGCCCGGCAAGAGCGGCGACGGCCCTCCTTTGTCTGCTGGTGCTGGCCGTCATCGTCGGCAGCCGTCACCTCATTACCGGGCGACTGTCGGCCGTGGGCCAGTTCGCCCCCTTCCCCAGCCCGACGACGCTTCTCACCCACCTCTTCGACGGCTGGCGCACGACCGGCATGGGCTCGACGGCGCCCGCGCCCCCGGCCTTCGGCGTGCTCGGGACCTTGGGCCTGCTGTTCCTCGGTCGCATGGGCGCCCTGCAGAGGGTGCTGGTGGTGGGGGTGTGGCCGGTGGCCGCCATCGGCGCCTGGCGCCTGGCCCGACCGCTCGACTCCACCATGGCCCGGCTGGCCGCCGTCGTCGCCTACCTGTCGATGCCGCTGTCGTACAACGCCCTGGCCCGGGGCCGTTGGACCGGCCTGCTGGCCTTCGCCGTCATGCCCTGGCTGCTGCTTCTCCTCGTCCGGATGTGCGACATCGAGCCGTTCCGCTCGAACCGGCGTGACGCCGATGGACGATCAACGCAGGCTGACCAGCCGGCGTGGCGACCGATCGTCACGTTCGGTGTGGTGCTCGCCGCCGTCGCCGCGTTCGTGCCGGGCATCGGCGTGACCGTTGTGATCGCCGCCGTCGGGCTCTTTGTCGGCTCACTACTGGTCGGCGGGTTAGGCGCGGCGGCCAAGGCGCTGCGGGGCGCGGTCGGTGGGGTGGTGCTCAGCATCATCCTATTACTGCCGTGGTCGGTCAGCCTCCTCGGCTCGGGCGGGTGGTCGAGCATCGTGGGCGTCGGCCGCCTGCCAAGCCGGGCTCCCGGCCTCGGCGCCCTCCTCCGCTTTCAGATCGGGCCCATGGGCGCCGCTCCTTTGGGCTGGGCCCTGATCGCAGTGGCGGCCATGCCCCTACTGGTCGGCCGCGACTGGCGGTTCGCCTGGGCCGTGCGCTTCTGGGCCATCGCCCTGGTGAGCGTTGGGGCCGCGTGGGCGAGTGGCCACAACTGGCTGCCGCTGCCGTTCCAGGATCCCGACCTCCTCCTGGCGCCGGCCGCAGTGGCACTGGCCGGCGCCGTGGCCATGGGCGCGGCCTCCTCTCAGGTCGACCTGCGCGGCTACCGCTTCAGTTGGCGCCAGGCTGCGCCGCTGGCCGGAGGGCTGGCCCTGGTCGCCGCCGTCCTGCCGGTGATCGCAGCCGCTCCCGACGGCGCCTGGCACCTCACCAACCAGGAGGTGGCCCGCTCGGTCGGCTGGATGCCGGCCCAGGCCGGCGCCGGCGCCTTCCGTGTCCTGTGGGTCGGCGACCCCGACACCCTCCCCCTCGACAGCTGGGCTCTTCCCGGCGACGACGGCCTGGCCTACGCCAGCTCTCGCAATGGGCCCCCCGACGTCACCGACCTCTGGCCAGGGCCTGCGTCGTCGGCCACCCGGTCGATGGGCGACGCCCTGCGGGTGGCCCGCCAGGGAGGAACGGCCCGGTTGGGCCGACTGCTGGCGCCCATGGCCGTGCGCTACATCGTCGTGCCCCGCCAACTCGCCGCCGGCAGGGCCACCGGTGGCCTGCCGGTGCCGCCCGGGCTGACCCGGGCGTTCGGATCCCAACTCGACCTGCGCCTGCTGCCCTCCGACCCGGCCCTCGACGTCTACGAGAACACCTCCTGGGGCGGGGCCAGGGTGTTGGTCCCCGACGTGTTGGCCCGGGGCGGTATCCCGGCCACGCTGCAGGCGGGAGCCGACCTGTCGGCGGGCCGGGCGGTGGCGCCGGGCGACGGTCCCGTCCGCTTCAACGGCAACCTTCCCGCCCCGGGCACCGTCCTGCTGTCGGAGGCGCCATCCGGGCGCTGGGAGCTCACCGTCGGCGGTCAGACTGCGCCCCGCAGCGACGCCTTCGGCGTGGCCAACGCCTTCGTGGCCGGTCGAGCGGGGCGGCTCGCCGTCCACTACCGCACACCTCTCCTCCGCTGGCCCCTCGCCGTCGCCCCGTTCGTCCTGTGGTTTCTGGCGATCGGGCTCCTGTGGCGGTCCCGCCGGTTGCGACAGCCCGACGCCCCACAGCCCGACGACACCCAGCTCATGCCCATCTTCGCCGACACCGGGGCCCGATGACCGCCCGTCGACGGGCACGCTCATCGGCAACTGGGGTCGCTCAACGTCGTAGGGCGACGTTGAGCGAGCCCAGTTCGCTCGTGGTGACCCGACCTCCGATGACCGTCACCCGCCGGTTGCCGGCGCTGTTCGTGGTGGTCGTCGTGCTCGTGGCCGGGGGGCTCGTCGACCGTCGGTCCCGTCGCGTCGAGGTGCCCGAGGCCTCCGCCATCAGCTCCCAGGTGCCCGTGGCGGCGCCGGCGTCGGCCCGGTCGTCGGCCTTCTACTGCCCGGGAGCGCCGGTCAGCGGAACTCCCCAGGGCGATGGATCCGTGGTCGTCTCCAACGCCGGGGCCCGCCGCCTCTCCGGTACGGTCACCGTGTTCCCTGACAAGGGCGAGAGCCGGCGCGTCCCCATCGATGTCGGCCCCGCCGGGCGGGCCAGCGTGAAGCTGTCGGACCTGGCGTTGGCGCAGTATGCGTCGGCCGTGGTTGAGCTCGACGGCGGGGACGCGGTGGCCGAGGTCACGGCCACGGGGCCCTTGGGCGACAGCGTGGCACCGTGCACGTCGTCGGCCTCGTCGACCTGGTACTTCGCCGACGGCATCACCACCAAGGACGCCAGCGACGTGCTGCTGGCCCTCAACCCCTTTCCCGACGACGCGGTCGTCGACATCGTCTTCAGCACCGAAGAGGGCATCGTCAGCCCCCAGGCGCTCACCGGGATTTCGGTCCGCGGTCAGGCCATGACGTCGGTGAAGGTGGGTGACTTCGTGCAGCGCCGGGAGGCGGTGTCGGTGAGCCTCATCGCCCGCACCGGCCGACTGGTGGTCGGACGGGTGCAGAGCTTCGACGGCACGTCGAACCGCAAGGGCATCTCCGTGGCGCTGGGGGCGGCGTCCCCGGGCCCTGTCTGGTACTTCCCCGAGGGCTTCATCGCCGATGGCCAGGCCGAGCGGTTCCACATCTACAACCCCAGCCGGCAGGAGGCGCAGGTCGAAGTGTCCTTCGTCCTCGACGCCGGTCAGGCCGAGCCCCTCCGCCTCACCGTGCCCAGGGAAAGCCGCCTGACGGTGGTAGCAGCGGAGGAAAGTCGCATCCCCAAGGGTGTGGCCCATTCGGTCACC
>JBBSIS010000276.1:0-4039 GCA_038231955.1 Acidimicrobiales bacterium
TCCAAGGGCGGGATCGAGGCCCTGATCCGGTCGCTGACCGACGATGGGCTGACCGTCGTGATGGTCACCCACGATCCCCGTCAGGCCGACAAGCTGGCCGATCGACTTGTGACCGTCGGCCCGTGAACGATCTGAGCGGACGCATCTCTTGGGCCGACGTGGCGCTCGCGCTGTTGTTGGTGGCGGTGTCGATCGTCGTCTCCCGGCTGCGCCGGACCGGGCTGGAGCGCGACATCGGCGTGGCCACACTGCGGTCCTTCGCCCAGCTCCTGGCCGTGGGGTTCGTGCTCGACTTCGTTTTCGGCAGCCACAGCGCCCTCACGCCGGTGGTCCTGCTGGTCATGATCGGCACCGCCACCCTCACCTCAGGCGCCCGGGGAAAGCGGGTTCCGGGCGCCTACTGGATCGCAGTGACCTCGGTGTCGGTGGCCGCGGGCGGCACCTTGGGCGTGGTCCTCCTCTTCCGCATCGTGCCGGCGGTGCCGAGGGCGGCGATCCCGCTTGGGTCGATGATCATCTCGAACGCCATGAACACCACGTCGCTGGTCATGGCCCGGCTACGCGACGACCTCGGCGCCCATCGCCGCGAGGTCGAGGCCCATCTCAGCCTCGGCGAGACGGCCACCGAGGCCTCGGCGCTGTGGCACCGGGCCGCGCTGCGCAGCGGGATGCTGCCGATCATCGACCAGACCAAGGTGGTCGGCCTCGTCGCCCTTCCGGGGGCCATGACCGGCATGCTGCTGGCCGGCGCATCGGCATCGTCGGCCATCCGGCTGCAGATGGTGGTCATGTACATGTTGCTGGGTGGCAACGCCTTCGCCGCGCTGGTGGCCGGCCGCCTCACCGTCGGCCGCCTGTTCACCGCCGACCACCAGCTCATCCGCTCGGTCCGCCGAGTGGCGGGCTGACGACCTACGCGGGGTAGTCCGGCCCCCGGCCCAAGCCGCCTTGACGGATGGCTCGGACATCGTCGCCCAACCTGAACACGACGATCAGGATTTCCATCCAAATACGGATCAGGATGAGGTACACGAGGTAGCCCAGGGGCACGATGATCAGTGCGAAGAAAACGCCGATGAAGCCGCCGCGGGCCAGCGACGAGATGAACACGCCAAGCGCCCCCAGAGAAAGCAGGACCACGATCAGGGCGTAGACGAACCGGATGATCTTCGTGGTGATCAGGCTGGTGAACTGGAAATCGAACAGCGACCTCAGGAGGCCCTTGGCCTCATTTGACGACATCGGTTGCATTGTCACTCCTCCGCTCGCAGGTCAGGCACTCGTCGCCCAGGCGCGCCAGTTCAGCCACCAGTCCCGACCTGCCCGCGCTGGAATTGTCCCATCTATTCCCCGCTCAGGCAATGCTGGGGGGACCGGACTGACTCATTCGACCGAGGTGCCGGCCGGGCAGGCAATCGCGCTCCAGCGCCTTCACCGGCAACATTACGCGGGTGGCGGGTGTCCGTAGATATCGTCGGTTTCTTCGCCGTCCTCTTCACCGGGCGGTGGCCAGAGGGCGTGCGCGCCCACAGAGCTCTCGCGCCCTTTCTATGCGGGCGAGCAGAAGACCTCGAGAAGGCCGACATCATCTCTGCGGGTAGCGAGGGCGCAGCGGCGACCCGCGGGTTCACGGCACCTCTCGCGCTGGGGGTCGGCTTCGCCTGGGCCGGGCCGTTCGAGCATCGTGGTCGACTCGTGGTCCGGCGGCTACCGCTTCTTCCCTGGTCTCGTTCTGGAGTCGGTCATCCAAGGAGGCACGGTCGAGGTCGGTCTGAGCCGGGCGCTGCTCACTGCGGCCTTCTACAGCGGCATTGCGGGCTTCACCGCCCTCATCCTCGTTTCCCGGAGAGATGTGACGGCCTGACTCCATTCTTCGCCGAACGCCGGTTGCCTGATGACGTGCGAGCCCAGATGCCGTCCTGCGCGGCCGACTGGTCCGTGTCCCCCCGTCCGGGTTGAAGGCTGGCTTTCGGTGGGGGGGATATCCCCCGGGTCGAAGACGGGGGGTAGCGGGCTTCAAACGGTTCGAGGTGATCCGTACCGTGATCAGGGAGGAGCGCAGCGCGCGTTTCCGACGGGAGGAGGAGCCCCATGATCAGCGTCCACGGCCCGACCAAACGCTACGGCGCCACCACGGCGGTCGACAGCCTGAGCTTCCATGTGCAACCCGGTCCGGTGACCGGGTTCCTGGGACCCAACGGGTCGGGGAAGTCCACCACCATGCGGATGATCGTCGGCCTCGACGAGCCGTCCGCCGGCCACGCCCTCATCGGCGGCCGGGCCTACCGGGATCTGCCTTGGCCGCTGCGCCAGGTCGGGATCCTGCTCGACGGTCGGGCCTTTCACCCGGGACGCAGCGCCCGGGCCCATCTGGTCGGCCTGGCCCGGGCCAATGCCATGCCCCGGTGCCGGGTCGATCTCGTGCTCGACCAGGTCGGCCTGGCCGGCGTGGCCGGCCGCCGGGCGGGAACCTTCTCTTTGGGGATGGCCCAGCGCCTCGGCATCGCCGTCGCCCTGCTGGGCGATCCCGCCGTGGTGATCCTCGACGAGCCGATCAACGGTCTCGACCCTGAGGGCATCCGATGGGTCCGGAACTTGGCCCGGTCGCTGGCGGCCGAGGGCCGCACCGTGCTGATCTCCAGCCACCTCATCACCGAGATGGAACAGACCGCTGACGACCTGGTGATGATCGGCCGGAGTCAACATCGCAATTGCATAGGCGACTCCAGCTCGTCGTCCCGGAGGAAGGTGACCGCCGCCAGGACCTGAACCGGGGCGTTAGTTAGGAGCGACGCAGACAGGCCCAGCCCATGTGGTCGGTGGCGTCGCCGGGTGAGACAAGACAACCTCGCTTACACGGGCGGCGTTCGCCTCGTCCAACGCCCCGCCCCAGGTGGCCTCGAATCCTCGTGGCGCCACTTCACCAGAAGCAGGCTTTGCGCGGCACCGGGCCTGGGCACGGGCGAAGGCGTTGACCCCTCCGACCGAATCAACGACCCTTACACCAAAGCGACACTGCCGCCCATGGCGCTCGCCCTGGGCGGCGATGGCGTCCCTGGCCATTCGGACCGCCCGCTCCCGTCAGCTCAGGCGGGTACCGCTTCTGG
The DNA here is from genome assembly GCA_038231955.1 of Acidimicrobiales bacterium. Lineage (GTDB taxonomy): Bacteria > Actinomycetota > Acidimicrobiia > Acidimicrobiales > AC-14 > CADCTB01. Next base: position 3,108 of record JBBSIS010000276.1, read on the forward strand.
GACGCATACGTTGATCCTCACCTCGCGGCGAGCAGCCCAGCCGTCAGGCCCTCTGCTTGCGATGACTGCCGGCTTGATCGTCGAACCTGCCCGTCCTCACATCGCAGGTGGCTCCCGCCGGCGGGATACCGTTCCGCGTCGTGTACTCCTCGCTCAAGAGGCTCCTGTTTGGGCGACCGATTGCCACCAGCGAGCAGGAGGACCAGCGCCTGCGCAAGGTGGTGGCGCTGGCCACGTTCTCCTCCGACGCCATCTCCTCGACCGCCTACGCCACCGAGGAGATCCTCTTCGTAGTGGCGGCGTGAACATCGAGCCTGGCTCTCGGCCTGTCGAAGCTGGTAGTGGATGGGGCTCATTCTCGGTACGCTGTTCTTCGGCGTATCGGTGCTGGCCCATCACCTGCAGCCATTCCCCTCCAAGTCAGAGACGCTGCTCTCCCAGCTGGCTCGGGCCGTCTACGGCGGAGGGCCGATCTACGTGGTCCTGCAGTTCTCCACCGCTGCCATCCTCACCCTGGCTGCCAACACCGCCTTTGCCGACTTCCCTCGCCTGACGTCGATCATCGCCCGGGACGGCTACCTGCCCCGCTACCTGGCTACCCGCGGCGACCGCCTGGTGTTCTCCAACGGCATCATCATCCTGGCCGTCATCGCCTCGGCGCTGATCGTGGCCTTCGGTGGCATCACCAACTCCCTGATCCCCCTCTATGCAGTGGGCGTGTTCACCTCCTTCACCCTCAGCCAGCTGAGCATGGTGATGCAGGGCATGGTCATCAACGGGGTCGGTTCAGCGGCCACATTCGTGGTACTGCTCATCGTCGCCGTCACCAAGTTCGCCAAGGGCGCCTGGGTGCCGATCGTGGTGGTCCCCAGCATCATCGTCCTGTTCGTCGCCATCCACCGCGACTACGCCCGCGTGTCGCATGCCCTGGA
>JBBSIS010000277.1:0-3967 GCA_038231955.1 Acidimicrobiales bacterium
CCTGCCCGCCGAGCGCTACTCCCACGGGCTTCGGGAGCTGGCGGCCACCGAGGCGGCGCGGGGCTCCTTCGACGGCGTGGTCGAGGCCATCGAGGCCGCCACCGGCCAACACCTCGGCAAACGCCAGGTGGAGGAGCTGGCGTCCCGGGCTGCCGTCGACTTCGAGGCGTTCTACGCCCAGGCGCCCCGTCCCCAGGCCGGCCCGACCGAGGTGGTCGTGCTCTCCGCCGACGGCAAGGGCATCGTCATGCGCCCCGGTGCGCTGCGCCCGGCCACGGCCAAGGCTGCAGCCGCGGCGGTGCCCAAGCTCGCCACCCGCCTGTCAAAGGGCGAGAAGGCCAACCGCAAGCGGATGGCCACCGTCGGTGCCGTCTATGACCTCACCCCCGTCCCCCGGAGCCCGGCCGACATCCTCGCCAGAGGAGGGGGGACCAGTACTCCTCCCACTCCGGCGCCGGTGGCCAAGGACAAGTGGCTCATGGCCAGCGTGGAGACCAACGCCGCGGCCGTCGTCGCCCGGGTCTTCGACGAAGCGCAACGGAGAGACCCCGGCCATCGCCGTCCATGGGTGGCCCTCGTCGACGGCAACAACCACCAGATCGCCCGGATCAAGGCCGAGGCCAAGGCCCGCGAGGTGAGGGTGCCGATCGTCGTCGATTTCATCCATGTGCTCGAGTACCTGTGGAGCGCGGCCTGGTGCTTCTTCGCCGAGGGGGACGCCGGGGCCGAGGCGTGGGTGGCCGACAAGGCCCTGGCCGTGTTGCACGGCCACGCCAGTACCGTCGCCGCGTCCATCCGGCGCAAGGCCACGTACTGTCGGCTGGAGCGTGCCAAACGGGCCAACGCCGACACCTGTGCCGACTACCTGCTGGCCAAGCGGCCCTACCTCGATTACCCGACCGCACTGGCGAAGGGGTGGCCAATCGCCACCGGCGTCATCGAAGGTGCCTGCCGTCACCTCGTCAAGGACCGCATGGACATCACCGGCGCCCGCTGGAGCGTCGCCGGGGCCGAGGCCGTCCTTAAGCTCCGGGCACTGCGCGCCAACCACGAGTTCCCTGCGTACTGGCAGTTTCACCTCTCACGAGAGCTACAACGCGTTCACCAAGCCCGCTACGCCGACAACGTCATCCCGACCGCTGCGTGATGTCACTCGAAAAGATCCGCACCCATTAGAACTAGAAAAGCTCGCGCTATTACGCCGCTCGCGTAGGGTGGGGGCATGGCGTCGAGTGGACGTCCCGAGGCCCCTCTGGTGCTGAATGATGAGGAGCAGACCACCCTCGATCGGTGGGCCCGGCGCCCGAACACCCCACAGTCGTTGGCCCTGCGATCGAAGATCGTAGGCCTGCGCCGGAGGATCGGACAACAAGCAGGTAGCGGCAGAGCTTGGCGTCAACCAGGCCACCGTCGGGAAGTGGCGACGCCGTTTCGTCGAACTGCGCCTCGACGGCCTGGTCGACGAGCCTCGACCAGGGGCTCCCCGGGCATCACCGACGACCAGGTTGAACGGGTCATCGTGAAGAAACGTTGGAGGAAACCCCGAAGGGGGCGTCGCATTGGTCGAGAGCCGGGACATGGCCGGCTCGACGGGAATGACGCAGACGGCTGTCGTGCGCATCTGGAAGGCGTTCGGCCTCAAGCCGTGAGACGAGTCGACGTTCAAGCTGTCGAACGAACCCCAGTTCATGGACAAGGTCCGCGACATTGTCGGCCTCGGCCACGTCGGCCTCCCCACGCAGCGACTGCGGTCACGACAGGTAGTACCCCGTGCCGAACACGACGGTCAGGCCCAGCAGCCCGACCCCGCTTGTCGAGAGGGCCCAGCGTCGTAGCCCCGGGCGTTCGATCAGCAGCTCGCCCAGCACTGCGAAGCAGGGGAAGGCGGCCAGCAGGTATCGGGCCATCCCGAAGAAGTTCTTCGTCGACAGCGCAGACAGGCCTATCAGCAGCAGGGTGAAGACCCCGTAGCCGACCCCGAAGCGCCGGAAGACCCGCGGCACGAGGCAGGCGGCAGCCAGTGTCAGCACGGGATGGGCCATGAAGAGGACCCAGGCACGCGGGCTGCGCAGGTCGGTCATGTCACGGAAGAACTGGACCTTGAGCCAGGTGTGCGGGCCGGCTGCCTGGCCCCACGCGCGCTGCACACTGGCGAAGGCCAACGGGTCGCCGAACCGTGCCCACAGGTACACGCACCAAGCGGCGAGGCCCAGGGCGGACAGGAGCACGCCGGCATCCGCCCATCGCGCCCGCCGCCAGTCCACCAGCCCGCCCCCGGCCGGGCGAAGCGCTCCCCGGCGCTCGAGGGCCCGTACGGCCAGGGCCACGACAAGGATGACGCCCACCGGCCGGGCGGCAGTGGCTACCGCCCCGACCAGACCGGCCAACAGCGGCCGGTTGGCATCCAGCAGCAAGAACGCCCCCAGCACGGCCGCGATGAACAAGGCGTCGGCATAGACCGCCCCGTACAGGTAGAAGGCGTACGGGAAGAGAAGAAAAGCGCCCAGCGCCGACCACGCCGCGGCCGGCGCCAACCGGGCCCGCAGCCAGGTGAACAGCAGCACGGCGACGGCCGCGCCGGCGCTCAGCGTCACGAGCACCCCGGCCCGGTAGGTGTTGCCCACCACCTGGCCGACGATGGCCATCATCAGCGGGTATGCCGGGAAGAACGCCACCGAGGACTGGCGGCCAGGAACGTAGGCGTACCCGTCGGCGGCGATCCTGGAGTACCAACCCGAGTCCCACTGGGCCCATCCCCGCAGCCACGACGGCGAGAACGACGCCTGCAGGCGGGGGCCCCGGGGGATCGGCAGGTGGGAAGGGATCAGGCCCATCACCAGGTAGAGGGCGCCGGCCACGACCACGAACGCAGCCAGAGCGGGCCAGACGGCGGGCCGGGCGCCGCTGACGGTGGCGCCGGGTGTCTGGAGCGGGGCGGGGGGTGGCTCGGACGGCATGATCCAGGGTTCTCCGGCCGGCAGGCAGGCACCGATCGGGGGCTGAACCTAGCACCGGGCGTCTACCGCGCCGGTCGGGTGGATTGCGAGCGCTCAGGCCATCGTTACAGCGACCTCGGCACGGGTGCGCCGGCGGCCACTCACCCGCCCCGGCAGCCGCTCCGAGGGGGGGCGCAGGTACCGCTGGTAGCCGGAGGTGCCGATCGGCCCTGCCGGTGCCCAAGAGCCTTCGAAGTGAGCGCGCGGAGCGGCTGGTGTCGCCGGTGACAACAGGACCTCGTCCGAGCTGACGAGGTCGATCCAGGCCCTGCCGCCGGCGGCGGTCACGGGTTGGAGAATGCGGTCGACGCAGCCCGGATAGGGCTCATACTTGGCGCAGCACCGCCGTAATGACCTCGCGCCGCGTTCTCCTTGCCTCGTCGAGCAGATCATCGGGCCGTCACTGAGCCTTGTTGGCTGGCGGACGGTCGCGCCGCCCGGTGAGGAACCAGGCGACGGCGAAGCCGACCAGGCCTGCACCGTTGACGAGCGTGGCGAGAGGTCGTCCATACTGCAACCAGCCGACAGCGATGCTGGCCGTGGCTGCTTCGAGAGCGGCGAACCACCACACGCGTCGCTCAACCAGCATGGACCTCAGCCGGGCCAGCATGGCCAAAGCCATGGGGTAGCCGATCACGAGCAGCACGAATCCGATCACGTTGCCGAAGCAGAGGCCATGTGCCTCATGGTCTCGCGTTAACGGCTTGCGCCGACTACACGCTGGCGACAATGGGCGAAGCGCGGTCCAAATATCATCTGGCTGCACGAGCGCGCTGTGGGTGCTCGCGCACACGGCGTGTCCGCACTCAGACCGGCGAAGGCAGCCAGACGGGGCTCAGGAGATGGCGGGCAGTTCGGCTCCGTCGTGTGAGGATGGGGGCCGGACAGACACCGGGGGACCAGCATGCCGAGGCAAGGACAGCACGATCAGAGCCCGGGCGACGCCCGCAAGCCGTTCTCCGATCAGGGAG
>JBBSIS010000278.1:0-3959 GCA_038231955.1 Acidimicrobiales bacterium
GACGTGCTGGCCATGGCCTCGCCCTGCCTCGTGCTCATCGACGAGTGGGTGGCCTACGCCCGGGAGCTGTACGCGCGGGAGGACCTTCCCGGCGGAAGCTTCGATAGCCAGTTCGGCTTCGCCCAGGCTCTCACCGAAGCCACCCGCGGCACCGAGGGAGCGCTGTTCGTGGTGTCGATCCCCGCGTCGGAGAAGGTCGGGCCTTCCGGTGCTGAGGCGGTGGCCTCCAGCCTCGAGGTTGGTGGGGTCGCCGGTCGGGAGGCGCTCGATCGCCTGACGAACGTCGTGTCGCGCCTGGCCGAGCACTGGCAGCCGGCCAAGGGGGACGAGAGCTTCGAGATCGTCCGCCGGCGCCTGTTCCAGCCCCTCGCCGCCGACGCCACCGCAGTGCGCGATGCCACGGCGGACGCCTTCGGCGAGCTCTACCGCAGCCAGCGCAGTGACTTCCCGAGCGAGTGCGTCACCATGGCCTACGTCGAGCGGATCAAGACGGCGTACCCGATCCATCCCGAGGTGTTCGACCGGTTGTACGAGGACTGGTCCACCGTCGACCGTTTCCAACGCACCCGCGGCGTGCTCAGGCTCATGGCCGCCGTCATCAACTCGCTGTGGGAGAGCGACGACCGGTCGCCCCTGATCCTCCCCTGCTCCATCCCACTCGACGACGCCAGGGTCAACGGCGAGCTGGCCGGCAAGCTGCCGGACTACTGGGCCCCGGTCATCGACGCCGACATCGACGGCCCCGGCTCCCGGGCGGCCGAGATCGACCGGGCCATCCCCCACCTCGGCGCCCACCACGCGACGAGACGGGTGGCCCGCACCATCTTCATCGGCGCCACCCCCAACGTCGGATCCGCCAACCGGGGCATCGAGGTCGCCCGGATCCGCCTGGGCTCGGTGTTCGCCGGCGAGAAGCCCGGGTTCATTGCCGACGCCCTCAACCGGTTGGCCGCCCAGGCGCCCTACCTCTACGTAGACCGTGATCGCTACTGGTTCGACCGCCAGCAGAACGTCAACCGCACGGCGCGCGACGACGCGGCCCGGCTGCTGTCCGGCGACAAGCACGAGGTACGGGCCGAGATCGAACGCCGGCTCAAGGCAGAGCGGGGCGACGGCGCCTTCCGCCGCGTGCACGTCGCCCCCGCCACCAGCGCCGACGTCGCCGACGACCCGATGGTGCGCCTTGTCGTGATCGGCCCCGACCATCCCCACATCGCCAGGGCCGAGGAGTCACCGGCGCTGGAATCGGCCCGCACGATCCTGGACCACCGGGGAACCAGCCCACGCCAGTATCGCAACATGGTCGTCTTCGCCGCCTGCGACCAGCGCTCGCTCGAGGGGCTGGAGCAGTCGACCGCCGACTACCTCGCCTGGTCCTCGATCGGCGAGCGGGTCAACGAGCTCAACCTCGACGCCCACCAGATCGCCCAGGCCCAGTCGAGCCGCAAGAACTCCGACGACGCGGTCGGGCTGCGCCTGGCCGAGGCCTACAAGTACGCCCTCGTCCCCCGCCAGGACGATCCCGTCGGCAAGGTGACCTTCGACGTCTCGAACCTCGACCAGCAGGACTCGGTGGCCACGCGGGCCAGCCGCAAGCTAGTAGCGGAAGGCGCCCTTGCCACCCAGTTCCCGCCGGTGATGCTGCGGATGAAGCTCGACAAGGAGCTGGCGTCGCGCTGGCTCGACGGCCATGTGGCCGCGTCGGTGCTCTGGGACGACTTCGCCAAGTACGTCTACCTCCCGCGCCTGCGCGACCTCGACGTGCTGATGACCACGATCGAGAACGGTCCGGCCACGACCACCTGGCAGTCCGAAGGTTTCGCCACCGCCGTCGGTATCGATGAGGCGACCGGCCGGTACCTCGGGCTGGTCGCCGGTTCCCTTCCGGGCCCCATCTCGCCGACGGTGCTCGTGGTCCGACCGGAGTTCGCCATCGGCCAGCAAGAGGTCGAGGAGAACGAGGGGGAAGCGACTGAGGATTCGGGCCCCGACGACGGCGGGGCGACGATCGATGGCAGTGGCGTTCCCGCCGCCGAGCGGCCGGCGGTGGGCGCGGTGGTGTTCCGGGGCGCCGTCCGCCTCGATGGGACGAGACCGGTGAAGCATTTCGGCGAAATCAGCAAAGAGGTGATCGACCACCTCGCCAGCCAGGTCGGCGTCGAGCTCGAGGTGCGCCTGGAGATCACCGCCGCCAAGGCCGATCGGTTCGCCGACCACACCGTTCGTACGGTCACCGAGAACGCCCGGACGCTGAAGTTCGACGACACCACCGGGTTCTCCGAGGAGTAGCTGGTGCGGCTCACGTTCGTCGAGATCAGGGACTACCGGTCGATCTTCGTGGACGACGCCGGCCGGTCCCTCCGCCTGGACCTGGCCGAGGGCGCGAACACGCTCGTGGGGCGGAACAACTGCGGGAAGTCGAACGTGCTGCGCGCCATCTCCCTGGCCATGGATCCCCACCACGAGTTCCGAGCCGAGGACGACACACCGGGCCCGCGCCCGTTCTCGCATCCGATCATCACCCTCCGCTTCACCGGCGACCCCTCGAACCCCGACCACGCGAAGGTGCTCGCCGCCGCCGCTGCGTTCGAACAATCGCTCGGCGTCTCACCGTCGGCCACGCGCGCGGCCAGTGGCGAGGTCGTGATGCAGGTCTCGTTCATCCCGACTCCCGACGGCGTGCGGCGTGACGAGACCCTGCTCACCGACGCCCAGGCCCGGCCAGCCAACCAGGACGAGCAGCAGGCGTTCCTCGACGAGGCGCTGGTCGCCCTGCGCGACGCCGTGCGGTTCGTCCTCATCAGCAGCGGCGAGAGCATCGAGAGCGTGCTGGAGGGCAACTTTCGCGAGATCCTCCACAGCGTCGTCCGCGAACGCCTGCGCCAGGAGTTCGACACCGCCGAGCGATCGAGGCAGACCTACATCGACGGCCTGAAGGACAGCCTGCTGCGCCCCCTCCGGGATCGCCTGGCGGCCGACGTCGGGGTGATGTTCCCCGAGATCGACGGCATCCTCCTCACCCCCGACGTTTCCACCATCGAGCGGACCCTTTCCAATGTCGACGTCAGCCTCGACGACCTCGTCACCACGCCACTGGCCGGGAAGGGCACCGGGGTACGTGGCGGCCTGCTCGTCGCCATGTTGAGCTACCTCGCCCTCAATGCAACGAGAGGGATGGTCTTCGCCGTCGAAGAGCCCGAGGCGTTCCTGCACCCGGCGTCGCAGGAGGACCTACGCGATCACCTCGAACAGCTCGCTGCGGCCGCTGGAGTGACGCTGCTCGTCACCAGCCACTCACCGTTCATCGTCACCCGCTCGCCGACGGGCCGCGTGTTCTGCCTGGCCAAGGATCGGGACGGTCGCACCCGGCTGTCGCAGTCGGCGGCGGGGAACTCCGATCATGCGCCGCTGATCGGCGGGCTCCTCCGCGCCATCACGCTGGAGTCGCTCCTGACCTCGGTGATGGAAGTACCCGCCGGCACCCAGGCCGTCGTGCTGGTCGAGGGCGAGGGCGACCAGTTCTGCTTCGAGCTGGCGGCCAGGGTCATCGGGCAAGAGCACTTGCTGGACGGACTTTGCATCCGACCGACGGACGGGACCATCGAGCTGATCGCCAAGGCCGTCATCGCCAAGGCGGCCCTCGACCTTCCGATCGTGGTGGTCACCGACAATGACGACCCCGGGCGCAAGGCCAAGACCACCCTCGGCGGAACCACCTTCGGGTTCCCCAAGAAGCAGTTGCTCACCTACGGCGCCGCCTTCGAAGGGGCCCAGTGGGCGAGCTTCCCCGTCGAGGCGGAAGACCTCTTCGCTCCCGAGCTGATCGAGGGATTCGTGGCCGAGCATGGCGACGCGGTGGTCGACGGGACCAAGCGGCGGCCCGACGGGGCGTTCCACTACGACTTCGGCCAGGCGGCCAAGGAGCTGCTGTCGTCGTGGCTCGAGGAGAAGACCCAGCC
>JBBSIS010000279.1:0-3952 GCA_038231955.1 Acidimicrobiales bacterium
CCACCGGCGCTGCGATTGGGTGCGTCGGTGAGCGTCGACGCCCGGGGTCAGCGCATGGCGGCGCGAGTGGTCTCCCCGCCTTTCGTCAGCCGTCGCCGACCGGCGTAGCGGGGCCGGCCTCGTTTGCATTACGTCCCCCACACCGAGGCCGAGGTGACCGGGATGCTGGGGTCCATGGGCTTGTCGAGCATCGACGAGCTGTTCGACGCCATCCCGGCGGCCCTGCGCCTGGCCGGTGGGCTCGGCCTGGCCCCGGGCTTGTCCGAGCCCGACGTCGCCGTGCGCTTCGACACCTATGCGGCTGCCAACCGCCCGGTCGGCGCCGGGCTTGTCTGCTTCGCCGGCGGCGGGGCCTACGACCACGACATCCCGTCCGTCGTCAACCGCCTGGCCTACCGCTCGGAGTTCGTCACCGCCTACACGCCGTACCAGCCCGAGGTGGCCCAGGGTGTCCTGCAGGCGCTGTTCGAGTACCAGACGCTCGTGTGCCGGCTGTTCGGCACCGACGTGGCCAACGCGTCCCTCTACGACGGGGCCTCGGCGTGCGTGGAGGCGCTGAACCTGGCCGTGGCCGCCACCGGCCGCGCGGAGGTGTGGGTATCGCGCGGCGTCCATCCGCAGTGGCGCGAGGTGATGAGGACGATGGCAGTGGGCACCGGGCACCGACTGGTCGACGTCGACCTCGACGACGGGCGAACGGTATGGCCGCCGGAGAGCCGCCATCCAGGACAGCCGACCGCCGGTGAGCCGGGGGCCATCCTGGTCCAGAGCCCGAATTATCTCGGCTGCCTGGAGGACGTCGGGGGCGCCGGCGAGCTGGCCCGTCGGGTGGGCGCCCTGCTGATCGTGGCCGCCGACCCGGTCTCGGCCGGGCTGCTGAAACCGCCCGGCGCCCTGGGCGCCGACGTGGTGGTGGGGGAGGGCCAGCCCTTCGGCGCGCCGCTGTCCCTCGGTGGGCCCTACCTGGGCCTGTTCGCCTGTCGGAAGGAGCACGTCCGGCGCCTGCCGGGACGGCTGGTGGGCGAGACGGTCGACGTCGCCGACCGGAGGGCCTACGTGACCACGCTGCGCACCCGCGAGCAGGACATCCGCCGCGAGAAGGCGTCGTCGAACGTCTGCACCAACCAGACCCTCATGGCCGTGGCCTTCCTCGTTCACCTGTCCTGGCTGGGCACCGCCGGGCTGCGGGAGCTGGCGCTGCGGTGCGCCCGCGGTACCCGGTACTGCCGTGAGGCGGTGCTGGGACTCGACGGTGTCGAGCCCATGGCCGACGGCCCCGTGCTCCGGGAGTTCGCCGTCCGCACCGCCGTCGATGCCGACGCGGTCGTCGACCGGATGGCCGAGGAGGGGTTCCTGGCCGGCATCGCCCTGGGAGAGGAGTACGGCGGCGGTCTGCTCGTGGCCGTGACCGAGAAGCGCACCCGCGCCGAGATCGACGCCTACGTCACCGCTCTGGCCAAGGCGGTGCGATGACGGCCGCTCCCGGGCCTGCTGCCGGGGGCCGGGCCACCAGTGCCCCGCTCATGGGTCGCGACGCGGAGCCCACCCTCTTCGAGCTGTCGTCGCCCGGCCGGTATGCGGCCAGCTTCCGCACCACCGGTGTCCCCGACTGGTGTGCCGGGGAGCTGGTGCCGGCAGAGCACCTGCGGGAGGAGCCGGCGCCGGTCGTCGAGGTCTCCGAGCGTGACCTGGTCGCCCACATGACCCGGCTCAGCCACCGCCAGTTCTCCGTCGACCTGGGCGCCTACCCGCTGGGCTCGTGCACCATGAAGTACAACCCCAAGCTTTGCGATGACGCCGTGGCCCGGGCCGGGCTGGCCGACGTACACCCGGCGGCGCCACCATCGCTCACCCAGGGGTGGATGGCGCTGCTGGCCGACCTGGAGGACACGCTCTGCCGCATCACCGGCATGGCCGCCGCCACTTTGCAGCCGCCGGCCGGGGCGGCCGGGGAGCTGACCGGCCTGCTGCTGATGCGGGCCTTCCACGGCCAGGCCGGCCAGGACGGCCGGCGCCGGCGGGTCCTGATCCCCGACTCCGCCCATGGCACCAACCCGGCGTCGGTCACCCTGGGCGGCTACGACGTCACCCAGGTGCCCTCCGACGACCGGGGTTGCGTCGACCTCGATGCGCTCGTCGCCCGCCTCGACGACGACGTGGCCGGCATCATGCTCACCAACCCGAACACCCTGGGCCTGTTCGAGGAGGACATCGTCGCCATCGCCGGCGCGGTGCACGAGGTCGGGGGTCTCCTCTACTACGACGGGGCCAATCTCCACGCCATCCTCGGTGTGACCCGCCCCGGTGACATGGGCTTCGACATCGTCCACATGAACCTCCACAAGACCTTCGCCGTCCCCCACGGGGGTGGGGGCCCCGGCGCCGGCCCGGTGGCCGTCACCGAACGCCTGCGGCCGTACCTGCCCGGCCCCCGGCCGGCCCGGACGGGCGACGGCGAGGCCTACGAGTGGGTCATCCCCGAGCGGTCGATCGGGCGGGTGCACTCCTGGCACGGCAACGCCCTGGCCCTGGCCCGGGCGTGGGCCTACATCCTGGCCAACGGCGGCGACGGGTTGCAACGGGTGTCGGAGGCGGCCGTGCTCAACGCCAACTGGCTCCGCCACCGGCTGCGGGGCACCTACGACATCCCCTACGACCGGCCGTCCATGCACGAGTTCGTGGCCTCGGCCAGCAACCTCAAGCGTGTCCAGGGCCTGCGGGCCGTCGACGTGGCCAAGCGCCTGCTGGAGGAGGGCTTCCACGCCCCCACGACCTACTTCCCCCTGGTCGTGGAGGAGGCCCTGATGATCGAGCCCACCGAGACCGAGAGCCCCCAGACCCTTGAAGCGCTGGCCGAGGCCCTGCTGCGCATCGCCGCCGACACCGGCGAGGAGGCCCACGACGCGCCCCGCACGTCGCCGGTGGGACGGGTCGACGAGGCCCGCGCCGCCCGCCGCCTCATCCCCACCTGGGACGCCCGGCCGCCGTCGTAGCCAGCGCGCTCAGGGCCGGCGCCGGGGCCGGTTGCGGCCGTCGTTGCCCTGGTTCGCGGCCTTGTCGTTCGTGGTGCCACGACGCTGGAACGAGCCCCTGCTGGCCAGGAGCCCGCCGGCCGCGGCGAGCACGGCGAGGATCAGCCCGGCCACCAGCCAACCCCTCCCGCCCTTGCTCGGCGAACCGGTGCGGGCCGGGTTGTGGCTGGTCGACAGGGAGAAGCCGGGCCTGACCAGGGGAGCGAAACAGCCCGTTGCTGTCTCCGAAGGCCCCATGCCGACGGGATCTGCCGTGCGCGGTCGGTCGGTCACGGACTGCGCTCGTCGCCCGTTTGCGCCCACCCGGCCCCGGGAACAGGCAAGGAACCAGTTACTCGACAAGGAGAACATCATGATCGGTTTCATCATCGGCCTCATCGTCATCGGCCTCATCGCCGGTGCGCTCGCCCGCCTCATCGTCCCTGGCCGCGACCCCATGAGCATCGGGGCCACCATCGTCCTGGGCATCGTAGGCTCCTTCGTGGGCGGCTTCCTGGCCGACGTCCTGTTCCGCAACGACACCCAGGACCGCGGGCTCAGCCCCGCCGGCTTGTTGGGTTCGGTCGTGGGTGCGGTCATCGCCCTCCTGGTCTACCGGGCGGTGACTCGACGGGGCGCCCACGCCTAGACCTCGGTCGCTACCCCTACGCCGTCGCAGCAGGCTGCGCCGGGCACCCCCAGGGGGGTGCCCCGCGCTTCTCTTTTCCCTGGGTCGGTCGCGACCCTTGTCCCAACTGGGCTCGCTCAACGTCGCTCTACGACACTGAGCGACCCCGGTACGGAGGGTGTGTGGGCCCGGACGCGACACTGCCGGGCCCGAAGGGCCCGGCAGTGTCGGTGCTACTGGTTCTTGAAGGGTGTTACTTGCGCACCGAGGCGGTGACGGGGACGTCACGACGACGGGCCTGACGGACGAAGGC
>JBBSIS010000280.1:0-3940 GCA_038231955.1 Acidimicrobiales bacterium
ATGCCGTCGGAGAAGAGGATGCTGAACAGGGCGAGTTCGGCGAGGCCCGAGACCAGCTCGTCGTCGGCCTGGATGTGCAGGACACCCAGCGATGCGTCGCCCAGGAAGAACCCGGCGAGGAGGAACAGTGCTGCGGTCGACAGCACGGTCCGGTTGGCCAGGCTGGAGTACAGCACCGCAGCCAGCAGCAGCACCGCGAACACCAGCAGGAGGACCATGGATCCACCGTAGGCCCAACGGCCCGAGATCCATCCTGGCCGCCAGCGGCCACCGGCGTGGTGTCGTTGTCGACCGACACAGGCCAGGTGGATGGAGGGGCGTTCGCTCTCGCCTGGAAGGAGGTTGAGAACCTGGCGTTCTACATGGACAAGGACCAATGCGCGGAGGCGACGAGGATATCGTGGCCCTGGGGCGTTTCCGCGGAAACGCCCAGCCAGCAGGAGCTGCTGCGACGATGGCCCACGCTTGGCTGCCTGGGGCTCCTGCGACGCTGTCTGTGGACAAGCTGTGGAAGAGTCCTCCGCGGAAGAGGCATCCACAGGCAGCGACACCAGACGTGAGGCGATAGCCATGCATAAGATCGTGGAAGTAGTCGACGGCAAGGCCCGGTACGACGGGCGCACGCTGGCCGAGTGGGTACCCGACAGCGTCTCCCATCTGGTGGCCGCCTGCGAACCACTGCAGGTCATCCTCTTCGGGTCGGTCGCCCGGGGGGACGACGGGCCCGACAGCGACATCGACCTGCTCGTGATCCAGCCCGAGCTGGACCACGAGGAACGATGGACGATCAAGTCCGAGCTCCAGCGGGCCGTAAACGCCCCGATGCCTGTCGAGGTCCACCCTGTCGACCCCGAGCGCTTCGAGACACGTCGCCGCATCGTCGGCGCCGTGGAGGAGGCCGCCGCCACCGAAGGCGTGGTCGTCCACGGTCCTCCCCTGGAGCACTGGGAATGGGTACCGGATTGGGCTGTGCAGGCCCACGAAGCTGCCGGGTGGCTCCGATACGCAGGCGAGGACCTGCGGGGAGCGGAGCACTTCTTGGCGGCTGCCGACCTACATCGCCGACCTGGCTGCTACCACGCCCAGCAGGCGGTGGAGAAGGCGCTCAAGGCCGCACTGGTGCACGATGCGATACGCCTGCCCCGAAGCCGGGACTTCGACGAGTTGGCCAGACGGCTCCCCGAGCGATGGTCGGTCCGAACGATGGTCAGAGAGCTGGAGGACCTGCAACAGAGAGCAGTCGACATCTACGAACCGGGGGATGACCCGACGTTCGAAGACGCCGAATCTGCCATCGACCTCGCCCGCCGGGTGGTTGCATCCGTCCGTACCGACATGGCCACCGACGTTCCCGGGCGGGCGTTGTCCAGGCAGGGGAGGCGATAGCCGTGGCCGCCACCGTGGAGATCGTCGACGCAAGGCCCGCTACGACGGTCGCACCCTGGCCGAGTGGGTGCCGGAGGTTGTCTCCGACCTGGTGGACGCCTTCGACCCGGTGCGGGTCATCCTCTTCGGTCGCTGGTCCGAGGCGACGACGGGCCCGACAGCGACATCGACATCCTCCTGGTGCTCGATGATGCGCTGCCCGAGCAGCGTCACCAGCTCACGGTGGCGGCGCGCCTGGCCGTCGACGCTCCCGTGCCCAAGGACATCATCGTCATTGATCCTGCCGATCTGGCCCGTCGTTCGGATCTGCCGGGGATCGTGCGGGTCGCGCTCCGCGACGGGAGGGCCCTCTATGAGCGATCGGAATGAGCGACTGCGGGCGGAGGCATGGCGGTGGTATCGCCTGGCGGTTGAAGACCTGGCGGATCACGCCGCTCGGCCTCCGATCCAGACGACCCTCCCCGTCTTGCGTGCTTCTGGGCGCAACAAGCCGGCGAGCTTGCGCTCAAAGCCGTGCTGGTGGCAGAGGACGTCGATCCTCCCAAGACTCACGATCTAGCGGACCATGCGGCCTGTGCAAAGCCATGCAGGTGGGTGCGTTTGAGCGAGAGCAGCTCGAGATCCTCGGTGCGTTCGCTGTCGTCACTCGCATCCGGCCGATACGCCTGACATCACAGAGTCCACGCCGGCAGTCCTGATCGCCATTGCCTCCCGAGTCCTCGATGCATCCGCAGCGGCACTGCTCCGAGTCGTCGAACCCAACCGACTGACCAGACCGACCGGATCGAACGCGCCGACCTCCACCAGGTGTGGCGGGACGAGGCGGCCGAGGAGTACGGCAAGCCGGTGGAGCTCTTCCGCCGCACCTTCCTCACCGAGGGACTGCGCCAACTGCGGCTCAACGCCGTGTGGCGGTGGAGCACCGCCGGTGGCGATCCGGTGGTCGAGCTCCAGACCAACTTCGGCGGGGGCAAGACACATTCCATGATCGCCCTGTACCACCTGGCCGCCGGCTACCCTCGCAATGAGCTGGCCGGGGTGGAGGTCATGTTGGCCGAGGAGGGACTGGACGCTCCGCCCCGGCGGCCACGGCCGTGCTGGTCGGCCAGATGATCTCCCCGGGCGTGGCTTACGACAAGGGCCAGGGGGTCACGGCGCGCACGCTGTGGGGGAGCTGGCCTGGCAGCTCGGCTGCGCCGGCAGCTACGCCCTGGTGCCGAGGCCGACCGCACCGGCACCAGCCCCGGCGCCGCTCTGGTCGAGCTGCTGCGGCGCCACTCGCCGTGCCTCATCCTCATCGACGAGTGGGTGGTCTACGCCCGCCAGCTCTAGCTAGCGTCGACGGCCTGCCAGCCGGCTCGTTCGACGCCCAGTTCACCTTCGCCCAGGCCCTGGCCGAGGCCGCCCGCTCGGCTACTGGCGCCCTGATGGTGGTGTCCATCCCGGCATCGGACATCGAGGTCGGAGGCGAGAGGGGCAGGGCCGCGCTGGAGCGGCTCAAGAACGTGATCGGGCGCATGGAGTCGTCGTGGCGGCCGGCGTCGGCCCAGGAAGGCTTCGAGATCGTCCGCCGCCGCCTGTTCGATGACCTTCCCGCCGAGGCCGCCCCCGAACGACGCCGTGGTCAAGGCCTTCGGCAACCTCTACCGGGGACAGCGGGCTGAGTTCCCCTCGGGCTGCCCGGAGGCCGACTACGAGAGCCGGCTCACCGCCGCCCATCCCATCCGCCCCGAGCTGTTCGACCGCCTCTACGGCGAGTGGTCGACGCTCGACAAGTTCCAGCGCACCCGGCTCGTGCTTCGGCTCATGGCCGCGGTGGTGCACGAGCTGTGGGAGCGCCACGACGCCAGCCTGCTGGTCATGCCGGCAGGCGTGGCCATCGACGCCCCGGCGGTGTCGGCCGAGCTGACCCGCTACCTGGAGGAGGGGTGGACGCCGGTCATCGAGAGCGACATCGACGGTCCTAACGCCCTGCCCCTGCGCCTGGACCGCGACGACCCCAACCTGGGGCGCTACTCCGCCACCCGTCGCGTTGCCCGCGCCATGGTGGTCAAGCCCCAGGTAGCCGCCCGCCAGCTGGCCGCGGACCGGGCGGTGGTGGCTTCCTCCTCGGACTCCGACCCGGCTGGCGTCGACACGGGCAGGGTCGGTGGGCAGACGGGTGCACGCGGGCCGACCGGCGCCGGCGCCACCGCGATGACACCGTCGGAACCCGCGGCCAAGGCCCGCTTCTACGGCCGGGTGTCGTTGGAGCCCGTCCGCATGCTGCGTGACCTCGCGCCATCGCCGACGCCATCGTCACCCAGCTCGGGAGAGCCGGCGCCGAGGTGAAGATCACCATCGAGGTGGAGGCGACCGCCGAGGACGGCTTCGACGACGATGTCCGTCACACCGTCAGCGAGAACGCCCGCACCCTTAACCTCGATTATTCATCCAGCGATCCGGTGAGCTTTCAGCGAGGCCCTGATGGTGACGCTGCGTGATGGATGTGCAGCCCGCCAGTGGCGAGACGTGCACGTACCCGAGACCTCGGATCGGCTGATTGGGGCGCCAT
>JBBSIS010000281.1:0-3918 GCA_038231955.1 Acidimicrobiales bacterium
CTCGGGCAGGTCGGCGCGCAGGACCATCCCGCCCCGCTCGGCCCGGGAGAGCACCTCGCGCAATGCGCCGCACAGCCCGACCTCGTCGAGGCGTGGCGGGCGGAGGCCATGGACCAGGCGTCGGACGTCGGCGATGGCGTCTTCGAGCTCAGCCCTTAGCCGCTCGGCCGCCGCGGCCGCCGCCGGGCCCTCCGACGGGGCGCCCTCGGCAATGAGGTCGAGACCAAGAGCGACACCCGTGAGCTGGGGGCCGAGGCCGTCATGAAGGTCGTTGCGAAGCCGCTGGCGTTCCTCCTCTCGTGTGGTGACGATCCGCTCCCGGGATCGGCGCAGGTCCTCGGTGAGTACCACGTTGGCAGCGGCGACCGCGGCCTGGCTGGCGAGGTCGTTGAGCAAGGCTCGCTCCCGACCTGGAAGGACCCGCTGTCCCGGTCGGCGGCCGACCAGGAGGGCCCCCATTTTCCGTCCCTGATGGACGAGCGGGATGCGGGTCACCTCCCCCGGCCGCACGCCGTGGGCGATGACCTCGGACCCCGCCGAGGTCGTCAGCTCAACCGCGACGTAGGGGACACGCAGGGCGGCCGCGGTGGTCGAGGCCAGAGCGGGCAGCAGCTGCTCGGCCGAGCCGGCCGCCCCCAGCTCGGATGCGACGCGCAGCAGGACCGTGGTGGGCTCGTCGCGTTGGCCGTAGAGCAGGCGGTTCACGCCGAGCTGGATGCGGGCGCGGGCGGGGGCGAGGACGAAGGCGGCGGCCAGGGCGGCGACAAATGGCCCAAGGCTGGACCTGCCCGCCCCCGGCAGGCTGGCGACGCCGATGGCGGCCCCGTACGTTGCCGCCACGGCGATGGTGAGGCAGGCATAGACCAGGGTGCGGTTGAGCACGACGTCGATCCCGTACACGTCATTGCGCAGAACGGCGGCCACGATGATGCAGACCTCAGGGATGGTCGAGGCCTGGGCGATGGCGACGCCGAGCCCGCCGGGCAGGACCGCGACCGAAATGGGGATGATGATCGTGGTCGGCACGCCGAACGCCACGATCCACGAAAGCACCCGGCGCGCGTCGCCTTCGGCGCGCCACCACCGCAGCACCAGGATGGCGATGACGGCGAGCGCCGACGGGCCAAAGAACAGAGGTTGCCAATCCACCGAGGACCGGGCGAAGGCCACGCTCAACGGATTGTGCAGGCGCGCCAAGGCAGCGACGGTGGCGTCGCGTCCGGGGAGCGGATCAAGGGCCGAGCTGAGCACTCCCAAGGCGGCGAGGACGATGGCGCCGACGACCACCACGCGTTTCCAGCCGCCGGGCAGGCGTCCATCGGGGTACAGCGCATAGAAGGCGGTCAGCACGGCCTGCTCCACCGAGGGGCACCAGATCGCCAGCCACAGCCCGAGCGTTGGCAGCGGGAGATGGCGGTGCCCGAGCTCGGCAGCCACGGCGAGCTCCAAGCCAAGGCCAGCCAGACCATGAGCCACGCCGGCCGCCAGGGCCAGCCACCCGACGACGACGCGAGGGCGGCGGGTGGCCAGGTACCAACCGGGCACCGTGAATAGCAGCGCTGACGAGGCGTTGATGAGCCAGAACGGCTGGAAGTGGTCTGGCAGTGCCTGACCGACGGCGAGGTGGCGGTTGGCGGCGTGCGCGGCCACCGTCGCCACGGCGAGGCCGACTCCGACAACCAGGCCGGCGCGGGCGACCCACGTGGTCCGACCGGTCGTGGGCCGAGAAGGGTCCTCGCCCCTGTCTCGCCCCACGGCCACCTGGTCCACGGGCGCCATGGTGCACCCTCAGCGTCCCGAGTGCGCCGGGATCGTCCCGGCGTATCCCGGGATCGGGTCCCGGGAACCCCGCCAAAGAACCCGGACTTCCCGGTCCGGCGCCCGTGTGTTTCCGTCGCCGTCAGCGCATCGTCGATCTGTGGCCGGCGAGCGCTGGCCGAGGAGGCAATCACCGTGGAACGAATGGAACATACCAATACCGGCGACCGGGCCCGATTTGGGCGGACGGGGGGGCTCTGGTTGGCAGGCGGAGCGGTGTGGCTGGCTGCCGGCGCCATACCTGTCGGACAACACGGCTGGCGATTCGACGCCGTCGAAGCGCTGTGGATCGTCGCCGACGTCCTGCTTCTTGCCGGGCTGCTCGGCCTTCGCACCCTACAGCCCTACGGGCAGCGTCGCCTTGGGAGCATCGGTATGGGCATCGCCCTCATCGGGCGAATCGTCTTCATCGCCGCCGAGGTCCTCAGCGTCGGACAGCAGACCGACCAGAACCCGCTATTGCCCCTCGGCGCGGTGTTGAGCGCCGTGGGCATGGTGGGCGTCGGGGTCGCCGTTGCTCGAAGCGGCGTTTGGCGGGGCGTCGCCAGGTTCGGTCCGTTGACGATGGGCCTCTTTCCGTTCCTGGTCATGTTCCCGCTCCTTGCTGCGAGCGGTGGCGAACCGCCGGTCGCAGCGATCACAGGCTGGGGGCTTGCCGCTGCGGTCGTCGGGCTGGCCACGCTGGCCCAGGCCACGCCGGCTCGGGACGTCCGCCGAACCCACCTCGCCCTCGATGGATGACCGAGGGCCCCGTGACTTCCAATGGCGCCGCGGCTGTCGATGCCCGGGATCGCGGCGCCATGGGGTCGTCGTCGACGCCGCTCCCTTGGATCGTGTCCACCTGGTCAATCCTGGCCAGACGGTCAGCGTCGGCGACCATCGGCTGACGGCGTTCAGGCCGCCAGTGTTCGACAACCCGGTTACCGCCCGGTTTCTCGATGACCGAACCGGCGCCCTGTTCAGCCCGACTGCTTCGGGGCACTACTGCCGGCCGTGCCCGAGGACGCTGCCGACCTCGACCCTGACGTACTCCGTTCCGGCCAGACGCGATGGGCGACCATCGATTCCCATGGGTGCATGACGTCGACCGCGGGGCGTTCTCCGCGACGCTCGCCGGCGTGCGGGCGATCGAGCCGTCGCTCGTGTGCAGCAGCCATATCCCGTCGGCTCCGGGATCCATGCTCGGTGTACTCATCGACGCGCTGGCCGCAACTCCTGACGCCCAACGCTTCGAGGGACCCGATCAGGCGGCGCTCGAGGCGATACTGAGCGGCATCGCGCCGGTCGCCTGATCGGTCGGGCATCGCTCCACCGATACTCTGGGCGCCCAGTGGCGCAGCACAGACGAGGCCAATAAGCCGCGGCACGCGCCTTCCGGAGGGAACGCCTTGCGGTGCGGATCGCGGCGACGGTCGTGAAGTACTCGCGTTTCGATGGCCGGGTACCGGAGGCGGATCCGCTCCGGCACTCAGACTGACGGCAGCTACCGGCAAAACGTGCCGCATGTCGTCCCTCCTGTGGGACAAGCCTCCTGTGGGACAAGCCTCTCGTGGGACGACGCCACCCGGCATGCCCCAAGACGGGTTGGCCGGGGCCGTGGCCCGACGCCCCTACACAAGGCAGGCTGTCGAACTGCCTTGTAAGATGTGAGGATGCAACGAAGTGGAGAACTGCGTGTGTCCCAGCGTGGCCAGATGAGCCTGCCGGCGCCGGCGAGGCACCGGTGGGGATTGGAGAGCGGCGGCGAAGTTGGGTATCTCGATCTGGGCGACGCCATCGTGCTTCTTCCGGGCGGAGTGACGGCGCTGCGTCGACAGCTGTTCAACGCCGTGAGCGATGACGACTGGCGGCAGGCACGAGCTGGCTTCGACGACCCCGACCTCGCCACCGAGTGACCCTGCTGGTTGACGATCAGGCCCTCAGCCTCCTCCTGCGCGGCGAACCTCCAGCCGCGCTGGCGGACACCGACGCCATCTTCACCACCGGCTACTGGTACGTGCGGCTGTGCCAGGCCGTCCTGGGCGTCGCAGACCGACCCGGCGCGCTGTCGAGCCCGTTCACTGCGCTGCCGCCTGAAGGTCGCGATCGAGCTCTGGCCGC
>JBBSIS010000282.1:0-3911 GCA_038231955.1 Acidimicrobiales bacterium
CAAGGAACTGCTCCAGCCGCCGACGCCGAACACCGTCTACGGCCCCTACGCCTACGGGCTGTCCGGGTTCTCGGACGTCTTCAAGACCTTCGCCGGTGGCGAGGGCGTGATCGGTATCCACGGCAACAACGACCCGAGCTCATTGGGCAAGGATGTCAGCGCCGGCTGCATCCGCATGAGCAACACCGGCATCACCACGCTGGCCAAGATGCTGCCCCTGGGCGTGCCGGTGGAAGTCCGCTCCTAGCTAGTAGAGCGGACCCGGCCGACGGAATCGGCGGCGATCAGCCCACCGTGGCGATGCTGAGGTCAAAGGGCGACGTCGATGAGCGTCGTAGTGCTCGAAGGTGGCGGGACGGCATCACCGTGCGCCCGCAGCGACTCGACATGCAACTGGATGGCCTCTGCGATGTTGGCCTGAACCTCGGGAAGCGTCGCACCCGTGCTCACACAACCAGGGAGATCGGGGACATAGGCGGAGAGGTTGCCTCCCGCCTGTTCAATAACGACGGCATAGCGGCTCATGAAGTCCTCCTGAGTCCGGCCTGCCGCCGGATCGATCCCAGCGTACCGGCTGCGAGATCGCCGCCGAGGTGGCCCGGCACCGTGACGGTCCCCCCTTTGGTGGGGTGGCGGTACTGGCGGTGGCTGCCAACTTGGCGGTCGAGCCACCAACCGTCGCGCTCCAAGTCACGGATCACGTCTCTGACCTTCATCGACGACCGCCTCTCGATGTAGCTCGTCTCCGGGCCGCGGGCGCATCAAGGAGAGGGCCATGGCGTCCCGTACGCTGGTCTTCTTCCCGGGCCCAGATTGACAAGCGGTCCCGCCCTACTCCTGATCGGTGCGGGCGCCGGCCACGGCGGCCCACAGGTCGGCGGCCGATGGGGGCCCCACGAATGACGCCCGCACCACGCCCTCGGCGTCGGCCACCACGATGGTGGGAACGGCCTCGATCTGGTAGCGCTTGTGAAGGTCGCCCCGGGCCGCGTACTCGGCCTCCTCGACGGCCACCGCCTCACTGTCGAGCACGTTGGCCCGGCTCAGCGCCTCGGCGCAGGACTGGCACGTCGCCGAGGTGAACACCGCCACCAGCCACGGCGTCGCTGATCGGGGGAAGTCGGCCCGGTCGAGCTGCGTCGGCGCCGGCCAGGTCGCCGACGGTGGGCCCTGGGTCGGTGCGTCGGGTCGGCGGCGGTCGACGACCACCGCCACAAGGGCAGCCACGACCACCACGGCGGCGGCCAACAGGAAGCGGCCCACCGCTCAGCCGCCGGCCAACCGAGGCGAAGGGTCGCTCCCGGCGAGGGCGCCCGCTCGGGCCGGCGCCGCCACGCTGTCGGCGCCCTCGGCCTCTGCCGCTGCCCCTGACCCGGTCGAGACGTCGCCCTCGTCCGCCCCGCCCCCCGGCCGACGCCCGGCCCGACGGTGACCGAGCTTGTCGCGGGCCCGGGACAGCCAGGTGTCCATGGTCTCGGGAGGCACGAAGGCCAGGTAGAACACGAACATGCCGTAGCTGAAGAACCCGACCCGAAAGGCGTAGTCGAGGATCAGGTGAAAGGCCACGCCCACGAGCAGGACGCGCCGCCGCAGTCGGCGGTTCCACACCAGCAGGCCCAGCGCCAGCTCCGTCGCCAGCGTGGCGTAGGAGGCCACGTTGGACAGGAGCAGTGACTGGGTGACGGAGTGCGGGAGGGGCAGGCGGCGGATGAAGCCCACCCGCAGGGCGTAGGTGACGGCCGAGCCCTCCCGCCAGGTCACCCCGCCGACCTTGGCCCACGCTGCGGCCAGGTAGGCCACGCTGAGCTGGACCTGCATCAGCCGAAGCGGCCAGACGGCGCCGACGGGGGGCTGCCAGAAGTCTTCGCCGGTCTTCCGGGTGCGCCGCCAGCGGTCCACGGACAGCGCCGCCCCGCCGGGCACCAGTACCAGGAAGAACGTGAGGACTCGCAGGAGTGCGTCGCCCGAATTGAACACCGTCGGGTTGCGCCGGGTGAAGGACACCACGGTGGCGAAGACCACAAGGGCGGCGAAGCGGCTGTGAAAGCCCACCACCAGGCAGACCGCTCCCACTACCAGGGCGACATAGACGACGATCACCACAGCCGGGCTGGGCGTGGAGCCAAGCAGGCCCCAGATCCCCTTGAGCCCGGCGGCCCGGTAATCGGGCGCCTTGGGAAGGATGCCCTCGGGCCCGAAGAAGGACAGCACGTCGCGCCCTAGGGCCACGGCCCACGCCAGTAGGACCAGGCCGCCGGCGATACGGACGACGGCCGCGGTGGAGGTGGACCTCGTGGTGAACCAGAAGCGGTCCCACGCCCGCAGGGCCTTCCTCAAGCGGGCGGTCCGTCCGTGGCGCCGGGAACGGGGTAGGTGTAGAAGTCCACCGTCGACTGCGGTGCGGCGGGGCCGGCGAGCGAGCGGGGCTTGATGTGGCGCATGAGCGTCACCGAAACCGGCCGGCGTCCGGCGTCCTGTTCCTGGCGGGCGATCCACTGGGCGGCCGGCAGCCACAGCCGGGCGTCGATGCCGGCGGTGACGATCTCGCCCCACTTGAGCCAGCGGTAGTCCCAGTAGGCGCCCAGGAAGGGGTCGCCGGTGGGCACCTTCCAGATCCGTTGGGTGCTGTCGCCGTAGACGATCCGGGCCTCGAAGTCCAGCTCCGACTTCGGCGGGTCGGGGGCGAACACCGACCAGTTCTGGTCGAGACCCGACGCCAGCGTGACCCGCTGGAAGGCGGGCTGGGTCCTGATGGCCAGCTCGGAGGGTGGCAGGTTCCAGGTGAAGACGGCGCCGAGGACCACGAGGATCCCCACGCTGATGAGCACCCGGCCGATCCGCGACGATTCAAGGCGCTCCTGCACCATCCAGTTATAGGACCGGGCGACCCGGCGCGCAACGCGGCGAGCCGGCCCCCGTGGCCGAACCGCTCAGCCTACGTCCTCGACGACGGGGATGAGCACCCGGCGCTTGCCGTCGGGGCCGGCGGTGGCCGACGGCTTGACCTCGCGCACCGGACGGGGCCAGCGGGGTGTGAAGTGCCTGCGCCACAGCTTGACCACGCCGAGGCGCCAGAAGGCGTAGCCCGACCGGCCGTTGATGGTGGAGAAGTCCATGAGCCGCAGGTGACGTAGGCCCCGCCGCAGGATGTACATGGTGCGCAGCACCTGGCCCAGGCGGGGGTAGAGCGGCTGCGGGGTGGTGCTGGCCTCGACCCGCGTCAGCAGGCGGTCGAACAGCCAGCGCGGCGGGTGCCAGGAGGCCATGAGGTAGACGATGAGGTTGGCCGCTCGGGGCGGGACCGACATGTAGTTGGCCGAGATGTCGTCGAGGTCGATGCCGCGCTCGCGCATGACCCGCTCGAGCTCGGTGTTGGGGATCACCTTCAGCGAATAGACCAGCAAGGTGTAGGGACGGGCCATCTTGTAGATGAGCTCCAGGGTGTCGATGACGTCCTGGCGGGTCTCGATGGGGTTGTCCATGATGATGTCGTAGGCGGGGGCGATGTGGTACTTCGGGGCGAACGCGGCCGCCACCTTGGCCGCCTCCAGCACCCGCTCCGGCGGGGTGGGCCGCTTGTAGAAGTCGAGGATGGCCTGGCTGCCGCTCTGGATGCCCATGCGGACCCGGTTCATCCCCGCCCAGGTGAGGATCTCGAACTTGTCCTGCTTGACGTAGTTGGGGATGACGCCGTAGACGGCGAAGGGCAGGTCGAGCTCGGCCTTCCACAGCTCGGCGAAGGTCTCCAGCTCCCGGTAGGTGATGGCCATGAAGCTGTCGTCGTTGAAGCTGACCTGGCTGATGTGGGGGAAGCGCTCCCGCACCTTCTTGACCTCGTCGACCACGTAGCGGGCGCTGGGGTGGCGGATCTTCTTGTACTTGGGGTCGTTGGCGATGAACTTGGTGTTGCC
>JBBSIS010000283.1:0-3882 GCA_038231955.1 Acidimicrobiales bacterium
GGTAGTTCGATCACCAGCTTGAGGATGGCTTCGTAGACCTTGCGGGCGTCGTCGTAGCCCAGGCGGCCGACGGCCTGGGCCAACTCGGCCACCGACCCCATCGCCACCTTTTCGGGCTGGGCCAACAAGCGGAACAGTCGCTCCCGCACGAGGACGGTGCGCTCCTCGACGCTGGCGATGGACAGGAGGACGGCGAAGCTGGCGACGCGGGTCATCCCAGGCGCCACCGCCGCCAGCTGCGTCTCGACCCATTCGAGGCTGGCGTAGGTCTGTTTCCATGCCGCCGCGTGCAGGCGGGGGTCGAACACGGCGACGGCGTCCTCGAAGCACGCCAGCGCCCGGCGCAGGTTGGCCGGTCCCTTGAGGGCCACGAACGCCTGCCCCAGAGTGTATTTGGCCAGGGCGAAGTAGTACGGGAAGGCGGTACGGGTGAAGACGTCGAGGCAGTTGCCGAACGCCCGGATGGCCTCCTGGAGGAAGGCGACGCGGCCGTCCTCGTTGCCGCGGGCCAGAGCCGAGCAGGTGACGCCCACGCTGTGCTCGACCATGCCGTGGTGTAGCGGGTTCTCGTCGGGATCGATCATGCCCCGCGCCTCTTCGAAATCGGCCAGCGCCGCCTCGAGGCCGTCCTCGGTGCCCAGCGCGGTATGGGCCTGGCCGCGATTGTGGAGTGTGGAGATCACGCCGCGCTTGCCCTCGGGCGTGTAGGCGTCGAAGAGGGCGATGGCGGCGTCGAACGCCTCCACCCCGGCCCCAGGCTGGCCGATCTCGGTGCGGGTGAGACCCAGGTTGTTGTATGCCGCGGCGCGCTCGTTGTCGGTCCCACCCTCGACGAAAAGGGCGACGGCCTTCTCGAAGAGCTCGGCCGCCTTCCGAGGGTCGCCCAGGCCCCGGTGGGCTGCGCCGGCGGCGTTGAGGACGCGGGCATGGTGCACCGGCTCGAACCGCGGGTCGAAGATGGAGGCGGCGACGTCGTAGAAGGCCAGGGCTTTGCGGAGCCCCTCGGCCGGGTTCCCCGACGGCGACTCGGCGTGGGCCAGCCCCAAGCGATAGGCGATGACTGCGTGCTCGTGGGGCCGCGTGGCCCGTGACGTGGTCGCCAGCTGCTTCTGGAGGTCCTCGATGGCGCCCTTGTGGTCGATGGTGGACTGCTCGCTCATCGGGCGTCGGCCTTCGCCGACTGCCCGGCGTCGCATCGCCCGCTGCTGCCTGGTCCGCTCACGTCCCTACCTTCTCATCTGCGCCGTCGATCAGCTCACCGACGTGGCGGACGACCTCCTTGACCGCGACCTCGACCGCCGCCGTCACCTCCGGGGACATGGGGAGCCCGGGGGTCTCCGCATCCACGGGCTGGCACCCGACCATCAACGTGTCGTCGGGCAACACCCCCAGTGCCTTGGACATGATCAGCGCCCGCTCGGGCGTGGCCAGGTGGACGTCGGCCAGGAAGTCGTAGCGCTCGCCCCATTCCATGTCGTCGACGTGCGGCACGTCGAGCAGGATCAGCATGACGTGGCCCGGCGGGCGGCCCCGATCGACGGCATCGACGATGACCAGGGCGTCGTAGCCCTCCTGCAGC
This sequence comes from Acidimicrobiales bacterium, assembly GCA_038231955.1. GTDB lineage: Bacteria > Actinomycetota > Acidimicrobiia > Acidimicrobiales > AC-14 > CADCTB01. The sequence continues at coordinate 1,580 of JBBSIS010000283.1, forward strand.
TCCTGGACCAGGGCGATCCCGCCGATGCCCGTCTCGATGACCTTCACACCCACGGGCAGATCCATGGCCATGAGCCGATGGGCCACCTCGACGCCAAAGGCGTCGTCAGCCCGCAGCACGTTGCCGACGCCGGCCACCAGCACCCTCTTGGCCGCCCGGGGGGCCAAGAAGGCGTCGGGGGCCTCGGCCCCGAGGGCCAGCCAGGCCGCCGACTGCTCCTCGGTACCCTTCATCGCCGGCCCTCGGTCAACGACCGCCCGCCGTCAATCGCCGGCCCTCGCTCACCGCAGGGCCCCGGTGACGGTCTCGGCCACCCGGAGCGCGTAGCCCTTCACGACCCACCAGGTGAGGTACTCCTCCAGCTCGTCCCAGGCCGCCTGGTCGACGTCGTCCTTCCAGTGGTCGAGTCGCCGACTCACTTCTGACGCGATGATCCGGTCGAGGGCCTCGATCGTGCGATCCTCGGGGCCCAGGAGGTGGCCCCCGCCCCCCTCGGTCCGCAGGTCGGCGGCAATCGTGGTGGTGGCTTCTTCCAGGGCACCGAGCTCCGGGAGCTCGTCGTCGTTGGCGGCCAGTACGAGGCCGGCTTCGGACTCCTCGACCCGGCGTAGGCAGTACCCGCCGATGGCGCCGGCGCCGGCCCAGATCCCGATCTCAGGGATGGGTTGCGACGTCCGCTGTTCGGCGATCGACCGGTCGACGTACTGGCGGGCCAGTGCGGTGAGGGGATGGGCCTGGGCCAGCGCCCGGGCCCGGTAGGCCAGATCCTCGGCGTTGAGGTGCCCGGCCGTCCCGTGATCGGTCCGACCGTCTTGCCCGCTCAGGGCGCCGCTCGGGCTCTGTTGCCCGCTCACGGCGCCGCTCGGGCTCTGCTGCCCGTCCCGCGAACCGGAGGTGCTCATGGCGCGGGCGGCTTCATGCCGATCTGCAGGAGCGCAGGCTCCGGCTCGGGAAGGGCGGCAGCGGCCTCCTCGGCGTCGGGGTCGACCACCTCGAGGCGACGGAAGTTCGGCCAGTGGCGGCGCAGCGCCTCTTCCACACCGCCGGTCAGGGTCGCCGACGAACTGGGGCAGCCGTCGCAGGAGCCCAGGAGCCGCACCGTGACCACGCCGTCCTTGATGCTTTCGACGGTGATCATCCCGCCGTCGGACTCGACGAAGGGCCGCATCTCCTCGAGAGCGGCATCGACAGCGTCGATCGCCGCGGCCTGGTCGCGGTCGTCGGGGGCCTCGCCCAGGTCGTAGGCGGACAGGAAGTAGCCGGTGACGTCGTCGTTCCCGACAGACTGGAGGAAGATCTCCCCCCGCCAGGCCCGGATCATCTCGACCAGCCGTCCCAGGCCCTCACGGTGGAACGAGTCGACCAGATCGAGCATCTCCTCGACCCGGTCACGCACGCCGGCGTCGGGGTGGGTCATCAGCTCGTCGTACAGCTCGCCGACCCTCGGCATGATCTCGTTGTAACCCAGGTGCTCGACCTCGACCCGCTGGCTCTCGCTCATTCGCTTGCCTCTCTCCTGCTCTCATCGGCTGGCAGGCCGGCGTCCTCAGGGTTGAAACCGACCTCTTCGCACACCATGGCCAGCACCGTGTCGACCACCGACTCGACCTCGTCGGAAAATCCGAGGCCGAAGGCCCGGTCCCCCGGCTCCACCTCTATGACAACAGTGTCGGCCGGGAATCCTTTCCAGTACCGGACCACGGCCAGCGTGTGGTCGAGGTCGATGATGCCACCCACCGCTTCGCCCAGCCGGTCGGCTACCTCCTCGTCGCCCGGGGGGGTGAGGTCGAGGACGTAACGACGGATGGTGCCCGGTTCATCGACGTCCCTCGGCATGGCCCCGACCAGGACCACCTTGGCCGGCTTGAAGTCCTGCAACGTGTGCAGCACCCGATGGGCGGAGTAGGAAAGGTCTTCGAGGACCACGTCGGCGGGCCACTCGATGTCGGCGATGCGCTTCAGGAACTGCGTCCCGAAATCGAGATCCCGCAGCCAGGGCAGGCCGATACCGCCCACCATCACCCGGATGGGAGGGCGGTCGTCGGGGCCGTAGGGGGGCGGATCGATCATGAGGCCCGTAGGTCAGAAGACCGGCAGGCACGGTACCCCCGGAGCGAGAATACCGCGCCTGACCGGAATGCTGCCTACTCGAGGGTGCTCATTCGAGGGTGCAGCCGCAGGAGTTGATCTCCCGGGTGATGACGCCCCGGCCCGTGTCCATGTGGGTGGTGCAGGGCATGCAGGGGTCGAAGCTGCGGATGGCCCGCAGCACGTCGATGCCCTTGATCTGGTCGTCGGGGACC
>JBBSIS010000284.1:0-3864 GCA_038231955.1 Acidimicrobiales bacterium
GTCGAGGGCGGGCCGACCGTCGAGGCCGGCGTCAGGTTCGGTCTCGATGTCGAACGCTTGGAGAGCTCCAACTCTGCGGCGATCGCTTCCTTTGGGCCCTCGCCGATCGGATCAGGCAGCAAGAGGGAGGTACATTCCTCTTGGCTTGCACAGGTCTTCGGTGTCAGAACAGGAAGAGCGCGGCTGCGCCCAACGCCACAGGGAGACCGGTGAAGCCGTCGAGGACCTTGCCGGTCGACGCAGCCAGGTCGCCGCAGCCCTGGCCCGGGCCGGCGCCGAGTCTCTAGAGCGCAAACCGATCGCTCATAGAGCTTGACCCATCCTTGGATCACCCGTCAGGTCCGCCGACGGGTGATCCGGCGAGGTGGTTCAGCCGGGTTAGTACCCTCTCGGCCGTGTCCCTGGTGCGCTGGCTCGGGACGCACCTCGCCCTCCGGCAGCCGGCACAGTACCCGGCACAGTACGTTGTCGCCGGCTTCGTCCTGGCGAGCCTGATCGGCGCGCTGCTGTTGCTTCTCCCGGCCGCCTCCCAGGGTGGCGGCACCACGTCGTTCCTCACGGCGCTGTTCACGGCGACGTCGGCCGTCTGCGTGACCGGGTTGACCGTCGTCGACACCGCCGGGAACTGGAGCACGTTCGGTGAGGTGGTGATCCTGGCGCTGATCCAGATGGGCGGCTTCGGCATCATGTCGCTGACGTCGATCATCGTGCTGGTGATGGCACGCCGCCTCGGCCTGCGTCACCGTCTGGTGGCGGCAGCCGAGACCGGATCCCTCGACACCGGCGATGTTCGCCGGGTGTTGTTCGGGATCGCCAAGTTGAGCGTCGGCGTTGAGGTCGTCGTGGCGGCGGCGCTGTTCCTGCGGTTCTGGCTCGCCCACGGCTACGCCCCGGGGCAGGCTGCGTACCTCGGACTCTTCCACTCCGTCTCGGCCTTCAACAACGCCGGCTTTGGGTTGTTCCCTGACAGCCTGACGAGGTATGCGACCGACCCGTTCCTGCTGATCGTCATCGCCCTGACGGTCATCGTGGGAGGACTGGGATTTCCGGTGCTGGTGCAGGACGGGCTGACGAGCCGATGGGGGCCTCTACAGACCGACTTTGGGCGGCAGCACGGTGGGCCGGGCGCTGGTGTCGGTGAAGGGCGTCCGCCAGTTGAATCCCTCCATGGTGAGGGACCTAATCGGGACCGTCGGAGGCCCAGCGGGCCGAGATGGGGTTGTTCATCACCATGGGTCCCGTCACGAGGGGGATGACCGAGGCGGTCAACCGGTCCGGCAGCTACGTCTGGCCGGTCAAGCAGCGGCGTTATCCGAAGGTCCAGGCCATCAGCGTCGAGAAACTTCTCACAGGCCACAAAACCCGACCTGCCCACAGCAGGTCCTGCCCTACGTGAAGGCGCGGGCGTACGCCGGCGAACAGTTGGCACTAGGGACTTGACACCGCGAGGCAGCTCAGCGGGCAGTCGACTTCCTGAACGCCGCACCTGATCTCGCCCCCAACATCGACCGGAGGCCAGGACGCACCATGCGGCCGCAGCTCGTCCCGGAAGGGGAACGACGACCGGGTGCCGCAGGAGGACGCGTCAGGACCCCGAGCGCACTCGACAGGAGGTCAGAATGCGGCGCTACGTGCGGAGCGCGCCCGGCGACGACGCGGCTGAACGGCGCTTTAGCGGGCGATTCCCCTACTGTGCAGCTCACACCAGACGACCTTGCCGCCGGCGTCCTGGGCCTCGACACCCCAACCGTCGGAGAGGTCCTCGATCAGCTGAAGGCCTCGCTGCCGCGTCGGCGTGTCGATGTGTGGTGTGAGCGTCGTCGCGCTGCCGTCGCGTGCCTCGATGCGAACGCGACCAACGGCCGTGACGATCGTCAACTCGACCGACGTCTGCGCGTGAAGTGCTGCGTTGGTGACGAGCTCCGTGACCACGAGCTGGGTATGGAGCATCGTGTCCTCGCCAACCCCCGCAAGACCCAACTCGCCCTCAACGAGGCGCCGCGCCTCGATTCGCGCTCCGCAGTTCGCCGGCGAGCCGCACTTTCCTCATGTACGGCTTCGTACCCCCCCGCGGCCGCAGAAACGGAGACGGGTGCCCGCGGGAGGAACGACGACCGGGTCCCGCAGGAGGAACCCACGGGGATCACCGAGTTCAGCGCCCCGCCCGATGCCGGATGGCCCTAGACACCGTCAACCGGCTAGCGTTAGACTTCACCACCGACGACGGCACCGGTCAGCCGTCGCACTCCATCGCCGTCTACCTGCAGCGGGGCCGGGCGCTGCTCGGGCGTGTACTTCTCCCAGCCCGACGCCCCCGACCGTCGCCGGCAAGACCACCATGGCCGACATCGTCGGCGTCTTCGCCGCCCGGTTGGCCGCTCTGCCTACGTCTGTGGTGGGTTCGTAGGCCGACGCCGGCCGGTTGGCCCGCGCCGCCGTGCGGCTGGACCGGAGCCCTTGAGGGAAGGACCTCGGCCATGATCTTCAAGGATGCGATCGAGAGCGTCGGCAAGGCCGTGGACGCGGCCGGGGTGGCGACTATCGTCCTCGGCGCGGTCGTCGCCGCCGCCATGTCGCTGCGGGGCGCCGGGTCGCCCGCCGCCGACCGCTACCGCACCCTCCGCCAGCGGCTCGGCCGGGCCATCCTGCTGGGACTGGAGCTCCTCGTCGCCGCCGACATCATCCGCACCGTCGCGGTGACGCCGACCTTCACCAGCGCCGGGGTCCTCGGCATCATCGTGGTGATACGAACGTTCCTAAGCTTCAGTCTCGAAGTCGAGCTCGAGGGACGGTGGCCCTGGCAGAAGCCGAAGTAGTCCACGACTCGGGACCCGTGCGACGATCCAGTACGCCAGCTCGGCCACGCCCGCTCGGCCACGCCCGCTTCGTCCTCGTTCACCGATCGGCGAGGGCCAGCGGATACGTCCAAAGGCGCAGCCCGGAGGGTTCACGTCGGTCGGTTCCAGCGGATGAAATCGGCAACATCCAGTGTCAAGTCGCACCGCGGTGTGGGCTGGCCGAGAGCTTTTCTCACCGGCGAAGTCGATGCCGCGCAGACCGTCCTTGCTGGTCTTAGCTCCGCCCCGACGCTGCCTTGTCCCGCTCATCAAGGGCCTCGCGTTCTTGGTCGGCGGGATCCTGAGCACGCATGTGCGGCGTTCTTCGAATCGACCCGATCGGGCCGCCGAGCGTCTCGCCCTGGGCCAGGGGGAGGTCGCATCCTGGGACGTCAAGGGAGTTGCCTCGGCCGGCCTGGCCGTCGTTGGCGACCACAGGTACGTTGCCCAGGCCGTCGCCGCCTTCGGGACCGCCCGGGTCATCGCTACGACCCCCGGGCTCGTCGACCGAGTCGTCGCCCTCCTCGATCTCCTCTCGCCGTCCGATGAGGACAGCGTTCTCGGCCCGATCCGCGATGCACCGTCTGATCAATGACCGCCCAGCCCGGCCCCGTTGGCGGATGCCTACTCGCCTCGTCCCGCAGGAGGAACGACGACCGGGTGCCGCAGGAGGAACGACGACCGGGTCCCGCAGGAGGAACCTCTACCGGCACCCCAAGCCGCCCATGGCGGCCAACCCCATCGATGCATGAATGGGGTGTCTGGTGCGTCCCGTAAGACTGGTTCGGTGAACAGTGCCGTTGATGGGGGGCTAACTGGCACACTGTGGGGGTGAGCGGACTCAAGATCGGCTACGCCCGGGTGTCGACCGACGATCAGGACCTCACGGCACAGCGCGACGGCCTCGCCGCACTCGGAGTGGCGGCAGACCGGGTCTACGTCGACCACGGCCTGACCGGGACCAACCGCGAGCGCCCGGGCCTTCGCCAGGCCCTGACCGCGCCGGCGACACCCTGGTGGTCACCAA
>JBBSIS010000285.1:0-3857 GCA_038231955.1 Acidimicrobiales bacterium
ATGTTGCGCAGCGTCACCGTAGCGGCGTGATCACCGAGTGCGACCCGGTGCAGCCGCACGTTTGCCGGGAGGTCGGCCAGGGACGGCCAGCAGACGAGATTTGGCTCGAAGGCCTCGACCCGACCCTCCGGCCCCAGGATCTTCGAGAAGATCCTGGTGTAGTAGCCGGCGTTGGCCCCGACGTCGACCGCCGTCATGCCCGGCTTCAAGATGCCCGAGAGAACCTTCACCTCTGCCCGCTCGTAGAGGCCCTTGTACATGTTGAGGGTGCCGTACTCGCTGGGATCCACATGCATCGATATCCCATCGAAGGACGCCGGTCCGTCGGTGATCGGCGAAACTCGTTCGGCGAGACGCCAGTAGAAGGAGGCCCCTCGGACGCCGGACTGGGCCAGGCGTCGTGCGAAGCGATGCGCAATGGGGAACTGTTTCATCTGGTCTCACAGTCTGGCGTGTAGCGCCGGCCGAGCAGCTCCCGGTACAGCTTACGCATGTCGTCCACCAGTCGGTCCTGGCCGAAGCGGTCGCGCACGTGTCGCCGGCCGGCGGCGCCGAGGCGGGCCCGGCGCTTCGGATGGGCGAGGAGCTGACGCAGGGCATCGGCCACGGCCCCAGGATCGCCCGCCGGCGCCAGCAGGCCCGTCTCGTCGTGGATGACGACTGACCGGACACCGCCCACGTCGGTGGCGACCACCGCCCCGCCGGCGGCGAGGGCCTCGATGAGGGCGACAGGGGTGCCTTCGTTTCGGCTGGTGAGCGCGACCACGTCGAGATCGGGCAGGGTGGCGGCCAGGTCGTAGCGCCAACCGGTGAAGTGGACACGGCCGCCAAGCCCGGCGGCGCGCACGTTCGCCTCCAGCGCGGGCCGCAGTTCACCGTCGCCGATCACCGCCAAATGCACGCCCTCCAGCTTCTCCATCGCCGACAGCAGGGTGGCATGGTCCTTGATGGGGACCAACCGCCCGACCACGCCGACGAGGGGCACGTCGGCGGCCAACCCGAGATCGGCGCGGAGCTTTCCCGTCGGTGCCTCGACCTCGAGGAGCGGGGCCAGGTCGAGCCCCAGCGGGATCACGTGGTACTGGCCCGGCCGCCCGATGCGGAGCTCGAGCAGGGCGTCGCGGATCTCGGGGCTGACCGCGACCAGGATGTCGGTCACGCCGGCCAGGCGACGCTCCAGCTCAATGAAACTGCGCTCGGCCCGGCGCGAGAAGTAGCCGTCGAGCACGTGTCCGTGGAACGTGTGGATCGTCCCAGGCCGCCTGGGCAGCGAGCGGGCTGCGATGCGGCCCACGGCGCCGGCCTTGGCCATGTGGGTGTGCATGAGGGCGGTGCGGTGGCCGGCGAGCATGCCGCGGACCACCCGAATCGCCGTCGCGTCGATTCTCGGCTGGATGGGGCGGACGAGCGGAACCCGCCGGACCTGCACGGCGGCGTCGACCAGCTCGCCCTCCGACTCGGTCGGCGTGCCGGCGGCGAGCACGGTGGGGAACTCGTCGTTCAGGGCCCTCGACAGGAGCAGTGCCTGGCGGGCCGGGCCGCCGACGTTCAGCCGGGTGATAAGGCGGAAGACGTTGGTGTTGTCCTGTACGGGCACCGGGCTAACCGCCCTCACGCCGGAGGAACAGCTCCAGGGTGAGGAGGGCCCACAGGGCCTGGCCGTGGTCCACCGCGCCGGACGCGTGCTCTTTGACGAGGTCGTCGACAGCGACCGGCGCGAGGTGCTGCTTGATGCGGGCGTCGGGCGGACCGAGCCTGGCGTCGACCATCGCCTTGAGGTCGGTCCGGAACCATCGGTCGAGCGGCACGCCAAAGCCGCGTTTGCGCCGCCGGATGACCTCGGCCGGCAGCAGGTCGCGGACCGCGGCCTTGAGCACCCGCTTGCGGGAGAACCCGCGCAGGTGCAGCGCCGGCGGGATTCGCAGGCAGAACTCGACAAGCTCGGTGTCGAGGAATGGCGCCCGTACTTCGAGGGCGTGGGCCATGCTCATCCGGTCGACCTTCGGGAGCAGGTCGTCGAGGAGGTAGGTGCGCAGGTTGAGGTCGAGCAGGCGGGTGAGGACCGGGCTGCCGGCGGACTCGCTCCACATCGCCTCGAACGCGTCGAGCCCGCAGTCCGCGTTCTCGCCGAGGAAGGCGTCCCGCCACGCGTCGGGCACCGACGCCACCCACGACCGCAGCGCGTGCGCGACGGGCAGGTCGGCGGACGCGACGAAGCGCTGCACGCTGTTGACCCGACGCCGCAGCGCCTCACGGGGAAGGGCGCCGACGACGCCGCGGACCTTGTCCCGAGCCGCCTTCGGCAGGCGCTGGTAGCGGCTGATGGCCATGGCCGCCGCGAACCGCTCGTAGCCGGCGAACACCTCGTCGCCACCGTCGCCGCACAGCGCTACGGTGACGTCCCGCCGGGTCAGCTCCGACAGAAGGAACGTCGGCACCGCGCTCGAATCGCCGAAGGGCTGGTCGTAGTGCCAGACGAGCTGCTCGACGAGGTCGACCGCATCTGGCTTGACCACGAACTCGACGTGGTCGGTGCCGCAATGGCGCGACACCATACGGGCGTACTCCCGCTCGTCGAAGCCGGAGTCGTCCTCAAAGCCGATGGTGAACGTCCGCACCGGGGTCGAGGTGGCCTGGGCCATCAGTGCCACGATGGCGCCGGAGTCGATGCCGCCGCTGAGGAACGCTCCGAGCGGGACGTCGGCCACCAGCCGCCGCTCAACTGCGGCCGCGAGCAGCAGGCGGGCCGAGGCCGCCGCCTCCTGCAATGTCATGCCTTCGTAGGCCGCGTGGGAACCCGGCCCGGGCGGTTCCCAGTAGCGCTTCACCTGCGGAGGACCGGAGCCGTCGAAGGTGAGGACGCTGCCGGGCGGCAGGCTCTGGATGCCGTCGTAGAAGGTGCCGGGCGTCGGAACGTAGCCGAACGCCAAGAAGGGTGCAATAGCGCTGTAGTCCATGCGCCGGGCCACGGCGGGATGGGCGAGCACGGCCTTGATCTCGCTGCCGAAGACGATCGAGCGCCCGTCGTGCCAGTAGTAAAGCGGCTTCTTGCCCAGCCGGTCGCGTCCCAGGACCAGTCGCCGGCGCCGGTCGTCCCACACCGCGAACGCGAACATCCCCTGCAGGCTCGCGGCCAACGCCGGCGGTTCGAGCCCCTCGGCGAGGTGGGCGATCACCTCCGTGTCGCCGCTGCTCGCAAACGTGTGGCCTTGTTGGCGCAGGCCCTCCCGAAGCTCCCGGTAGTCGTAAATCTCGCCGTTCAGCGCCACGCCGACGGTGCCGTCCTCGTTGACGATGGGCGGGTCGCCCGTGACGACGTCGATCACCGCCAGCCGGGTCTGGCCGATGACGGCCCCGGGCGCGACGTGGACGCCCCACGAGTCGGGGCCCCGGTGGTCGAGCAGGCGCAGCTGACCCTCGACCAGCCTGGGATTAGCGACTTCGTGGGCACCGACGGCGCCGGCGATGCCGCACATCAGCGTTCCCTGCGGTGGGCGAGGGCCTGCGTGTAGATGTCTTCGAGACGCCCGGCCATCGTCTCCACCGAGAAGAGCTCGGCCACACGCCGGCGTCCGGTCTCCCCCGCCGCGGCGGCGGCGACAGGATCCCTCAGGAGCTCGACGATGGCCGCCGCGAGGTCGTGGGGGTGGCTTGGCGCAACGAGGATCCCGGCGCCGTCGTCGCCGACGAGTTCAGGCACGCCCCCGACGGCCGTGACCGCCAGCGGCCGGCCGAGCGCCCTGGCCTCGGCCGGCGACAGCGGGAAGCCCTCGGGGGGGGAGGCCGACCCGAAGCCGGCGGCTGCGGCACCCGTTTCCCGCACCTCGGCCTGGGGCAGCGAGCCGGCGCGCCCGACG
>JBBSIS010000286.1:0-3856 GCA_038231955.1 Acidimicrobiales bacterium
ACCTTGATGATTTCATGGAGTCCTACTTGCACTGGCGTCGGACTCCGGCCGATGCGCAATGAACTGACGTCGGACTCCGGCCGATGCGCAATGAAACTGGCGTCGGACTCCGGGGAAGGTAAGCATTACGCATGGTGATGCCGTTGAAAGGGGATAATCGAACATATGGCTAATGATGACCTTGAACCGGGCCAAGATGAGCTTGTAAAAGAAGACCGTCTTACGACTTCCATAGCGAAGAAGGTGAAAGACCTTCCCAAGGCTCTTGGTAGCGATGAATCGCTGTATACCGATCACAATGCGGGCGATCCTGAAGCCCTGACCCCAGATGCCGAGCAAGATCCCGAGCCTGAACGGCGAAGCGCTGGCCGACGTCGCTGTCCGCTACGGAGAACCCAGACGGGCGCCGAGAGTAGAAGTTCAGTGCGCCGACGCCCCGGTGGCCGGCCACGAGCGGCAGCGACATGGCGCTGCGGATCCCGTGGGCAGTTGCCGCCTCGGCAAGCGCCGGCCACCGCCGGTCGCGTGTCACGTCGTCGACGCGGCACAGCTGAAGGTGGCGCAAGGCGTCCACCCACGGACCTGGGAATGTCAACTCCATTTGGCCCCACCGCGATGGTTTGAAGTGGCCCCACCAGGGGGCGCGTCTCACTGACCCTCGTCGGCGTTGAACGCTGTGAGTGACGAGGCTGGTGGGGTGCTTCAGGTTGTGGCTGAGGTGATGGCGGCTCCTTGATCGAGCGGTTGACGGGGACGGGACGGCGGACGGGCGGGCGGCGCGGCGATTCGGATTCAGTTGGTTGGCGGCGTTCGTGTCAGTCCTCGAACGGCACCACCCTCGTGTCGGCGGTGCGGGCGAAGCGGCGTCGGGCGGTGGCAGTTGCGATGCCGAGACGCTCGGCGATCTCCGCCCACGAGTAGTCCTGGTCCCGGGCATCGGCCACGGTGTCGGTGAGCACGGCCTCGGCCTGGGCCATGAGGCTGGCCAGCATGTGCAGGCGAGCACCGGCGTCGCCTTCGTAGCCGGCGGAGCGCAACACGGTCAGCGAGTGCAGCGCCTCCTCGAGCACCGCCGCGCTCTCCTCGTCGACGACGGGGTGGTCGGGATGGGGGGCCCAGCGATCGGCCATCGTGGAGATGTCGTTGTTCATGGCGGTCACGTTCCTTGCGGGTCGCGGGGTTTGGTCGGCCTCTTGGACCGGCTGGTGCGTAGCCGGTAGCTGTCGGTGCCGGTCTCGATGATGTGGGCCCGGAACGTGAGGCGATCCACGACAGCTGCTGCCAAACGGGGATCGGTGAAGGTCGCTCCCCATTCGCTGAAGCTGGCGTTGGAGGCGACCGCCACCGACGCCCGTTCCTCTCGCTCGGTGATGACCTGGAACAACAGCTCGGCCCCCCGGGGATCCAGATGGACGTAGCCCAGTTCGTCGAGACAAAGGAGGTCCAATCGTCCGTAGCGGGCGATCACCCGGGACAGCACGTGGTCATCGGCGGCCTCGGCCAGCTCGTTGACCAGTGCCGCACAGGTGACGTAGCGCACCCGGCGCCCGGCTTCGCAGGCGGCGATGCCGGTGCCGATGAGCAAGTGGCTCTTGCCCGTGCCTGAGTCGCCGATCAGACACAGAGGCTCGCCGGCGTCGATGAACGACCCCGCGGCCAAACTGGCCACCGTCGCCGAGTTGACGGCCGGGTTGGCTCCACAGTCGAAGTCGGCGAGGCGCTTCACTCTCGGGAACCGGGCCTCCACCACCCGCCGGGCCCGCCGTCGGGCGTCACGCTCGTCGACCTCGCTGGTGAGGACCTCGGCCAGGTAGGCGCGATGGGTGAGGCGTTCTTTGGTCGCGGCGGCGGCCAGCGCCGCGGCCTCGGTGCGCACCGTCGGCAGGTGCAGGGCTCGACACGCCGAAATGATGGCGGCGTCGGCCGCTTCTTCGGTCAGCGCGCTCACTGGCCGGCTCCCACCAGCAGCTCGTCATAGGCGCCGAGGGCCGGTGCCGGGCGCTCGGTGAGGCGAGCGCCGATGGGCACCACGACCTCGACCGGTGCCGTGGCCAGCGCGCTATGGCGGCGGGCCTCCACCGCCACCACCTCGGGGTCGACCGAATCGATGCCCATCGCGGCGGTCATCCCGGCAATCACCGCCTCGGCCATCATCGTCCGATGCAACAACAGCACGCCGATGAGCGCCCGGGTCCCGGCCCCGTCGCCCAGGCGTCGGCGGGCCGCGGCCCAAAACGCCTCGTGGGTCGCCCCGAACGCCCCGGACGCCCGGGCCTGGGCCAGGGCGATCGAGCCGGGCATGGCACCAGGCTTGCGGGTGAGGATCTCCAGGTAGTGGTCGAGCACCAGGTCTTCGGTGCCCTTGTGCAGGGAGCGCTGGTGGGTGGCCACGACGCGCCCGGCGGCGACCACGTCGAAGCTGCGGGCCCCGAGACGGACCTCGACACGGCGGCGGGCCAGGCCGGCGGGCACCGAGTACAAGGCCTGTCGAACACAGATGCGGGCCTTGGTGTCGACGATGGGGTGCAGGGTCGTGGTGACGTCGAAGTCGTCGTCGGGCAGGGCCCGCAGATGGGACGCTTCGGCGGCCGCGGCCTGGCCGACGGTCTCGGGGCGCCGGGCGATGTGGCGATCGTCGTCGGCGGCATCGGCTGCGGCCATGAAGGCATTGAGCTCGGCCAGACTGGCCACCTTCGGCACCGGGACCAGGTGGTTGCGGCGGAACCGGCCGATCTCTCCTTCCACGCCACCCTTTTCGTGGGCGCCGTCGATGCCCGGCTCGCAGTAGAAACTGTCGAAGAAATAGTGACTCCGCAGTGCGATGAACCGCTCGTTCTCGAGGCGGGCCCGCCCGAGCAGCACCTTGATCACCGCCGGCTTCAGGTTGTCGTAGCGGATCTGGCCGGCAGGCACGCCGCCGAAGTAGTTGAACGCCTCTATGTGGCCCTCGAGGAACGCCTCGGTGGCCTGGTTGGCGAAGGCCAGGTGGAACCCCCGGCCGGAATGGCTCAGGCGCATGCAGAACATCCACAGCTTGGTCAACACGCCGTCGATCCACGCCGCGAACTCGCCGAAGTCGACCTCGGCCTCCTCCCCGGGGCCATGGGTCTGGGGCACCGTCACCACCCGGGCGTGGTTGGCGAGCTCGAATCGGACCTCGGCCACGAAGGTCCGCACCGTCGACTCGGACACCGCAGCACCGTGTTCGTCACGCAGGCGGACCCAGACCCGATGGGCGGTGTGTCGCTGCTTGCGCGGGGCGCTGAGATCGGCCGTCAGCCACTCCCGGATCGTCTCCCGGTAGGGGCCGAGCGCGGGCGACAGCCGCTCGGGCACCTTGCGCTGCGGCGGGGTCGCCGATGCCAGCGCTTCACGGACGTTGCGACGGTGTACATGGAAGCGGCTGGCCAGGGCACGGACGCCCAGGCCCTCCTCTCGGTTCGCCTTGCGAATAGCTTCGTAGAGCTCCACCTTCGACATCTCCTTCTCCTCGCTCGATGGTCTGGTAACCACGGAGCGTAGGAATCGGGGGGTTGAGGGTGGGGCCACTTCTGGTCATCGAAATGGTCCCAAGTGGGGCCAGATCAGAGTGTCATTCCCACGGACCGGTACCGGTCTCGTACTGGGCTGCGTCGATCTTCCGAACGGCGGCGTCGGTGCACACCGCCGTACACAGATCACCATCCATCATCATGGTGAGGCCCACCATGGTGGCCGTCGGTACGGCAGCGCAGGCCAGATCGAACACCTTCTGGAGCATCTCCGCGGCGCCGACGAACAACCCCGACCTAGCCCAGAGCGCTTGGCTCAACGAAGGAGAACTGGCGGCCACAACACGCTTCCGGGATCGGTGAGC
>JBBSIS010000287.1:0-3842 GCA_038231955.1 Acidimicrobiales bacterium
ACCCAGCAGCCACCTCGCCGTGGCGGGCCGAACGTGTCTCCACCAACTGCACCGCGGCGAGCCGCCGGGCGATCACGTCTCCGGGCTCCCAACACCATGTCGCCCTGCCCCACACGAACGCCACGCCACCCTGGTCGACCTCCAACAGGTCGACGCCGGGCGCCACCGCAGCCGAGCCCGCCGGGGACAACGGAAGTTGCTGGCCACGGCGCATTCCGCCCATCCCAGCACCATCCAGAACCGCCGATACACTCACGTACTAATTATCGCCGATTTCAGGGTCGAAGTGGTGGATAACCCCTTGTCCTGCAAGGCTTTCAGCGCACCATGTCAGTCGAGTAGCCGGGGGGAATCGCGGAACCTGTCAATAGCTGATTGCCGGGTTTCTATACGGATTGGATGGATGGTCGGTTGATCCATGCCTTGGTCGGGACCCTTGCGGGGTGGGGTCGCTTGGTGAAACGTTCGGGATGAGCGGCAGCGGCGGCGTCGAGGGTGGCCTGGCGGTGTTCGACGATGGCGTGCTGGTTGCCGTCGTGGAGATCAGCGGGGCGGAGGTAGCCGATGCCGGAGTGGTAGTGCACCTCGTTGTACCAGTGCACGAAGCGGCGGACCCAGGCACGGGCGGCGGTGATCGAGTCGAACCGGTCGGGGTAGTCGGGCCGGTACTTGAGGGTCTTGAAATGGGACTCGATGAAGGGATTGTCGTTCGACACGCGGGGCCGGCTGTGAGACTTGGCGACGCCGAGCTCGTTGAGCAGTTCGGCGACCGTCCCGGCGATCATCGGTGACCCGCGGTCGGCGTGGATGACGAGCTGGTCCCGGACCACGCCGTGGCGCCGGCAGGCTTCGCCGATGAGGCGGCGGGCGTGGCTCTCGGACTCGGTGTCGTGCACGGACCAGGCGACGACCTTGCGGGAGAAGATGTCGATGATCGTGTACAGGAAGTACTTCACGCCCTTGGTCGGGCCCCGCAGGGCGGTGATGTCCCAGGTCCACACCTTGTTCGGCCGGTCGGCTTCAAGGCGGGGCACCCCGTAGGAGCCGGAGCGTTGATGGCCCCCGCGGCGGCGTTCCCGCACGAGGCCACGCTCGGCCAACACCCGGTACATCTGGCGTTCCGAGCACAGGTACGTGCCCTCGTCGAGCAGGGTCGAGTACACCTGGGCGGGGGCGAGATCGCAGAACCGCTCCGAGCACAACGTCTCGATGATGACGTCCTTGTCGGTGTCGACCAGCGCAGCCGGATGGGGCCGGCGCGGCCCGGGCACCGACGGCGGCGGCGGCACGAGGCGGCCTTCGTCGCGTTGGCGGCGATGACGGTACGACCGCTCGTTGACCCCGAACGCCGCGCACGCCCGGACGGCGCCGACCTTCGGCGCGAACGCCTCGACCCGGCCGTAGAGCATGGCGGTCACTTCGGCTCGGCGCTCTTGCGGCTGTGTTGCTGCAAGAGCGCCGACACTTTTCCCTGGGCGTCGATCAACTCCTCCGCCGTCGCCAGCCGCTGCTCGAGGCCGGCGACTTGTTCCCGGAGCCGGGCGTTCTCGGCTCGCAGCGGATCCCCCTTCGGGCCCGGTCGCTTCGCTCGCATCGCTTCCAACGCCCCCTGGTCGCGCTGGTCGCGCCACGCCGAGATCAACGACGAATACAAGCCTTCTCGGCGCATGATCTCACCGCGGGCCGCCTTCGAGTCGGCCGCGTCGAGCTCTGCGAGAATCTGCAGCTTGTACTTCGCCGGGTACGACTGGCGGGCCGGGCGAACCTCCGGGTCCGGGCGCGGCGACGGCATCGTGTCAACGGTAGTAGCGGACATCTCTCCTTCTCGTTCCTCGCCCTACTTCACGGAACTGCTTGATCAGCCCCGGCAACCCCCATTATGTCAGAGAGGGGTGGGCACTTCCGCGGATGGGCAGTCCTCAGATCACGAGGCCCGGTGAATGATCGGGGCTAATTCGTGTTAGTGGCCGTATTCTTTGCCACTTTGG
Organism: Acidimicrobiales bacterium; assembly: GCA_038231955.1. Taxonomy (GTDB): domain Bacteria; phylum Actinomycetota; class Acidimicrobiia; order Acidimicrobiales; family AC-14; genus CADCTB01. Next base: position 1,989 of record JBBSIS010000287.1, read on the forward strand.
CACGTTTACCCCGGAGACCCCCACGAAGACCCCTCCGGTCAGGCACCGATCTTGGCCGAATGGAGTCGGGGTACTCCTCCGCCGGTGCCATCCGAGACTTGGACATGCGACAATAAGACTCTCGCGGGTGCGACGCCATGATGACGACCCGGGACGGCCGCCGGTGCGACCTACGACGGTGGACGTCGGGCCTGGGCCCGGCCCGGGCGGCGCGTGCGGCGGTGTTGCCAACAGGGGTGGTGCCAGTGGCGACGCAGGTCGGGTGCGTCCGGGGGCACCACGACCACGTGGCCGACACCGCTGGCGATCTCCTGGTTGCACCCCGGGCAGGAGTAGGCCTTGCGGGCCTGGTAGGGCTGGATGCGGCGCACCTCGACACCCTCGTCGTCCCCGGTGGCCACGGCGGTCTTAGTCGGCCGGCGGTTGGTCGCGCACCACCGGCGCGGCCAGGGCGTGGAACCCGCCATCGACGTGCACCATCTCGCCGGTCGTGGCCGGGAACCAGTCCGACAGCAGCGCCACGCAGGCCTGGGCCACAGGCATGGCGTCGCGCGTGTCCCAGCCGAGGGGTGCCCGGCCGTCCCAGGTCTCCTCGATCTGGTCAAAGCCGGCGATGCCCTTGGCGGCCACGGTGCGCAACGGACCGGCCGACACCAGGTTGACCCGGATGTGGTGACGGCCCAGATCGCGCGCCAGGTAGCGGGCGGTGGACTCCAGTGCCGCCTTGGCCACTCCCATCCAGTCGTAAGCGGGCCAGGCTTGGGTGGCGTCGAAGTCGAGTCCGACGATCGAGCCGCCTCCGAACTCCATCAGCGGAAGCACCGCGGTAGCCAACGCCTTGAGCGAGTAGGCCGACACCTGCAGGGTCGTGGCCACGTCCTCCCAGGGAGCCTTCAAGAAGTCGCCTCCGAGGCAGGACGCCGGGGCGAAGGCCACGGCGTGGAGCACCCCGTCGACCCGTCCCCATCGAGAACGCAGGTCGGCGGTAAGCGCCTCGAGGTGGGCAGGATCGGTGATGTCGAGCTCCACCACGTCGGGCTCCACCCGAAGACGGCGGGCCGACCGCTGGGTCAGGCGCATGACCCGCCCGAACGACGTGAGCAGGACCTCGGCGCCCTGCTCCTGGGCCAGACGGGCCACGGAGAAGGCGATCGAGGACTCGGCGAGGACGCCGGTGATGAGGATGCGCTTGCCTTCGAGGAGCATTGCCCTACTTCCGGTTCAGGGTCGGAGAGACCCTCACAGGATCAGAAGGATAACTACCGGTGCATTCGATGATAGAAGCCGGCGGTATTGCCTTACAGAATGCACAGGCAGTTGTCGTCCGGACTCTCACAGAGGTGAGTTGGTGTGACGGGCCGGGGGCCGGCCTGTGGTGGCCCGCTTGGACTGCAGTGCCGACAACCCGGCGGCGAGGACCCGACGGGTGTCGTGGGGGTCGATGACCTCATCGACGAAGCCCCGTTCGGCGGCCATGGCCGGAGTGCAATGGCGTTCGGCGTACTCGGACTCCAGCGCGGCCTGGCGGCGGGCCCGGTCGTCGTCGTCGTCGACCTTGGCCAGGCGCCGCCCGTGGAGCACGGCCACCGCGCCCGGTGCTCCCATCACCGCGATCTCCGCCGCCGGCCAGGACACACAGAGGTCGTTGCCCAGGCCTCGGGAGTCCATCACGATGTAGGCCCCGCCGTAGGCCTTGCGCACCACCACACAGAGGCGAGGAACGGTGGCGGCGGCGTAGGCGTGCACGAGCTGGGCGCCGTGGCGGATCATGCCCCGCCACTCGATGTCGCTGCCGGGCTGGAAACCCGGGCTGTCGACAAAGGTGATCAGGGCCAGCCCGAAGGCATCACAGCA
>JBBSIS010000288.1:0-3839 GCA_038231955.1 Acidimicrobiales bacterium
AGGTCGACAACGACGGTGACGCTCACCTTGCGCTGGTCGGCCTGGGCCTCGATGCAGTCGATCTGATGGCGGTTGCCGTCGACCAGGGCCACCCAGGCGCGTTCGTGCTCGGGGTCCCGTCGCTCGGCCTCGTCAAAGACCCGGCCGATCACCTCGGCGGCGTCGTCGACCACGCTGGCCGTCACCCACTTGGCCGTCGCCCGTGGCGCCGGTGGCGGGTCGTCGCCGCCCTTGGAGGCAAGCACGTCAGCGGGGGTGCGGGGCACGGGAGCGAGGTCGTAGACCGCGCCGACCTCGGCCATGCGCTTGCGGTTGCGCTTCTCGCCTTTGGACAGGCGGGTCTCGAGCTTGGTGCTGGCCGCGGCAGCCGCCGCCTCGGTGGCCGGGCGCAGCGAGTCGGGGCGCATCACTATGCCCTTGCCGTCGACGGAGACCACCAGCACGTCGTCGCTGGTCCCGGGCTCGGGCGCGCAGGTGTCGTAGAAGTCGCCGACGTCGGCCGCGGCGGCCCGGGTGAGCTCTTCCACCTGGCGCTTGGCCACCGCCACGCCGGTGGCCCGGCCGATCGCCTCGGCGGCGTCGTCATAGGAGCCCCGGGTCGACTCCACCGCGGCCAGGCGGCGCAGTCCGTGGGAGTGGCGCTCGGTGGGCAGGTTCAGTGCGCCATCCGCGGGGTGCAGGTTCGCCGCCCTCCGGTGGCGATAGGCCAGGCGCTCGACGCTGACGGCGCCGAAGACGGTGGTCAGGGCCCGGGTGTGGCCAGCTTCGACGCTGCGGCGGGTCACCCCGTCGGCGTCGAGTACCTCGCTGATGCGCTGCTCGCGCTGGGCACGCAGGCTCAGATGGTCCTGGAAGAACTGGCGGAGCACCTCGCGGCCTCGAACATCGACGTTGTTCTCCAGCTCCGAGTGCGCCAGCGCGGCGGCCTCGTCGCCTTCCAGCCAGCCCAGCATCTCCTCAACCAGGGCACGGGACTCTTCGAAGGGTCCCGCAGGGGAGGTCTCGATCGCCGCCGTCATGGCTGCCGTCGCCGGCCGGTCCCAAGCCGGGCGACCAGCTCGGCCAGCCCGGCATTGCCCCGTTCTTCGAGGCGGGAGCGCTCCGCCCGATAGCGCTCCACCGCCGCCCTCACCGGCCCCACCTGGTCGGCGGGGAGCATGACGAAACGGGTTCGCCCGGCCTCGGAGTAGCTGAGAACCGTGGCCTCGTGCAGCGCCTCGCCGTCCGCGCAGCGGCAGTTCGCCTTCCCGCAGCGTCGTCGGTGGGTGACCACCGACCCACGCACCAACCGTGGGGCCCGAGACGCCCTCTTGTCAGGCACCGTCATACCGTAGCCTCCAGTCTGCTAGTGAATCGCTAGCAGATTCTCGTGCGTACACGAGGACAGAGGGTGGATGCCTCAGGGCTACAGGAAGGGGGGGCGATTCGACCTACGTCAGCGGCCGCTGCTCAGGCGGAGGCGCCCGAACGTCACTCCTGCGGAGCCGCACCCTAATCAATGAGAGGCCGCCGCCTCAGCTACGAATCACCCGTGCGGGCCAGAATGACGGTCAACGTCCAGTCCTCGAAGCGGTCCTCCATCGGGGCGGCGGCGAAGCGCGCTTCCAACCGGCTGAAGTACTCCTCGACTACGCCGGCCCCCGGATCGCCCGCGGCGTCGAACAGGTGCAGGCGGAGGTTGGATTCGGTAAATCCTCGAACGAACGCCGCGTACTTCCTCGCGTACGCAAAGTTGTCCCCATCTTGGTTCCATTCCTCCAGGTACGGGTTGGGCACGGGGTCGACGGAGATCTCGTCGACGGTGAAAGCCGCCGCCAGCATCGGGTCGTCGTGCAGGGGCTGCTCGGCCTCGACGGCCGTCCGGGCGTAAACGGGGAGGATGTACCGATCGACAGCGTCAAGATCGATCAGTCCCTCGGAGGCCATCGCCTCTCCCACTTCGGCCATGGCATGAAGCAGCCGGCGGGCGGTGACCTGTCCGGCCTCGTTCGTCCCCACCATCTGGACCAGGAGTCGTCCACCCGGGGCGAGCTCGTCACGACGGGCGCGTAGGAACGTCGCCCAATCGTCCGCAGCCTGCTGTTCGAGGGCGGCCTGGGTATCGCCCATGGCATCGGCGAAATAGAAGCCCCCGGGAACGAACACGTCGGGTTGGGTGCTGAGCCAATGGGCGGCCGAGAACGACATTCCCAGCCGCACCGAACCGATCGGCGCCGCGACCTGGAAGAACGACACGACCGACACGAGGGGCAGGACCGGCGGGTCGAGGTCGAGATAGCTGTCCGGGGTGGCCGCCAGGTTGGCGAACAGTTGGTTGAAGTCGTTGGTGGGGACGTCATTGTGCAGAACGGCGGCGGCGATGCCGGGCTCCCGTGCCCGCACGGCGGCGATGGCCCGGCTCACCATCTTGATGGAGTTCGCTCCGGTCGAGCATCCGTAGTCGGCGACCACGTAGCTCTCGCCATCGCCAGGCAGCGTCGTGGCGGCGACGCACCGGTCGATCAGCGCCGCGCCAGTCTCGGCCACCGATCGCTGGTACTCCGAGTGGGCGTCGTAGTAGCCGTCCCGGCCCATCCCCTCGGTCGGCTCGCCGCTGCTCGTCTTCCGGAACTTCGGCTCGCCGTCGCTCCTTCTCCCTTGGATGCTCATCACGCCGATGCTACGAGCTGCCTCGTATGGCGACGACGCGCCTCAGGGGCAGGCCGAGATCCCGGCCCACCCAGCGGCGGGCCACCCCTTCGCCGGCGGCCAGCCGGGCCGGGTCGATGTCGGGGAGGTACAACGACCGCACGCACATCACTCCCACCGACGGGCTGGTGATCCGGCACGCGAACCTCCGGCGCCGGTCGTCGACCAGGTGGAGGTCGTGGCGGCCCATGAGAGCGCCGACGTCGTCGAGCTCGCGGTCGTTGGGGTAGGCGAGCATTCTCTTGCGCAACGCGGCTAGCAAGCGGGTATAGCGCATGACGTCAAGTGGGCTGAGCGGACCATGAGCCGGCATCAGGGCGACGAAGACACCGCCGGGACGCAACACCCGGGCAACCTCGGACAGGACCCGGTCGAGGGGCTGCACGACCATGAGGGCCATGGAGCACACGACCGACCCGGCCGACCCGTCGGCCACGGGCACGGCGACGACGTCGGCGAGGACCATTGGGCCGGCACCGTTACGCTCGGCCGCCGACAATTCGGCATGGGAAAGGTCCACGCCGACCCAGTTCCGTCCGGCCAGCTCGGAGGCCAGCGGAGCATTGCCGCAGGCCAGGTCGAGCACGGGACCGTGGTGCACTCCCTCGACGACCCAGCCGTACGGGCTCACTCCCCGGTCGTCGGCGTGACCGAGGACGTCGGCGGTGATCCCCGGCTTTTCCTGGTGAAAGCGCTCGAGGTACCGGGCCCAACCGGTGGTGACCTCCGGCTCAGCCAGGAGCGCCGACGACCTTGCCGGCCTCGAGACGCAGCACCTGGAACATCTCCTGTTGTGTGCCCGACGTGGACTCCCGCCACCGCAGGCCGACCACCACACCATCGCCGGCGGCGGCGAAGGCGGCCCGGACCTGTTGGGTATCAGTCGACGGCACGCACCCCATTGTGCACTTGTCAGGTCAGATCGCGCCCGGCGACCATCCACTGGGCCACCCGCTCGCTGAGGGCGACGATGGTCAGGGACGGGTTGACGGCCAGGGGCCCGGGGATGATGGAGGCGTCGGCCACGAAGAGGCCGGGATGGCGCCAGACCTCGCCCCGGTCGTTCACCACGCCGGTGGCCGGCCCGTCGCCCATGACGCACCCGCCCAGGGGGTGGGCGGTGAGCAGCCGTCGGAGCGGCCTTCGCCACG
>JBBSIS010000289.1:0-3808 GCA_038231955.1 Acidimicrobiales bacterium
CAGGCTTTCGCCCATTGCGCAAGATTCCCCACTGCTGCCTCCCGTAGGAGTCTGGGCCGTGTCTCAGTCCCAGTGTGGCTGGTCGTCCTCTCAGACCAGCTAGCCGTCGTCGCCTTGGTGAGCCGTTACCCCACCAACAAGCTGATAGCCCGCGAGCCCCTCCCGAAGCAAACTGCATCTATTAAACACAGTCGTTTCCTCCCTAGGCCATGCGACCAGAGGAGGGCATCCGGTATTAGCACCGGTTTCCCGGTGTTATCCCAGTCTTCGGGGCAGGTTGCTCACGTGTTACTCACCCGTTCGCCGCTAGGTCTTCCCCGGTGTTGCCACCGGATGGACCTCGCTCGACTTGCATGTGTTAAGCACGCCGCCAGCGTTCGTCCTGAGCCAGGATCAAACTCTCCATCGAGACCTTGGGCATCCGCCCCGAAGGACGACTGCACAAAATCGGAGAGTCGGCTTGCGAGGTAACTGAACCTCGGTCGCCAACTGGCACCAGAAACGGATTGTTGTTGTCCGTTTTCAGTGCAAATACAATGCGACCCTCATGCGTTGGGGGTCGCCCGCACTGGCTTCTTTGCTCTCTGTTCCGTTTTCAAGGTGCGCTGCATTTCCAGTAACATCACCCGGGCACACGTCGGAGACGGTGGTGCCTCGGTCGGGCCGCTCGACTCCGCCGGGAGCGCCCTCTGCGAGCGCCTTGGGCGTCCGACCGGTAGGCCGGGCCTCCGTGGGGCGCAAAAGGGGAACTTATCAGAGTTCGGTCAGTCTGGCAACCGGCGGCCCGGTGGTTCCCCGGAGGGGCCTACCTGGCGCAGAGCAGATGGTAGCTGCGTTTCCCCCGGCGCACGACCAGGTAGCCGCCGGCCAGCAGATCGGCAGCGACCACCCGGCGGTCGACGTCGCCTTCCCGCTGCCCGTTGAGCGACACCCCGCCCTGGGTGATGGCCTGGCGGGCGGCCGACCTCGACGTCACCAGGCCCGACTCGGCCAGCAGCTCGACCAGTGCCACCCCGGCGCCGTCGAGTCGCGACCGGGCCACCGTGGTCGACGGGGCCTCGGCGAAGACCTCCACCAGCGCGGCCTCGTCGAGGCTCGACAGTTCGCCGGAGAACAATGCCGCCGAGGCCTGGCCGGCCCTGACCGCCTCGTCCTGGCCGTGTACCGCCACCGTCAGCGCATCGGCCAGCGCCCGCTGGGCGTTCCGCCGTTCGGGGCGCATAGCCGTCTCGCTCTCCAGTTCCTCGATGCGTTCCCGATCAAGAAAGGTAAGCAGGCGGAGGTAGCGGCCGACGTCGCGATCGTCGGCGCCCATCCAGAACTGGAAGAACTCGTACGGGCTGGTGCGCGCCGGGTCGAGCCAGACGTTGCCCGCCTGGCTCTTCCCGAACTTGGACCCGTCGGCCTTGGTGACCAGCGGCCACGTAAACCCGTAGGCCTCCGCGCTCCGCACTCTACGGATAAGGTCGATCCCGGCGGTGATGTTGCCCCACTGGTCGCTCCCACCGATCTGCAGGCGGCACCTGTGCGCCTCGAAGAGGTGGAGAAAGTCGTATGCCTGCAGCAGCATGTAGCTGAACTCGGTGAAGGAGATCCCCTGGTCGGGGTCCTCGAGCCGGGACCGCACCGACTCTTTGGCCAGCATGGCATTGATGGTGAAGTGCTTGCCGACGTCACGCAGGAAGTCGGTGAGGGGCGTGGACGACAGCCAGTCGGCGTTGTTGAGCAGCGTGGCGCCGGAAGGGCCGGGCCCGAAGTCGAGGAAGCGCTCGAGCTGGGCCCGGATGCCGGCGGCGTTGGCCTCGATCTGCCCGGCCGACAGCAGGGGGCGCTCGGTCCGTCGAAAGCTGGGGTCACCGATCAGGGTGGTGCCCCCCCCCAGCAACGCCAAGGGACGATGGCCGGCCCGCTGCAGGCGTTGCAGGATGACCACGCCGACCAGGCTCCCGACATGCAGGCTGTCGGCGGTGGCGTCCATGCCGTGGTAAACGGCCATCGGCCCGGCCGACAGGGTGGCCGCCAGTGCGTCGTCGGTGGCCTGATACACCAGGCCCCGCCAGCGCAGGTCGTCGAAGAGGTCGGCCACGTCGAGGACGGTACCCGACGCTTCTCCCGTGCCCGCCGCCCTTTCCGTGCGCTGCCCGCTCACCCCGGCCGGGACAGGCCGACGGCGCCGGGCACGTAGAACCGCCACGGCACGTCGGCCGCCACCGAGAGCCCGATCCGCCCACTGGTCCCGGGCTGTGCCAGGGGTGGCGTGCCGTCTTGGCCCACCGTCAGGCCCAGGTCACCGGTCACCAGGTCGGCCCCGTCGAAGCCCCGGTCGATGCCGAAAGCCTGGCACAGCTTCCCCGGCCCGCTGCACAGGTCACGGTCGCGCCGGGGCGCCGGGCCCCGGGCGGCCCGCATGGCGTCCAGGCCGCCGACCGGGGTCAGGCCCCGCAACAGCACCGCCGAGGCCACCCCCTCCTCTCCGCACACGACGTTGGCGCAGAAGTGCATGCCAGAGGTGAAATAGACGTAGAGCCGTCCGGGGGGGCCGAACATGGTGGCGTTGCGGGCCGTCCGCCCCCGGTAGGCGTGGCTGGCCGGGTCGAGGGCACCGGCGTAGGCCTCCACCTCGACGATCCGTCCCACCCGCTCCTCCCGGACCAGGAGCTTGCCGAGAAGCTCGGGGGCGACGTCGCGGCCGTCCCGGGCGTAGAAGTCCCGCGACAGCGGCCCCACGTGAGCCGGCTCAGCGGGGGCGGATGCGCACGCCGCCCGCCACGGTCGTCGCCCGGACGACGTAGCCCGACGTGGCGTCGACGACCACGCCGATGTCGGGCCGGCCACGGCCGGTGGCGGTCTCGACCCGGTAGCGGTCGGCAGGCAGGGCCAGGTCGACCGAGCCGGAGCGGCTCTGCACATCGACCCGCCCCGCCGGCTTGGCCAGGGAGACGCTGATGGGCCCGCCCCGAGTCGACGCGTCCAGGAAGGGCGGCGCCAGGTCGACCCCCTCCACGGACCCCTGCGACGTACGGGCCGTCACCGGGCCAGACGTGCGGGCCAGGGAGATGGATCCCTCCGTCGACGTCACGTCGACCGCCCCGGCCATGTCCTCGACGGAGACGTCACCGCGGCCGGTACGGACCCGGACGGGAAGCGTCGGCGGTAACTCGAGCCGGTAGTCGACCTGGCAGACGGCGGCGCCCAGGCGCGGGCAGCTCGCCCGCAGCCGGAGAACGCCGTCGACCACTGACTGCTCGATGGTCGGCCCCCCGAGCAGGGCGCGGGCGGTCTGCACGATGGTGGTGCCCCTGTCGCCGGCGACGACCACGTCGACGGCCCCGGCCTCCGACTCCACCTCGACGGCGGTGATGGGGTCGGGGACGGCGAACGTGGTACGGGTCTGGCGCGCCCCCACGGTGGTGAAGACGCCGGCCATGCCCACCACGACGATGGCTGACGCCAACCTCCGCCGAGCCCGGTTCATCCCGTCACCCTGCCCTGGTCGTGGCTGACGCGCCGGGCGAAGCGTCGCAGTTGCTCCGTGACGGGCCCCGGACCGGCGCCACCAGCCGTGGTGCGGCGGCGCACCGCGGCGCCCGGCTCCAGCAGCGCCGCCGCCTCGGGCCCGAGCATGCTGTGGTCGGCGACGAGGCCGATGAGCGGCACGTGGCCGTCGATCGCGTCCCGCACCAGGCCGGCCACTACGTGGTGCGCCTCGCGAAAGGGCATACCCCGCTCGACCAGCCACTCGGCCAGGTCGACGGCGGCGGCCGCCGCCTCGGGCGCGTCGGCAGCCGCCTCCATCCTCTGGCGGTCG
>JBBSIS010000290.1:0-3798 GCA_038231955.1 Acidimicrobiales bacterium
ATGCAGCACCGCCTCGGTGCCGACCAGGATCGGTGCTGGGCCCCCGCGGACGGCCGCCGGCCCTGAGACAGTGGTGTCGGCGCGTACTTCAGCGACGGGGCGGCCGGCCAGCAACTCGAGCTCCTCACGCGCCCGGGTCACGCCCACTCGCAACGTGGCCAGACGGGGGCCGCCGCAAGCCAGGCACACCGGCGGCCGGGCCAGGCCGCAGCGACGACACAGGAGCCCGCCGGCGCCCCCGCCGCCAGACCGGCCTCCGACCGCGGCGCCACACGCCTCGCACCGGGCCAGCTCGCGACACGCGGCACAGGCCAGCAGGCGGGTCCGGCCCCTGCGGTTCAGGACGCATACCAGTCGGGCGTCGGACCGGGCCGCACGGGCCATGGCGACGAGGCGGGCCGAGTACAGCCCGGAGCCGGGAGGGTCGGCCCGGCGGTCGACCACCTCCACGACCGGCCAGCCTGCTCGCTCCTCCGTACGCGAGGGAGTCAGGAGCCGGCCGGCAGCCAGGGCATCGAGGGACGGACAGGGCGACGTGAACACGCACGGCACCCCGGCGCGCCGGGCCCGTTCGGCGGCCACGTCGCGCCCGTTCCACGTCGGCGCCCGCTCGGCCTGGTAGGCCTCGTCGCCCTCGTCGATGACCAGCACGGCGGCGAGCGCGGGCCGGGGCGCCCACGCCGCCGTCCGGGCCCCGATGGCCACGCCACCCCCGGCGGCGGCGGTGGCCCAGTCGTCGGGGACAAGGGCCACCCGGTGGCCAGCGTGGCGCAGACGGGTGGCCAGTGAGGACGCGATCGCGACCGACGGGACCAGCACCAGGGCCTCTCCGAGGGCGGCGGCGGCCAGGGCCAGCGGCAGGACGTCGACCGGAGGTGGTAGCCGTAGGACGGTGACGGTCGCCGGCTGGGCGAACGCCTCTGCCACGTCGACCGGCGGGACGTCAGCGGGCGGGGCGGTCGCCGGGCGCGGCGGGGGGCGCGTGGGCAGGCCCCGCACGGCCCGTGGCGGCGACGCCGTACCCAGCAGCTGGGCCGGACGGCCGGCCCAGCGCCATGCCGCCCATCGGGCCAGGGCCACCACGTCGGCCGCAGGCCCCCAGCCGGTGACCTTGGCCAGGGGCTGCAGCGCCCGGTCGGTGGCGGGCAGTTCGGACAGGCCGACGACCCAACCTCCGACGCGGCGGCCTTGCAACGACACGCGCACCATCGTCCCCACCCGCACATCGGCGGCGAGGTGCTCGGGAACGGAGTAGTCGAAGACCTTGTCGACGGGGAGGTCGGGCAGAACCCTCGCGATCAGTTGAGGTCGAGGGCCCGCTTCACGTCGTCCAGGCGCGAGAGGCGTTCCCACGTGAACTCCTTCTCGGACCGCCCGAAGTGGCCGTACGCCGCGGTGCGCCTGTAGATCGGCTTGCGCAGGTCGAGGTCGCGAATGATGGCGGCCGGGCGGAGATCGAAGACCTCGTCGGCCATGGTGGCGATGCGGGCCGGGTCGACGGACTCGGTGCCGAAGGTGTCGACCATGATCGACACCGGCCGGGCCACGCCGATGGCGTAGGCGACCTGGATCTCACAGCGCCGAGCCGCGCCGGAGGCGACGACGTGCTTGGCCACCCATCGGGCCGCGTACGCCGCCGACCGGTCAACTTTGGACGGATCCTTGCCGGAGAAGGCCCCGCCGCCGTGGCGGGCGGCGCCACCGTAGGTGTCGACGATGATCTTGCGACCGGTGAGGCCGGTGTCGGCGTGGGGGCCGCCCAGCTCGAAGCTGCCGGTGGGGTTGGCGAACAGCTCGTAGCCGTCGTCGGCGAACTGGGCCGGGAGCAGCGGGTGGATCACGTGCTCGCGCAGGTCGGGCTTGAGGAGGGTCTCGGTGTCGAGGCCGGGCTGATGCTGGCTGGAGATGAGGACGGTGCGGAGCTTGACCGGCCGGCCGTCCTCGTAGTCGACAGTGACCTGGGTCTTGCCGTCAGGACGCAGGTAGGGCATGACGCCGGCCTTGCGCACCTCGGCCAGCCGTTGGGCCAGCCGGTGGGCCAGCCAGATCGGCATGGGCATGAGATCGTCGGTCTCGTCGCAGGCGTAGCCGAACATCATCCCCTGGTCGCCTGCGCCCTGGGCGTTGATCTCGTCCTCGCCGCTCTTGCCGGTGCGGACCTCGTAGGCGGTGCTCACTCCCTGGCTGATGTCGGGGGACTGCTCGTCGATGGCGGTGATGACCCCGCACGTATGGCCGTCGAAGCCGAAGGACTCACGGTCGTAGCCGATGTCGCACACGGTCTGGCGCACGATCTTGGGGATGTCGACGTAGGCCGTGGTGGTGATCTCGCCGGCGACAACCACCAGCCCGGTGGTGAGCAGGCTCTCGCACGCCACCCGGCCCATGGGATCCTCGGTCAGGATGGCGTCGAGGATCGAGTCTGATACCTGGTCGGCCATCTTGTCCGGGTGGCCCTCCGTGACCGACTCCGACGTGAAGGTGTACTTCGTGCTCATGCGCCTTCTCCCCTTGTGGCTGGCCCTGTAGTGGCTGGTCCGGTAGTGGACGGCCCGGTAGTGGCGGGTTTGCCCGTGCGCCCGCCCGCTCCTGATCCTTGCCGACGAAGCAGGTCCACCACCATATCCACCACCATCGCGGCCAGTTGCCGCTTGGTGGTCAGGGCCACGTCGGCCCACTCGCCGCTGTCGTCGAGCAGGCCGACCTGGTTGGTGTCGTGCCCGAAGCCGGCGCCGGGGACGGTCACGTCGTTGGCGACGATCAGGTCGAGGTTCTTTCGCCCCAGCTTCTCGGCCGCCCGTTCCCGGACGTCGCCCGTCCCCGCCGCGAAACCGACCAGAACCTGGTCGGACCGCCTGCGGCGGCCAAGCTCGGCAAGGATGTCGGTGGTGGGCTCGAGCGTCAGGTCAGGCACGCCGTCAGCCTTGTGCAGCTTGACGCCGGCGGCCGCCTTGGGCCGGAAATCAGCCACTGCAGCCGCCATGAGGACGACATCGGCGCCGACGGCGTGGGCCAGCACGGCGGCTTCCATCTCGGCCGCGGTATCGACCCGTACGGTCAGGGCGCCGGCGGGAGCAGGCCGGTCGGAGGCGGTGACCAGAACGACCGACCCACCTCGGGACAGGGCTTCGGCGGCCAGCTCATGGCCCTGCTTGCCCGAGGACCGGTTCCCGATGTAGCGCACCGGGTCCACCGGCTCACGAGTCCCCCCCGCGGTGACGAGCACGGCCCGCCCGGCCAGATCCTGGGGCGTCAGCACCTGGTCGATGGCGGCGAGGATTTCCCCCACGTCGGCCAACCGCCCCGCACCTTCGTCGCCACCGGCCAACCGGCCGCTGGCCGGCGCCACGGCCAGGACTCCCCGCTCTCGGAGCCGGGCGATATTGGCGACCGTCGCCGGGTGCTCCCACATCTCGGTGTGCATGGCCGGGCAGACGACGACCGGAGCGCGCGTGGCCAGCAGGGTGGCCGTCAACAGGTCGTCGGCGATGCCGGTGGCGTACTTGGCCAGCAGGGTGGCCGTGGCCGGCGCCACCACCACCACGTCGGCCGAGCGGCCGAGCGAGGTGTGGGGAATGGGTTCGGCGTCCGACCAAAGCGAGTCGTGCACCGGCTCCGAAGCCAGGGCTGACAGGGTGGCGGCGCCCAGGAAGCGGGCGGCGTCGCCCGTCATGACAGGCGACACATGAGCGCCGGCGTCGACCAGCCGGCGGCACAGTTCCACTGCCTTGTAGGCGGCGATGCTGCCGCACACGCCGAGCACCACTCTTCGGGTGGACAGCCGCCCCCCCGCTCCTC
>JBBSIS010000291.1:0-3794 GCA_038231955.1 Acidimicrobiales bacterium
CTTCCATGCCGCGTTGGCCATGAGCCCGCCCCCACCCCGTTGCTGATGCAGCACAGCGTGGACTCCTGGACCACGGAGGGCAGCGCACTGATGGCTGCGAAGTCGTAGCGGGGGTGGTCGACCTCCCCGCCCATCTCCAGCTGCCACGAGCCCTTGTGCACCTGGGGGTCGATCAGGTTCTGGGTCACCACGTAGAAGCGGTCGTTGGGCGTGATGGCGGCGAGGTCGCCGCTGTTCTGCAGGCCGTCGTAGCCGAACGTGGACCGGGTGTAGAGCTTGCGGAGGACTCCGCCCGTCGCCACGGTCAGGCCCACGCCGGCGCCTCCGGCCAAGACGGCGCGGCGGCCGAGACCGGGCCCGGAGGCGCTGGGCGCCACCCCCGCCGCCGGCCGGCTCGTGAGCAGCCGGTAGGCGCCGACCAGGGTGACGGCGAAGACGGCGTAGGCGAAGAGCAGCCAGCCGGCGTTGGCCAGGCGGGCGGTGCCCCGAGGCGCCCCCCGGTAGTAGCTGGCCAGCAGCGGCCAGAACCTGGCGACCGAGACGAGCCAGGTGACAGCCACCACCGCGGCGAGTACGAGCAGGCCCCGGCGACTCAGGCCGACCCAGCCGAGGGGGTGCCCGGGGTCCGCCGGCCGACGCTCGGTGATCCGGGAATAGAGGGCGCCGACGACGGCCCCGAGAACCAAGGTGACCGCGAGCACCCCGAACACGCTGAGCGCCGTCAGTCGGCCGTAGCTGCCGATCCGGCCGATCAAGTTGAGGAAGGGCTTGACCGGGATGCGCTCGCCCAGCCGGTCGCCGATGAGCCCGGCGGGCGAGGGCACCCCCAGACCGAGGCGCAACAGCGCCTGCACCAGCGTCATGGCCAGGGCGGCGACCAACCCGGCCAGGGCCCCGAGGGCCACGGGGCGGTGGATGGGGCGGTCTTCGCTCATGTGCGGGGCACCCTTTCGCAAGGTGGCGGGCGAGGGAATCTAGGAACAGAAAGCTGCGGGGAGACATGGCCGCCGTCCGACGCGAACCGGTCACGACGTCGGGGACGGGATCGAGGCGCGCTAGCTGCTCCCTCCATCCGACCCGGAGAGCGAATCGCCGGGCGGCCGACTCGGTCCAAGCTGTCAGGCGCACGCCTGCCTAGATGGCCGTCTCCCCAACGGCGTCGGCTCCGACCACGCTTGGGGCCAGCTTCCGGACCGCATCGCCCGGTTGACTGTCGCCAGCGACGATCGGGGCGGTCCGTCGTCGGCGCCACCTCGATCGTCACCTCGGTGGGAACTGCGAGTTGGGCAGAGGCGCCGCCAAGTTCGCCGTCGGGGCCAAGGCCGTGAAGCCGATGACCGCGCAGTTGATGTCGATGCCGACGGACCCGTAGGGCTGGGGCTGCCCCGTGGCCGGGTCGACGCCGGTGAGGAGGTCGGGACGGCTGGCCGCCAGATTGAACACCTGGTTCTCGTCGATCTGCCGTGTGTTGAGGCCCATGCCGATCGCCTTTTCGGTCCACAGGCCGAGCTGGGCGTCCCAGAGCGGGCTGTATGCATTCGCGTGGCGGGGATCGGAAAGGGTTGGGAAGTCGCCGAAGACCTCGAGGAGGTCGCCTCCGAAGCGCAGCGAGTTGATCAAGGCGGTGTTGTCGGACGAGGCGTCCTCGGCAATGTGACTGTCGAGGGCGAGGTGCTGGAAGCCTTGCGACTGCGGGTTGTTGGGGCCGGTCTGGCCGTTGGCGAAGGCGAAGAGTCGCTCGCGGGAGGATCCGAGGAAGTCATCCCCACCGTTGTAGGCCGCACTGTCCAGGGCTGGGACGTACGTGGCCCGCTCCAGGACAGCGGTGAGGGGCTGGCCGGCATCGGTCGTCAGGTAGACGATCGGCTGGCCGGCGTCGAAGCCTTTGACGATGAGGAAGTCGACCCAGGACTCGAGGAACTGGCCGGGAGGCGAGGGCGGGGCGATGTGGATGCCGAGAGCCCGGTCGGCGGTGTTGGTGTGATGGGTGACGTCGAAGGGTTCTTCCCCAGTGGCGACGATGGGTGCGTTGTAGACGACGCTCGAGCCGGCGACCTTGATGAACGGGCTGTAGCCGGGGCCCGCCACAGCGCCGGGCTGGAACGCGGCCAGGGGGAAGCCGGTCGGCCCCGGCTCGGCGATCCTGGTCGGGCTGAAGTCGGGAGCACCCTGAAAGTTGACCGTGGCCGGGCCGAATCGGTTCTGCGCCGGAGTCGGCGAGTCGAGGGTGACGGGCTGCACGCACGCTGCACACGAGATGCCGACATTCGCCAGCTTCGGCGCATAGTTGACGCCGAGGTCTCGAGCCAAGCCGCTGTCGGAGGCGTCGAGCAGGACATACCAGACGGTCTCCTGCTGGGCGGTGCCCTTGTACGCGGTCCCCTTGTACAGGGGCAACCGGACCGTCTCGGTGCTCAGGTCAACCTGAATGGCGCTCTCCACCGTTAGGTGGTCTGCGGGTAGGAGCCCCCTGAGCTGCCCAAGACCCATAGCGGCTCCGTGAGGGCGGCCTTGGCTGTCGACGGTTGTCGTGGTTGTCGGCCCCGTCGTCGTCGGCACCGAGGCTGTCGTCGTTGTCGGGCCGGCGGGTGGACAGCCGAGCCGCTGTAGCGCCATCTCGATCTGGGCCCGGGCCGCAGGTTCGGTCGCCTGCTGCAACTGGCGTTCCGATGGCGCGCACGCCGGGCTTGCCGGCGCAGCGGCGGCGGCCGCACCACCCTTGGAAACCTGGCCTTGGGCGGACGCCGCGCCGAGGAGGGCAGCCGACGTGGCCACCGCCATGGCGACGGCGAGCCGGGGGCGACGAATGCACGGGGTCTTCACAGTGCTTGTCTCCTTTGAAGAGGATTTCGGACGTCAACTGCCCTGGGGATGCGCCGAACGTAGGAAGCGCCGGCCAGCCCAAAGTTGCACGTTGATCATCTGTGGAACTCAGGTGCCACGCAATGCGTTTGGTCACTTCTTAACCCTTCTGTAAGCACCGAGCCGTCGTCAGGGGTCGTCACGTTTGGCCCCGGCCGCATCCACATGCAGGAGGTTCCACGTGATGAAGCGGTCTTTGCGTGCGTCGCTCGCCGATCACCGCGTGCAGCTTTGGCGATCAAGGGCGGCATAGGCCAGGCCGGCGCCGGCGGCGTAGACAAGGTGATGGCAGGCGTCGGTGAGCAGCGCCTTGGCCCCCCACTCCCGCACCGGGGGAGCCACCCCGAGGGCGGGCAGCATGACCAGGCCACTTCCCCACACCGCGGCGAAATGGGCGGCGGCGGCGGGTGGCCCGTTCAGGCCGGCCACGCCCACCAGGCCTCTGACCGCGCCCCACGTCGTGCCGTAGGCCCAGTGCACGACGTTGGAGAACCGGGCCCTTTCCGCCTCCCCCGTCGCCTCGACGCCCAGCACCTTGGCCGCGGCGTCCGCCGGCGCCGAACTGGCGGCCCGACCTGTCAGCTTCATCTCGATCGTGCTCGACAGCGTCATGAGGACGGTGCCGGCGACCCCGGCCACCAGCCCCTTGCCCATGGCGCCGGCCACGTCACCGGTCCGCATGCACGCCCTCCTCGATCATGACCGCCTCGACGGTGTCACGGGCCCGTGTCGGTTCACGCCGGCACCGAGAGCGAGACGGCGAAATCAGCGGCCGGGTCTATCCACCATCCGGTCATCTCGAGCCCGGCGGCGCCCAGCTCCGATGCCAGACCTGACCGCCGGAACTTGGCGCTGATCTCGGTACGCAGCTCCTCGCCGTCGTCGAATCCCACGGCCAGGTCCAACGCCCTCAGCCGAACCGACTGGGCTCC